>JBDTAZ010000047.1:0-9466 GCA_039924325.1 Gemmatimonadaceae bacterium
CGGCCGTCGGGCGAAAGCGAATATTCGCCCGACGGCCTTGAAAGTCGCGGAAGTTGCTGGACGACGATACTTCGAGCCACTTGCCGACGCCAGGCGCAAATGCCTCGAGATCATACGTCTTGGCACTTGCAAATCCGGTGTCGCCCGCCGCAAGCAAGAGCACCCGATACGGAAGTTCGAGCAATTGCAGAATCCGCTCTGCGTGCTTTGTAATCAACTCATGCTCTACGATTGAACTATCCGGGTGCGCGTAACGGACCAACTCCACCTTGTCGAATTGATGCACGCGAAGAAGACCTCGCGTGTCCTTCCCATGCGCGCCGGCTTCACGACGGAAA
Organism: Gemmatimonadaceae bacterium; assembly: GCA_039924325.1. Classification (GTDB taxonomy): domain Bacteria; phylum Gemmatimonadota; class Gemmatimonadetes; order Gemmatimonadales; family Gemmatimonadaceae; genus Fen-1247. The sequence goes on from JBDTAZ010000047.1 coordinate 339, forward strand.
CACGGCGAGTACGCGGTGAAGGTACGCGGTAGATCCGCCTCCGGTATGATCTCATCCCGATACAGATTCGTGAGCGGTACCTCCGCCGTCGGAATTAGAAACAGATCCTCGTCAACCAGGCCGTACTGCTCATCCTCAAACTTCGGGAACTGCGCAGTGCCGGTCATCGACGCACTGTTTACCGCCGCGGGTACCCACGTTTCCTCATAGCCATGGTCACGAGTATGGGTGTCGAGCATGAGGTTCATAAGCGCACGCACCAGACGCGCACCCGCCGAACGATAAACGATGAAGCCCGAACCGCTGATCTTTGCGCCACGCTCCAGATCAAACAGGCCGAGTTTCATACCAATGTCCCAGTGCGGCACCACGCCGTCTACGGCGCGGGGTGTGCCCCAGGTCCGCACAACAGCGTTGTTCTCTTCGCCACCCGCCGGAACATCCGGAAGCGTGACGTTGGGCATCTGGAGCAGCACCGCCGTAAGCTCTTCTTCTGTCGAAGACAGGTGCATCTGCAGCGCGTCGATCTCGTCCCCAAGCGCGCGTCCCTCAGCGATCAGTGCGTCCGCATTGTCGCCCGAGCGCTTGAGCTGGGCGACACTCTGCGTGAGAGTATTCCGGCGGGCCTTGATCTCCTCCACTCGCTGGATGATCGAACGGCGTTCCGTGTCCAGGGTCAACGCGTGATCGACGAGAGCACGAGTGGAATCGGAAACGTTGCGACGGCTCAAACCGTCCCGGATCGCCTCTGGATCTTCGCGAAGTAGATGTAGATCGTGCACGACGTCAGTTCGATGGAAGACCAGCAGCGAACGACTTGTATCCGCAGTTTGGATCCGAGACCATGCGCAGGTAGATCGCTCGCGTTGTAGCCGCAAAGGTGCTGTCAATCACCACCTTCGCGTATATCGTGGGACTCGGATCGTAGACGCACGCATTGCTCCCCGTCGCACGATTTGTAAGCACCACGAACGGCTGCCCCGGAGTGACAACGATTGCGGTATCAGGACGATAATATCCGCCAGGCGCCGACGTGATATTGTCGAACGGGGTCGTAAACTCTGTCTTGATTCCCACAGCCGGTGCGCCCGAGAGCTGGTTTACCAGAACCCGCACCGGGCTGACAACGACCCGTCCCAGACTGTCAAAGTCGAATGCCACATCGAAGGCCGCCGACCCATCTACTCGAACACTCGATCGATAGATGACCGAAATGCCGCTCGGGAGACTTGGCGGGGTACCGGTGGTCGCGTAAACCATGAGTGTATCCGTCGCGACGGGCAGCGACGCCTGCAAAAGACTGGTGTCCTTACAGCCGGTGGCGAGCGCGAGGCCTGCAAGGGCCGCGACCGCCGCGGCGGGATAGCGTGAATGCATTCGCTGAGCGGAGCGGGGTGAATTTGATAATACCCGCCACCGAGCATAATTCCCCGTGGCGTAGCCTCGTAGAATAGCCCCCGGGACGGTACTTTTCAACGCATGCCGACACTACGCGAGTTGACCGAAGCCATCCAGCGCCGACCAGGAGTCCGTGCGGTCGTGATCCTCGGGGCCGATGGCCTGCTGATCGAGACCCATGACTCCGAACAAAGCCACGCCGAGGCCCTGGCAGCAAGGGTTCCCGCGGTTGCGACGGCGGCGGGGCAGCTTGGCGCTGCCGCTTCGGCCGGCGATACCGGCATGATCGTGCTCGAGTTTCAACGCGGCTACGGCGTCGTTCAGAGGCTTTCCGACCAGGTGCTTCTTTTCGTGTCCGCCAGCATGGACGTAGAGTTGGCGGATCTTCTTTACGACCTGCGACGCCACCGATTCGCGATGGCCGCGCTGGTCTAGGAAGCAAGCCCCTTGGCGAGTCCCTTGGCAACAGGCCCTGAAGCGCGCCCGCGGCACGTGCTCGTCGCGGACGACGAGCCGCACATCGGACGAATCATCAAGATGAAGCTTGAGGCCGGCCCGTTCGAAGTCACCCTTGCGTTCAATGGCCGAGAAGCCAGTGATGCGCTTGCTGCGGGCGACAAGGTATACGATCTGGTCCTTCTTGATCTCATGATGCCGGAGATGAGCGGACTCGATGTGCTGCGTGCACTCCGTGTCGATCTGCATAGCGACATACCCGCGATCATACTCACGGCCGCGGGTCAGGATGAACAGGAACGCGCCGCGCTTGAGACGGGAGCCAATGCCTTCGTCACCAAACCGTTCAGTCCCAAGAAATTGTATGCACTTGTCGCACGGCTCACCGGCGTTGCCGATGGCGAGATTGAATGAGCAGTAGCCCCTGGGCGGTCGTGCTCGCCGGAGGCGTAGGCTCGCGCTTCTGGCCACTGAGTACCCCCACCCGACCGAAGCAACTGCTGCCGCTCGTCGACACTCGACCTCTTCTCGTCGCAACGCTACAACGAATGTCGGCGCTCGTTCCACCGGAACGAACGCTGATTCTCACAAATGCCGCACTGGTGCAGCCGATAGCTGCGGCGGTTCCCGAAATGGCTCGCGAGAATATTGTACCGGAGCCGCGTCCGGCCGGCACCGCCGCAGCGCTCGCTTTCGCGGCCGCGGAGATCGAGCGCCGCACCGGACGCGAAACCGTCATGGTATGCGTACACGCGGATTGGGCCATTGCCGATGAGCCGGAGTACCGCGCGACGCTGGAACGTGCCATCAAGGTGGCGCAAAGCCAGCATGGGCTCGTGACGGTCGGGATCGTGCCGACGCGACCCGATCCGGGGTTTGGCTACATCGAACCTGGTGACGCAAGCGCGTCACCCGATGCCAGACGGGTTCAAAGATTTATTGAAAAACCAACGCGCGAACGCGCAGCAGAACTCTGCGCGAACTCCTGTCTCTGGAATTCCGGGATATTCGTATGGCGCGTGGGCGACTTCCTCGATGAGATCCGGGCACACACACCGGAAGTCGCGCCCGCGCTTGGGCAGGTTGATGGGAAACCAGGCTCGCTCGAGAGATTTTTTGCCGCGGTCCAGTCGGTCTCGGTGGACGTAGGTGTGCTTGAACGAAGCGACCGTGTGTACGTCGTGCCCGGTGACTTCGGTTGGGATGACGTAGGAACCTGGGCGTCGCTCCGTAGAGTTCGCACACCCGATGCCAATGGCAACGTGGTTAGCGGGGCGGTTATCGTAGCTGACGCTGCGAACAACGTAGTTCACGCCGAAGGCAATTCCGTGGTACTGTTTGGAGTATCCGACCTGGTCGTAGTGACTCGGGACGGACTTACTTTGGTAACTACGGTAGACCGTTCCGTCTATCTCAAGACGCTTATCGATTCCCTCCCCAGCGATTTGCAGGCGTTGCCATGACCATGCTGTACCTGTACGATGACAGCGTTGCGAGAAGCTTCGAGCCGTTTGCACTTACCCGCCCGGTCTCCGAGATGCGCGCCGGTGTGGAGCTCCAACGCAAGCGCTGGGAGCGAGTATCCGGCCGAAATGCTGCCGGCTTCGCAAGCAGTGCTCATCTGGCCGACTTCGACGAACAGGGCGCACCGCCGGCACTTGCTTCGGACGCGGTGATACCCGAAGGCGCGATTCTCGTCAACTCGCGCTGTGTCGTCGCGCTCGACGCCGTGATGGCTGATGCGGAGACATCCTGGACATGCGGCGGTAAGGTTTGCGCGGTTCGAATTGCGACGCCGCTCGAGAGCTCGTCGCTCAAGGATGGCTCGTTTGATATCGCGAGCATCGCTGGAAACAGCATTGCGGAATTGGACGGGCGTTGGCTCGTCGCGGTATGGGACTTCATCGCCGAACTGCCACTTCAGCTTGCAGATGATATTGCGGCGCTCGCGCCGTCCGTCACTTGCGTCGCTGAGCCGGGCGTAATATTAGGGGACCACTCCGTCACAGTTGAAGTTGGCGCAACCATCGAGCCGTACGTCGTCTTCGATGCCTCCGCCGGCCCGATTCTGGTTCGCGGCGGTGCCATCGTCAGCGCTTTCACACGACTGGTCGGGCCGTGTTTCATCGGTGCTGGCGCCGTCATCGTCGGCGACCGGATCGCGAACTGTTCCATCGGCGAAAAATCCAAGATTCGTGGCGAGATAAGCTCCAGCATCGTGCTCGGCCACTCCAACAAGGGGCACGCCGGTTTTGTTGGGCATTCCTATCTCGGTCGCTGGGTCAATCTTGGCGCGGGAACGACGACCAGCAATCTCAAGAACACCTACGGGTCAGTGCACCTGTGGACACCGGCCGGACTGGTCGACACGCAGCAGCAGTTTCTCGGCACGATGTTCGGCGACCATGTGAAGACCGGCATTGGCACACTGCTGAACACCGGGACGGTCCTTGGTGCGGCGGCGAACATCTTCGGCGGTGAGTTGCATCCCAAGCACGTGACAGCATTTGCATGGGGTGAAAGCGATCGATACGAGACGTACAAGCTGGACAAGTTTCTCGAGGTCGCCGCGCACGTGATGCAGCGCCGCGGGGTCAGAATCTCCGAGGCAGCGCGTCGGCAGCTCGCGAGTGCCTTCGCCCGCGCCCCGAAAGCGTAGCCTGCTAGTGGCATTGCGTGTGGGAACGCGCTCGCTCGCGGCCGCAGGCAAGTTGCGATGACAATGCGCATGTGGGTTCTGGGCTCCGGAAGCCGCGGGAACGCGGTAGTACTCGAGTCTGGTGACACTCGGCTGCTAATCGACGCTGGCTTCGCGGCGTCAACTCTCGTCGACCGAATGAAGCTGGCCGCAATTGCACCGGAGTCGATTCAGGCGGTCGTCGTCACGCACGAACACACGGATCACGTTCGTGGGGTACGCGTGTTGTGCCAGCGATTCGCTTGGGAATCCTACGCGACGACGGGCACAATCGCGGCGTGTCGTGACCTTGTCGATGCCGGCACTATCGCGTTTCGCGCCGGTGACGGTCTTACAGTCGGAGATATCGATCTGCTTTCGGTGCGATCATCGCACGACGCGGCGGAGCCCGTGATTCTTGTGGCGACGTCGCGATCGAGCGGCGCACGTGCCGGTATCGCTTATGACCTGGGGATTGCTACGCAAGGGATTCGCGATGCGCTGCGCGATGTCGACCTGCTGCTCCTCGAAGCGAATCACGACGAATTGATGTTGCACTCAGGCCCGTATCCCGCGTCCGTGCGTGCGCGCATAGCGGGGCGCAACGGCCACCTTAGCAATGGCTGCGCCGGTCAGTTGGCACGCGACCTTGCGCACCGCGATCTGCGGCAGATCGTTCTCGCCCACCTGAGCGAGAAGTGCAATTCGCCGACGACAGCTCTCACCGAGGTGGGAACTGCGATCTCCCGCACACGTTTTACGGGACGGTTGAGCGCCGCGCATCAGGATCGTGTTGTGGGTCCGTTTGAAGCCGGAACCCGCAGGGCCGCCTTTCAACTCGCACTGGCGCTTTAGCCCGCCGTTCTGCCGCACGCTCCCTTCCGCCGGGCCGCGGAAATGTGGGCACCCGTCATCCCCCTTGACGTTCTAGGGGAAAGCTTGTATGCTGCCCCCATAGACACTCTACGGGGACAACATGAACAAGCCTGTCGATCTGTTCCAGGGAACGCTCGACGTTCTGATTCTGAAGACTGTCAGCTGGGGAGCGGTACACGGCTACGGAATAGCGCGCTGGCTGCAACAGACGACTGACGACGTCCTCCAGATCGAGGAAGGATCGCTCTACCCCGCCCTGCATCGCCTCGAGGCACGCGGCTGGATAGTTGCGGAATGGGGACTCTCCGAGAACAATCGACGCGCAAAGTTCTACGAGCTGACGGCGAAAGGTCGAAAGCAGTTGCGAGTGGAGGCGTCCACATGGTCGCGGTTCGCGGACGCCGTGACCCGCGTGCTGGATGCAACCACTCAGCCGGCGTAGGCGACCATGATGAAAAGGTCGCCGCTACATCGTTACCTGCGCTTCTGGCGCGCGGATGTGGAGGATGATGTCGACGAGGAACTGCGTTTTCATCTGGAGATGCGCGAACGAGATTACGTAACCAGTGGCCTCAGCACGAACGAAGCCAAGCTCGAAACGGCTCGGCGATTTGGAAATGTCGATAGCGTGCGGGCACTGTGCTATGAGATCGGCCATCAGCACGAGCGCAGCACTCGGATCGCGGACTTTGTGCAGGGGGTGCGCAACGACGTTGTCTTCGCCGCGCGCCAGCTGGCGCGCAATCCCGGATTCACGGTCGCGGCGGTGGTAACGCTGGCGCTCGGCATAGGAGCCAACGCGCTTGTTTTTGGGTTCGTAAATGCGGTACTCCTGCGACCGTTTCCCGGTGTGAGGTCGCCTGATCGGTTGATTAGTGTTGGCGGCTATTCCGTTTCCTATCCGAGCTACCGTGACTTTCGAGATGGCACTCCCGCTCTCGCGGGCCTCGCCGCATTCAGCGATCGAGGTACGGCCGTCTCAGACGGGACAAGAACCATCGTCGCGTCGGTCGGCGTCGTGTCCGGCAACTATTTCAACATTCTGGGCGTGATGCCCTCCGCCGGGCGGCTGCTCACTCCAGCCGACGACGAAGCCGGCGCCGCGCCGGCAGCGGTTCTCAGCCGGTCGTTCGCCAGAACATTCTTCCCCGACGACGCCAGCCCCGTAGGGCGCACGATCGACTTGAATGGTTCGCCAGTGAAAGTGGTAGGCGTCGCCGCGAGCGACTTCCGGGGAACGGAAGTCGACGCATCGCAAGCAATGTGGATCTCGATCCACTGCTGGATGGATCTCGCACCAGCGTCGTTTGCAGGACTGAATCTCGAGAAACGCGGCTGGGGTTGGCTCACGATGATTGGGCGGCTCGCGCCCGGCGCATCGCTGCAATCAGCAACCACTGCACTGAACGCATCCGCCGCACAGCAGGAGCGTGCATTCCCAGATCATAACAATGGTTTTGCGAAAGACGTGGCGTCACACCCTCCGAGTCTCGCTGCCGACGCAGCCGTTTCCAGTGTACCGCATGGCGTCGTCGTGAGATCCGCAACGGTCATACTAGTAATAGTGGCCATTGTACTGCTGATTGCATGCGCAAATGTCTCGAATCTCCTGCTCGCCCGCGCCATGAGTAGGCGGCGTGAAATTGCAGTCCGAATGGCCGTCGGCGCCGGCCGCGGTCGCATGATCCGCCAGCTACTGACGGAGACGGCGGTTCTCGCTATTATCGCCGCAGTCGTGGGACTACTAGCGACAGTCGTGGCAAATCGATATCTCGCACACGTATCAATCGGCGATGACTTTTCGTTTTCCTCGCTGGGCGCGCATGTCGACACGCACGTTACCGTGTATACCATCAGCATAGCGCTCGTCGCGAGCATGATCTTTGGAGTCGCTCCGGCGTTCCAGGGGACGAACGACGGAAACATGACCGTCGCTCTCAAAGATGGATCCCCGGGTGGCGGTCGCTCGGCATCGGTGCTCCGGCGCTCGCTTCTCGTCGCCCAGATCGCTCTGAGTCTTATCCTGCTGATTGGCGCCGGGCTGTTCACCCGCAGTTTGCAGCGTGCACTTGCCGCCGATCCGGGATTTGATGGCTCACACGTAGCGACAGCCAGAATCAACGTCGGCCTGATACCGCGAGACAGCGCGCGCGTTGGCGCCATCTACGATGAACTCATTCGTCGGCTGCAAAACACGCCTGGCGTGCACTTCGCGGCGATGGCGACGGCGCTCCCTCTTGACCGAGGATCCGATAGCGAGCGTTTCAGGCTTGACGATTACATACCGCCGCCGGGACCAGAGTCGGACTTGGAGCTTGCTGACGTCACTCCGGGATTCTTTCAGGCGTTTTCCATTCCACTGCTAAGCGGTCGCCGGTTCGGCGATCAGGATGCGCCAGGTACGCAACACGTCGCGATCATCAACGAAACCATGGCGCGTCAATACTGGAAGGGTCGCGAGCCGCTCGGGCGGCGCGTTCTCCTCGGCGGTGACACGGTGACCATCGTTGGCGTGGTGCGGGACAGCAAGTATCACGATCTCGGTGAACCTCCCCAGCGGTACCTGTACCGAGTTCTTGGCCAGCATCTGGGATCCTCCGGCCTTTTCCCGCAACAGATCGTGGTGCGAGGGTCAGGCAATGCATCCCAACTCGTGCCTCTGCTTCGGAAGACAATTGGGAACGTCGCACCAGAGGTCCCCGTCTCCGGCGCGTCGACGTTTGACGAGAGCACGGGACACGTCGTATTCGCGCAGCGGCTCGGTGCGATTGGCCTCGGCCTCTTCGGCTTGCTTGCCCTTGCAATGACTTCCATTGGTATTTACGGAGTCGTCGGCTACGGAGTTACTCAGCGGACGAGGGAGATTGGCGTCCGGATCGCGCTCGGCGCGCGTTCGCGCTCGGTTCTCGCCTTGGTGTTGACGGAGAACCTCTCAACCATAGTTTTGGGATTGGTGCTTGGCGGCGCGCTGAGCGTGTTGCTCACGAGAGCGATAAGCGGCTTTCTGTTTGGCGTGAGTGCGCTGGACGGTGTCACGTTTGCAGGCGCCACAATCACCTTGCTGATCGTCGGACTCGCCGCGGCGCTGCCTCCGGCGCTGCGCGCATCGCACGTCGATCCTGCCGTGTCACTTAGAGGTGACTGACTCGAGATCCGTCGCGTGATAAGCACGCAAGCCCTCCAGACAAAAGCGGCCCGGAGCAATTGCTCCGGGCCGGTTTGTGGTTCTACTACGAGCCTTCAGTACTATCCTAGTACATCCCGCCCATGCCGCCGCCCGGCGCGCCACCTGCCGGAGGAGAGGCTTCCTTCTTCTCGACGATCAAGGCTTCGGTCGTCAGGAGCAGGCCGGCGATGCTGGCTGCGTTCTGAAGCGCCGTGCGCGTGACCTTCGTTGGATCGATAACACCGGCCTGCACGAGATCCTCGTACGTGTCGGTGAGCGCGTTGTAGCCGAAGGTGTTGTCCTTCGCGCTACGCACCTTCTCGACGACCATCGAACCTTCGCCGCCCGCATTCTGAACAATCATGCGGATTGGCTCTTCGATGGCGCGACGGATGATGTCGACGCCGACCTGCTCATCGTGATCTGCAAACTTGAGATCCTTGAGTGCGCGCTGCGCACGGATGAGTGCGACGCCGCCGCCTGGGACGATGCCTTCCTCAACCGCTGCACGGGTAGCATGGAGAGCATCCTCGACGCGAGCCTTCTTTTCCTTCA
>JBDTAZ010000048.1:0-5949 GCA_039924325.1 Gemmatimonadaceae bacterium
ACACACCGTTGAGCGCGCTCTCCAGCCACGCACGGAGTTTCAGCGAAGGCAATCTTACCGTGCGAACGTCGAGCGCGCACATGCCCGGGGAGTTCGCCACAGTTGCGGCGGCAATGAACCATGCGGCGGATTCGCTCTCGCGCGTGGTCGATGTCGCGACGCGGACCGCAGACGACGTGACGCACTCCGCAGGCGACTTGGCCAGCGCTTCGCAACAGATCTCGGATACTGCTAACCAGGTTTCGGAAGCCGTCACCCAGGTCTCTGCAGGTGCCGAAGCGCAGGTGCAGCAGATACTGGCGGTTACTCGCTCGCTCGACACCATCCGCGACGGCGCCGATGGAGTTGCCGCAGGTGCAGAAGAGGTACAGGCACTCGCTGCGTCAATTCACGGTCAGGCCGCTGGCAAACGCGTCGAGCTTGAGAGAACACTCTCGATCCTCGTCGATGTACGCACCATCGTTCGGCAGGCCGCCGAAGAAGTACGTGCACTGAATGCTACCGTCGGCGACATCAACAAGTTCGTCGTGTCTGTAGGCCGCATCGCGGATCAGACCAACTTGCTATCATTGAACGCGGCGATCGAAGCCGCGCGCGCGGGTGCGGCCGGCCGCGGATTCGGCGTCGTCGCCGACGAAATACGCAAGCTGGCAGATCAATCCCGCGCGGCCGCTGACGACGTGGTCGATCTGACCGGATCCGTCACGAGCCGTGTGAGCAAGACTTACAGCACGATGGAACGCGGAGAGAGCCAGGTCGGCGAGCTCGAGCGCGTCTCGCGAGAAATCGACGATGCCCTCGCCTCCATCGCCGCCGCCGCCGAACGCACGACGCGCGCCGCTGACGGAGTCGCACGGACAGCCGATGACAACGTCAGGGTCGTTCAACAGGCCACCGAGGGCCTCGCTGGAGTTGCGCGCACCGCCGAAGGGCACGCCGCCACGGCAATGCAGGTCAGTGCGTCCACCGAGGAGCAGAGCGCTGCCTGCGAGCAGATGACAACAGCCTCTGCACAGCTCCTCGCCGGAAGCACACATCTCCGGAATCTCGTAGGGGAATTGCGCACCGCCTGACCTGGCGGCTGGCAACGGCTCGCAACGGCTGCTCGCGGCGCCGAAGTAACTGTGTGTCGTTGTAGATTTAGCCATGTCAAACAATCGTCCCGCCGTTATTCTCCTGAGCGGCGGACTCGACTCCACGACCGTACTGGCGATCGCTCAACGAGACGGGTACCAACTCAACGCCCTTTCCTTCAACTACGGCCAGCGACACGATCACGAGGTCGACGCTGCACGAAGCATAGCGCGTCAATATGGCGTCATACGTCACGAGATCGCCACGATCGACCTTCGTATGTTCGGTGGCTCCGCACTTACGTCGGACATCGACGTTCCCAAAGGCCGCGATGTAAAGCACGATGCACAGGTGCCCATTACATATGTCCCGGCACGCAACACCATCTTCCTTTCCTATGCCCTTGCGTTCGCGGAAGTCATCGCGGCGCGGGACATATTCATCGGTGTCAACGCACTGGATTTCTCGGGCTATCCCGATTGCCGGCCCGCCTACATCCATGCATTCGAGAACATGGCGAACCTCGCCACACGACTCGGCACCGAAGGCGCACCAATCCACATTCGTACGCCACTCATTGACCTGTCGAAAGCCGGCATCATAGAGCTCGGGCGATCACTCGGCGTCGACTACTCGATGACGACGAGTTGCTACGACCCCGCGGATTCCGGCGACGCGTGTGGTGAGTGCGATGCGTGCCAGCTTCGGCTCGCCGGCTTCAACGCAGTTGGAATCGCCGATCCGATCTCGTACGCAATGTCTCGCGGCTCCGCCGACTGATGAGTTACACCGTGAAGGAAATCTTCTACACGCTCCAGGGTGAAGGAGCAAATTCCGGACGCGCTGCTGTTTTCTGCAGGTTCGCTGGATGCAATCTGTGGACAGGGAGAGAACAGGATCGTGCGGATGCCGTCTGCTCGTTCTGCGACACGGATTTCGTCGGAGTTGGGCCGGACGGCGGCAAATTCGTGGATGCGGATGCACTCGCCATAGCGGTGGAGGCAGCGTGGCAGTCCCGCAGCGCATCGCAAACCGGCCGGTTCGTCGTCTGCACCGGAGGCGAACCGCTGCTTCAGCTTGATCATGATGCCATAGCAGCGTTGCATCGTCGAGGATTTTACGTGGCCGTCGAAACGAACGGCACCCAGCAAGCCATCCCAGGCATCGACTGGACGTGTGTGAGTCCAAAGGCATCTACCACGCTCGCGATCACAGAGGGCGACGAGCTTAAGCTCGTGTATCCCCAATCAACCGCGATGCCCGAGCGATTCGCAGGCCTCGACTTCACTCACTTCTTCCTTCAGCCAATGGATGGCCCCGCGCTCGCGGCAAACACGGCTGCCGCCATTCAGTACTGCCTCGACCATCCGCAGTGGCGCCTTTCGGTGCAGATGCACAAGGTCGCGGGAATCAGGTAGCTGCAGCCGCCGAGGACGTGCCGCTGATAAGTTTAGTGATTGTTCAACACTGCTCCCATAATGCCGATTCATTTAATCAAAGGGTTTGAGCTCATTGTGGCGTTGCTCGCTCCAGTCGTAGCGACAGTGTACTTCAATCGGCGATCGCTTGCGGCGGCCAGCCGCGAAGACAAGGGACAGGTGCGATAGTGTACGCAGGTCACATCGGTTTTGGGCTTGGTGCTTACTCGTTCCGAAAAACCGTTCCGCTCTGGCTACTGCTCATTGCTGCACAGATACCAGATTGGCTGGATGCTGGATACTGCCTCGGGAACATGAATCGCGGCCCGTACGGTCTTTACACGCACGGCTTCATTCCGATAGTCGGAGCAGCCGTGCTGGCCGCGTTGTTCACGTACCTTCTGATCCAGGATGCGAAGGGCGCTCTCCTTGTCGCACTGGTGGTCGTATCGCACTGGGGACTCGACTATCTCACGGGGATCAAACCTACATGGCCAGGCGGACCGGTCGTGGGCCTGAATCTGTATGCCCGACCGGTCGTCGACGTGCTGCTTGAATCTGCGACGATCCTGATTGGATGGCTGCTCTATCGACGCACGCTCCCGCAGTCCGTTCGGAACAATGTTTGGACATACGCCACTCTTTTCACACTATGCGCGCTCCAGGTAGTCGCTGGCGCTGCCTTCGCACTCAGTCTTGGAGGACATCCGAAATGTTGATGAGCATCCCCGTGATATCGCCGATCGAAATCAAGCTCGGCGAGCCAACAGTCCGCATGCTTCCGGCGCCGCCGGATTACGAAGTTCACGCCCTTCCACCCGCCGCGGTGCTTATAGAAGAAGCCACGGAAGAATCCACGACCGCATCCGCTCAAGAATCTACGACGGATCCTGCAATCGCTGCACTCGACGAGATGGAACATGCGACACAGATAAGCGAATACCACGATTTTTCATGGTGGGACGAACGCATTCGATTGATCCGCGCTCGCCTCGAAGACACTCATTGAACAAACTCGTCACGTCATTCCCGCGAACGCGCGTTTCCATTTGCGGCCACACTAGTAGAGAAGCCTAATCCTCGCTGTTGCGACGACGGCCAGGCGTTTGCTCTACGCCGCCGGCATGAAGTTGCGCGCGAACCAGTCGCGCGCGGTCACTACGTCACTCATGACAAGTTCATGAGCCGCAGTGGCCACGTGTTCCGTAACATCCGCGTCGGCCGAACGAAAAATTGCGGCCAGCCGTTCAGTGTCTCCGGGCGGCAATAGCGGGTCGCGATTCCCAGCACAGATAAGAACAGGGATACCGCTAAGCAATTTTTCCGGTTCTGGCGTAAATGGAACCATTGGTCTGAACAGCACGGCGCCGGCGAGGACATCAGGATAACGCAACATTACGCTTGAGGCGATGTTCGCACCATTCGAATACCCGACGGCGACAATTCTACGCGGATCCAGATCATAGGTAACTGAAGCGTCCCGCACAAACGCGGCGAGTTCTTCTGTCCGTTGCGCCAGATCTTTCTGATCGAACACACCCTCGCGCAGTCGCCTGAAAAAACGTCGCGCGTCTCCTTCTACGACCTTCCCGGTCGGGCTGAGCAGCCTGGCACCGGGAGCCAGCGTATAGCCCAGCTGAAGAAGCGAGTCACCGTCGCCGCCAGTGCCGTGAAGCAGCAGCACGGTGACACCAGAGAGACCTCCTTCGCCCGCTATGTAACGATGATCGAACTGCAGCCCCACGTTTGAATCCATTGATCTGGCCTACCGTTATGACGCCAAGATGCCACGTGCATGAATAATGCGCGTGACACCTGACATTCGTTGGCCGAGGAGCGCCACCTGCGCGCGCCACTACGGCATCAATACGCGATCTATAACCTGAATAACACCATTCGACTGCATTACGTCGTAGGTAGAAATATTCGCGGCGTTGCCCTTCGAATCCACGACCACGATGTTGCGCGGTCCGTTCATCTTGAAGCTGAGATCTTCGCCCTGCACGGTCTTGAGGTGCGCGGTTCCGCCGGCTTTCTGTATTTCGGCCATCAGCTTTGCCGAGGTATAGTCGCCTGCGACAACGTGATAGGTGAGTACCTTCACCAACGTCGGCTTGTTCTCCGGCTTGAGCAGATTATCTACGGTGCCGGCTGGCAATGCAGCGAAAGCAGCATTGGTTGGAGCGAACACTGTGAACGGCCCCTTGCTTTCGAGCGTCGGCACGAGGCCAGCTGCCTTCACGGCGGCAACAAGAGTGGTATGATCCGCAGAGTTAACCGCGTTGTCGACAATAGTCTTGGCTGGCGACATCATCTGCCCTCCAACCATGGTCATCGAACTCATGTGTTGCGCCTGCAGGGGTGCTCCGGACGCAAGCGCGATAGCTAGCGCCGCGAGCGTGGGGACGTATTTCCGCATCTGGTATTCTCCAAATTGGGTGAGCCGACTTGATTCATTCGACTCTCATACGTCACCAGCTCGCGGCTGGATCTATATCCGATTACTTCGCTATCCAACTATTGTTCGTACGGTCGATGTCAACCAGCCTATGATCAGGATCCAGATCGATCCTTGACAGGGTCTTGCCGGTGAAATCGTACTCTCGCATGTACTTCGACGAGTTGGTGCTCCACACCAGTGCGGGATATTCGATGTCCTGCGTCGTCCCGTCGCTGAAGGTGAAACGAACCCGAATTGGCAGTACGCCGCGAGCGTGATTGCCGTAGATCACAACGACGTGCTCCGCACCATTCGCATTGGAGGTGTCCACGGAATCGATTGCCTGGTCGAAGTGCGCCGTGGTGTAGAACCACTCACGCCAGAACCAGTCGAGACGCCTGCCGCTGACCGATTCCATTGTCCTGAAGAAATCCGTCGGCGTTGGATGCTTGTACGCCCAACGTTTGATGTACGTACGGAACGCATCGTCAAACGCCACTGGCCCCAGGATCTCCTGCCTGAGCAATTGAAGGCCGACCGATGGGTTGGTGTATTGGGTACCGAGCATAAAAGGGGCAATCCGATCGGGCCCCTGCATGATGGGCACATCTCTGTTTGCACGCTGAATTGCTTCGACCTGACCCCGCTCGTCGGCGGCACGCTGCATCTGGTCACCGTTCTGCGGATACCGGCGCGCTTCGCTGAACGTATTTATGAACGTGTTGAACCCCTCATCCTGCCAGAAGTGCATCCGCTCGTTCGATCCGACGATCATCGGAAACCAGTTATGTCCGACCTCGTGCGTTATTACGCTATAGAGATCGGGCTTGTCGCGACCCTTGGCTTCCATCGCAAGCATTGGGTATTCCATTCCGCTGATCGGACCCTCAACCACTGAAACCTGCGGATACGGATACTGAAACCATCGTTCCGAGTATTCCTCGATCGACATGCGCGCCTGATCTGCGCCGTCGTCCCAGATCAGTGCGGCACTCGGCCTGTAATACGCCTGCGCAA
>JBDTAZ010000049.1:0-5453 GCA_039924325.1 Gemmatimonadaceae bacterium
TCCGGTCCTGTGATCGCCTGGAGCACCAGCATCGTGTCCTCGACGCTGCGCGTCATGGGGCCAAGCTTGTCGAGGGACCAGCAAAGCGTCATCGCGCCGGTACGCGGCACGCGTCCGTAGGTGGGTCGCAGGCCGGTGATTCCGCAGCGCATGGTCGGACTTATGATGCTGCCGCCGGTTTCGCTCCCTACCGAAAATCCTACGAGGCCGGCCGATGTCGCAGCGCCTGGTCCCGCGCTCGACCCGGATGCTCCTTCCTCCGGCAGCCAGGGATTCATGGTCTGGCCGCCGAACCAGATGTCGTTGAGGGCCAGTGCTCCCATGCTCAATTTCGCGACGAGCACAGCGCCAGCCGCGTGCAGCCGCGCGACCACTGCGGAGTCTTTTGTCGGGACGCGATTACGGAAAGGCTCTGCGCCATACGTCGTCGGAATGTTTGCTGTATCGAGGAGATCCTTGACCCCGTACGGAATGCCGTGCAGTGGTCCGCGATATTTGCCCGCGGCAATTTCTACGTCAGCCTGTTTCGCCTGCGCTAGCGCGACGTCGCGAGTGAGAGTGATTACGCAGCGTAGCTTCGGGTTGAAACGTGTGAGCCGCTCAAGGTAGATGCGCGTCAATCTGTCGGATGAGAGTTTCCGCGTTTCGATCCAGCGCGACAACTGCGTTACGGGCGCGAACGCAATGTCCTCGTCGCTTGCCGGTAGCGGGCCCGGGTCTGCGGCGCTGCGCGCGAACTTGTCGCTTGACGGATTGGATGTTGAGGACGCCGAGGCGGGGTCCCACCTCGTTGCAGGCGACAGCGTCGCCTCGAGCGCGATCTTTCGTGGACCAGTGCGCCGCTCCAGCAGGGGAGCCATCGACGTACGCCAACTCGCCGCCGCCATCTGGCGCTGGGCGTCGGTGAACTGCACCTGCGCAAGTTTTTCAGCTTCGGCAAACGTGCCGGTCGAAACCGCTGGACCAACCGGCGGCGCCGTGTTGAAGGCAGATGGCGCACCGGGGGTGGCCGAGGCTGATGCGGCTGGGCTGCCCTGCGTCTGCTCCTCGCGGCACGCAGCAATGGCGCCGAGCAAACCGAGGGGAGCTTGAATCAGAAACTGTCGGCGTGAGTTCACGGGAGCGCGGGAAAAGGTGGAATCGGCCCACAGTTCGGGACGCCGTCTGGCGTTCGGACTGCTATCCACCAATTAGCGCAGAGATCGCGTCAAGCGCCAGATTGGGCAGCGCCAACGGTCGTCCATGCGCTGGCCGAGGGAAATTGAGACGGTCCGGCTGCCGAGGTCTGCCGGTGCTCGTTCGCTAGTTCCAGATCCCCACTATTGAAGGAGTGCCGGGCGGGGTGAGCGATGGCGAGAGTCCGAAATTCGCCTCTACCGTGCGGAGCATGCTGTAGTGACTGTAGATGGAGTCCGACTTGGCTCCCGCTTTCACCGGACCGCCGATGAGTAATGCGAATACCCGGTTCGGCCGCCCGTGCAGCCGATCTCCGACCGAGTTAGCGGATTCGTCGAAGGTTACCGTGATCACGGTGGAGCGCATCGCTGCTGGATCCGCCAGGAGCGGAGTGAGGAAACCGCGGAGCCACGTAACGGCGGTATCCAGCGGTGCATCGTGCCCGTCGTGAATCATGTTGGGTGCGATGAACGTATACGCGGCAAGCGAATCCTTGTTCAGCCATTTCAGGTTCCGCACGTGAGCGCACAGCGACGGTTGCGTGTGGAATTCGCGGAAGCTCAGGAATGGAAAGTGTTTGCGCGAGTAATGTCGCAGGTTGCGCCGAAAGTCGCATGACGTTGGAGCGATACTGCTGTCCGGATAATCCTCAGCGAACGCGTCCCAAGTCATGCCTTTCGACCGCAACCTATCTACTATGGTTGGTGCGTTTATGAGGAGCTGCGCATCGCCGAAATCGCCGGCGTTATAGGCAAGAGAATCGTGACGCGTTGCCGTGTCGTTGCCGATGAATGTCCTGCCGGAAATGAGCGCTAGATAGTTCGGGTACGAAGGGTGCGCGACAGCAAAGTATTCCAGAAGAGCAGTGCCGGATCGGCTGAGCGAGTCTATGTAGGGGTCGCTCTCGACCACGGATGCATCTTCATTTTCGAGCACGATGAGCACGAAATGGTCGAACTTATGACCCGGAAACGCAGTGTTTTCTCCAACTCGTGGGGGGGCTGTGTCGCGAGCACATGCGATGCATCCAACGGCGACGGAGAGGGTCGTGAGCTGGGCAAGTCGCGACGAAAGTGAATTGCGAGTGATTCTCATTTATTGCGGCAAGCGAAGAGAGCAGTGCATGAAAATGCCGGCGGAACGCCAAAAAGGCCAGCAAGGAATTGCTGGCCTTTTTGGCACTTCAGCCCTTTTCGCGGTGTTGCAGCAGCGATTATCCGTTGCGGCGTTTGCGGAATAGAGGAACGATGCCTACGAGGCCGGTACCGAGAAGTGCGAGTGAGCTAGGTTCCGGAACCGTGGCATAGCCATGGCCGCTGACGCCGATGGTTGAGCCGGCTGTCGGGTCATCACCATCGTTGATGGAGACGGGATCCACCACGAAGTTGGAGAGCGTCGTGCCATCCGCGAATGTGAACGTATGCGGTGCGCTCGGGCCGTTGCTCGAAAACTCGACGAACACGTTACCCGAACTTGCATCCGTCAGGTTGCCGGTGATCATCGCGGTATAGAGGCTGTTGCCGGCCACGCCAGCCGGTTGCGTGAAATTCACGAACAACGCGAATTCCTGGCCGGTGTAGTTGAAGTCGCCGCCTTGCAGGTGGAAGGAGCCGAGATTGTTGGTGTTCGGCGTGCCCGGCGCCCGACCGATGGATAGGAGTCCGTCGGCCGGATTGCTGGTGACGTTAAACGTCGACCCAGAGTATGTGAGGCTGCCGACACTGCTCAGCAGGCCTGAGCAATTTGCGGGCGCCGCTCCGGTGTAGAAACAGCCGAACGCATTGCCCACGAACGTGATCTGAGCGCCAGCAGTGCTCGCTACAGCGCCCATCGCGCCCGCAACGAGAGCCACCGTGTGAACCTTCTTCCAAAGTTGCTTCATGATGTGCTTCTCCGAGCTGAAGTGTTGCGCTTGGCATCTTGCCGTGGGGCCGCGCCCCCTTCGGCGTAAAGCGCTCGCGCGCGTATGCAAAGCGATGCATCGTTCTTGGGCAGAGATCGTGCCTAACATGGCGCGCAACGCCAAGTACTCAGCTTCGGGCGCCGGACATCACCCGGCGCCTGGAATGCATGCCTAAGGAGTGACGGTTATCGTTGCCGTAGCCTGGGCGCCTTCGCTCGCATACGTCACGCTCCCCGTCCCCGCGGAAACGCCGGTTACCTGGCCTCCGTTCACGGAAATGACCGATGCGGAGTTGTTCGTGACGGTGATGATCCTGCCAGTGAGCACGTGCTGTTGTGCATCGACCGGGGTTACAACTAATGTTTCCGTCGCCCCCACGGCGATTGAACTGGTCTGCGGAGCAATTGTTAACGTCGCGATGGCTGGACGCGTGACCGTGATGGGCGCTGATCCACTCTGTCCTTCGGCCGACGCAGTAATCGTTGCGGAGCCGGCGCCTACCGCCTTCACCGCGCCGGTCGAGCTCACTGTCGCGACTGTCGGCGCGCTCGACGTCCATGTTACTGTACGACCGCTCAGTGCGTGCCTGCTTGCGTCCATCGGTGTTGCAGTCAGCGCGGTCGAGCCAAGTGTCGTGCTATCGACCACTCCTGTAAGCAGTGTTGCACTTGTTGGCGCTAGTACAATCGTGGACACTGCTGGACGAGTCACGGTGACCGAAACATTGCCAGTCTGGCTCTCGCTTGTTGCAGTGATTGTTGCAGAACCGGCTCCAACCGCTGTTACAACACCGGCCGTGGAGACCGTCGCAACGTTGGTCGCGCTCGATGACCACGTAACGGTCCGTCCTGACAGCACATTGCCGCCTGCGTCCTTCAGCGTCGCGCTAATTGTCGTCGTGCCTAATGACGCGCTGTCAGTGACGCCGGTGAGTAGCGTCGCGGATGGTGGCGTCACTGTTACCGTAGCCACTGGCGGCGTTGTTGTGCCGCCACCGCCGCCGCCGCCGCCGCCGCCAGACCCTACGCCGGACCCGCCACCCCCAGGACCTGTTGTATCGCTACCTCCTCCGCACGCAACCGCGCCTGCGACGAGTACGATGCCGGCGAACGTGGACAGAAAACGTCGGGTTGATCGAGAGCTCACAAAAGACGCTGTGCGCATTGTAGGAGTCGGTGGAGGACAAGTGCTTGGGTCTGGCGCAGCACGTGATCGGCTGAGCCGTACCGGGTCTGCACTCCGAATGGCAAAAATCGGCCCACTGAGGATACGCCCGATAGACTTGGTAAGCTGAGTCAAACTGTCCTCTCTGGCGTACATAAACTGGACTTCAGGGTTTACTTCTCGTCCAGCTTTCTCCCCGCATCGAGGTGATCGAAGTTCAGTAGTGCGTTGAATACCAGTGGATAGGACCCCATGGTCTCGCCGCGATAAATGGGATTGTTCGCGAACAGCACCACATGACCTTTCTGCAAGGGAACGTCGACCACCACGGGCCGCTGCGCAATCTCGCTACCTCCGTCCAGGAGGCCGGACACGAGCAGATCTCGCTGGTCCGTGAACCGCAGTGCGACGCGCGGCCGTTGATTCGGCGGAATTATTCCGAGTGGATTGCGCAGCTGTTCATCGGTGACAGGCGTCGCCTGCCATGGCTCGACGTGCACCGGTGGTGGCGCCATGTTCCGCGGCGCCAGCTGCGGACGGCCCTGCACAACGTCGGGATCGTCCGCCGTGCCGCGGCCGGTTGCGCGAACGCTCTCTCCACCCCCAAACCGGCCTCCGGAGCGCCCACCGCCGCGAGTATTGCCGACGCTGAAGCTCTCGCCGTCTTCACTGTACACCGCTAGACTATCCGACACACCATAAACCAGCGGGCTTGCATCGTCTACAATGCGCGTCCGTAGCAGCGACCCGACAACCTTGCTGTGCCCCTCGCGGTTCGCTGAAACTCCGTCGGCGAGCCCGTAAGTGATTGCGAAATCGGCGGTACTCGAAACACCGACCAGCACACCGCCGCGCTCCACAAACGTCTGCAGGTTCTTCACACCATCGAGCCCGAGCCCGGGCCGAATGTCGTCCGTTTCGGCGATCTTGCCAATGTTCGGGGTGAGCGGTGTTGTCTTCCACGGCATGGGATTGCGCCACATCGGCATTCCCTGCACGATCGATTGCGCGCTGCCTGACGGCGGGAATAGAATCACGTCGTACTTGGCGTTGAGATTTGGGTCGCGCGCTACATCCTGCACGCTGATATAGCTGTACGGGATGTGCGCGACATCAAAAGCCTGTCGCCACCACCCTTCTGTCTGAGTGCTTCCCCACGTGTGCAGAATGGCGACGCGCGCGGCGCGCGCCGGATGCATCGCCACCGAAG
>JBDTAZ010000050.1:0-3123 GCA_039924325.1 Gemmatimonadaceae bacterium
GAGAGTCGAGAGTCCGCCGTGTGTAGTTGGCCTGCGCCTTCATCCACGCTTGTACTTCGGGATCCTTGACGTTCTCGAAGTAGCGGTAGTTGTCCACGACTTTGGTGCCGAAGTACGTGTCGGTGACAGGGCGCACGGGAGCAACCGGCGGCAGCGCCTGAGCGAATGCGGTGGATGCGACTAGTGCGGTTCCGAGCAATCCGATTGCCAGTGTTTGGACGCGATGCATCATGGGCCCTTTGAGTGAGGTCGTTGATCGTTCAGTGCGTCGGCTGAAAATCCGGATCGCTCGTCTGCCACAACGCAAAGGCGAACATGTCGGCGGTGTCTTTGTCACCCTGCGCGCGCGTCGCATCGAAACCGGTATGACCGGCGTCGTAGTCCATTCGCAGCAGTACGGGTTTCCCACTGGCGGTCGCGGCCTGCAAGCGCGCGACGAACTTGGCGGCGAGCCATGGTTCGGCACGGTGGTCGTGGGCGCCCGCATACACGATCACCGCCGGGTACTTCACGCCGTCCTCGACGTGAGCGTAGGGGCTCATCGCGTACAATGACTTGAAGCCGGCTTCGGTCTTGACACTGCCGACTTCGGGAACGTTGTGCGGGCCGGTTCCGGTCGTTTCAAAACGCAGCATGTCGGCCGCCGGCGCTCGGATGATCGCGACGGCGACCAGGTCGGGGCGTTCCTCGATCGCGCGACCAATCATGATGCCTCCCATGCTGGCCGCGATGCCGACCAGCTTCTGTGACCTGGTGTAGTGGTGATCGATCAGGTACTGCGCGCACGCGATGTAATCCTTCCAGGTATTCGGCTTGGTCGCCTGAAAGCCGGCTTGGTGCCACGCCTCTCCATATTCGCCGCCGCCGCGCACGTGAGCGATGGCCCAGATGCCGCCGTGCTCGAACCAAGTGCGTTGCGTGGCAGAGTATTGAGGCGCGGGCGTGGTGCCGTATGCACCATAGCCGCCGAGGATGGTTGGATTGTTGCCGTCGAGCTTTGTTCCTCTGCGATACACGATCGACAGGGGCACCAGCGTTCCATCCCAACTTGTGACCTTCACCTCTTCGGCAACGAGATCATCCGGGCGATCGCCCGGGCCGGCCGGTTGCAGGTCGTTCGTGGTCGTGACGACGCTCCGCGCATTGATGCTCAGATACGCGGGGGCACGCAGCCAGCTCGAGGCCAGGATCACCGCGGCATCGCTCAACGGGTCCGGGAAGACCGCGAGGATACTTGCGGAATAGGGAAGGTGGAGTGTTTCCGGTCGTGCTCCACGCACGAAGCGCAGACGATGAATGCTGTTGACGCCGGCGTCGCTGACGCGCCAGTAAATCGCATCGCGGCCGGCATAAACCTTCGAGATCGGGAGACGGCCCTGCGCCACGATGACTTCCGGTTTCGAGTCGGCGCGCGCCAAATCGAGCTTCAGGATTTCGCCGTGCGGTGCGTTCTTGCGGGACAGCCAGTACAGTTCATCGCCGGTAAGCGCGACGACGGGGAAATCTACGTTGTCGCTGCCGATGTACTGGTCGTCGTAGCTCGGGGCGATAGCGCGCCATGCGGTCGTGCTGTCGCGGATGCCGTCGATAGGCGCCGCGTAAATGCGCAGGCGCGCGTCGTTGCCCCGCTGGATTCGCGCGATGGCATAGTGCGAACCGGGCGCGGTGACAATCTCCGGAGGTTCGTCCGGCGTGATGGCAACAGTCGCATCGCTGATTCCGTGGCCGAGGATCGGCGGATCGTCGTCGAATGTGCGCCCAAGCACATGCAGGTAGACGCGTTCGTTTTTCAATCTCGCCGTAGTTCGGGGATCGGCCTTTTGTCCGCGCGCGTAAAAGAACGACACATTATCGTTGCACCACTGCGGATCACCGAAATTCCGATCTGCTGTTTCGGGGAGGTCGTTGCCGGCTCGCACGTCGTATACATGCAGGACGGGCTGCCCGTCGCCACCGGCCGTGAGCTGGTAGGCGATGTACCGGTCGTCTGGCGAGGGCCAATAGCCGTGGATGCTGAAATGCGATTTGTCGTTGCCTAGCATGTTCTCGGGATCGATCAGCAACCGATCCTTCCCAGTGATGCCGTCGCGGACGTAGAGCTTGGGCGATTGCGCGTTCGCGGGCGTGCGCAGGCTGTAGTAGCGCCCGGAGACGATCTGCACGCCGGTAACTTCTGCCGGTTCCGAGGATTCGAGTTCGGCGATGCGTTTTAGCAAGGGCTGATAACCCGGCAACGCATCCAGCGTCGCGCGAGCGTAATTGGACTGCGCCTTCATCCAGTGCTGCATCTCCGGATCCTTGAGGTCCTCCATCCAGCGGTAGTTGTCCACCACCTTGGTGCCGAAGTACGTATCGGCGACTGGACGCACTGGTGCGACGGGCGGCAGCGCCTGCCCGAATGCGGCGGATGTGACTAATCCGGTTCCGAACAAGCCGAGTGCGAATGTGTAGCCGCGGCGCATGATGCCCTCCATGAGGGTCTTCGCTAAGAAGCGTGAAAGCGCCGGCCGAAAGGCCGCCTCGCCCGTTTGCCATGCGAACCCAATATACGGGGTCACCCGTCGCTTCGCCGTGGCTCGAGTGTTGTTTGCCGGGAGACGGCCGAAAGTGGAGAGTCTGCGGGTCATCCGCGCGCTCAGAGGGGCGCGTGAGGCGTCCAGCGCTCGAGGAATCGGCGAGGAATCGGTGAGGAGTCGGTGCCCAGAATCGGAGAGGAATCGGTGTCAGATCTGGCACCGATAGCACATTGCTTACGGCTTCTTCACAAATCTCAAGTAGAAGGCAGCGAACACCAATACAATCCCGATGTTCGCCATCAGCCGTTCCCAGAATCTATTTTTGAAGAATTGTACATCCACACCAACGACGATGGCTATCAACACCGCCACGTAAAGTACGACAAGCATGTTTCTTGACATTTCACTCACCAGTCAAGGGAATCAACTGCGCGCGGGCCGCCGGACGAATGATGAATGCTCTCCGGACATCCCACTCGTAGTGCCACAGTGTCATTACGACGGACAGAAGAACAGTCAGCAGTCGTGCGACATCTGACGTTGTACCGCCCAAGGCGGCTGAGCTTGACGCTGTGTTGATTACGAATATCGCCGCCCACGCATTCAT
>JBDTAZ010000051.1:0-16576 GCA_039924325.1 Gemmatimonadaceae bacterium
CGGCAGTGTAAGATCAAACACCTTGCCGGGATGGATCTTGCCGCTCAACACAAGCTCAATCAAATTCGGCAAATACCGGCGCACCGGCGCAGGTCCCCCATGCAAATGAATCTCTGCCGAGAACAACTCGCCACCATCGAACGCCACGCCATGCGGAACGCCGACGTATCCCAACCACCCGCCGGGACGCGTTGATTTCATGGCCTGTTGCATCGATTGCTGTGTTCCTACGCACTCCAACACCGAGTCCGCGCCAACGCCGCCAGTCATCTCCTTGATGCGCGCAACGCCTTCATCGCCACGTTCGGTCACGATATCAGTAGCGCCAAATTCGAGTGCGAGTTTCTGACGCGGTGCGTGTCCGCTCATCGCAATAATTCGTTCGGCGCCCATCTGCTTGGCGGAGAGCACGCCGAGTAGACCGACGGCGCCGTCACCGACAACAACGACCGTGGATCCGGGCCCGACGTTGGCTGCGTCCGCCGCGAACCAACCCGTACCGAGTACATCGGAAATAGCCAGCAGATCGGGCAGCATGTCGGCGGAAGGAACTTCGGATGTCGCGACGAGTGTGCCGTCGGCAAGCGGGACGCGCGCGAACGGTGCCTGCGCGCCGGACATGAACTCACCTTGCACGCACCGCGACTGATAACCGTGCTGGCAGATCACGCATGTGTCATCCGATATGCAGAACGAACCGATCACGAACTGTCCCGGCTTGACCGTCTTCACGTCGCGGCCGACTTCCTCGACGATGCCGCAATACTCGTGACCCATCGCCTGCGGTTGCTTGACGGGCGGCGTACCGCGGTATGGCCAGAGATCGGAGCCGCAGATGCAAGTGGCCGAGAGGCGAATGATTGCGTCCGTCGGTTTGAGGAGAGTGGGATCCGGCCGCTCTTCAAAGCGAACGTCGCGCGCGCCGTACAGCATTGTTGCAAACATTGTCGATTTCGGGTTGGGTCGTGAGTGTAAAGGTATTCCTGGGCGCCGAACTCATCGGTCCATTCAAGATCCTTGCCGTCATCTCCGAAAACGTCGTCCGGCCATCGCGCAAAAATGACGAGGGCATGGCCGTCTCATTTGACAGTCACACCCTCGTCGGATTCCATGGCAGCCTACACCGGCTCAAAGCAGTTTACCGGGGTCTCCCGAGCGTCAGTGCTTGTCGCCGCTACTCCCCAGCTTGAATGACAACCCGACGGTCAGCGTATAGCTGTTCGGATATTCGCGAACAATAGTGTACTGCATATTCACGAACGGGTCGATCCGCGAGTCGGGGTCGAGTATTATTTTCGTACCCGAAATGAGGTTGAGTCCGGCCTTGTTCTCGCTGAATGTAGGAGTCGAAAAACGAACCATCGCTGCTCCGAGCCCGACGTACGGCGCAAACATTCCAGGGGCTGCGAGCTTCCAGTTGTAAAGGGCATTGAGATCGATCTGGGACACCGACGCGCCGCTCCCGTAGGAATGGTAAGTGTACCGTAGGTTCGCATCGTACGGTTGTCCAAGAGATGCTTCGAGCGGCAGGCGCGCCTCGGCTCCGTAAAGGATCCAGTTGCTCTGGTTATCGAACTCCGCGCCGACATATCCTCCAACGCTGAGTTGCGCGTGGGCAACTGCCGGAACCGCGAGTATGGCCGTTACTGCAATGATTCGAGCAAGCACGGACGTGACGCCAAACCGAGTGGTGCGCATACTAATCCTTGAGTGAGTGAAGTGAGATACGTTAAGACTGTTTCAGATACTTTGCTGATCAATTGTCGGCGAGTGGCCACCCATTGGCACGATTCGGACTTCACGAAGCGCGTGCCGCAATGACGGCACGTTAGGGCGCCACACTGGCAGCGTTCGTGTTATCGCGATCTCTTCCAGCGCCGACAGGACAAGCACAACGGTGGCAATGTACAACGGCCACGCGACGCGAGTCGCGAGGAGCCAAAGGAACGCAGAGCAAAGCAGTACACCCGAGACGCGTGCGGCTATTGTGTGATAACTCGTCAGGCGCCGGAATTTGAGGAATCCATACACGACAGGAGTCGCGTACCCAACGACCACCAACCCTACGGCCGGCCCGTCGGCGGCCCGGACCCATGGGAACAACAGGAGCACGCCCGCCGGCACGGTCAAGTAAAGCGCACAGTCAGCAACGCTGTCGAGCACTGCTCCGCGTTCGGAAACGGTGTGTCGAGCACGGGCAATCGGCCCATCGATCGCGTCCGAAACAATCGCGCAGGCAAAAAGTGCGATCCAGGCGCGCACCGAACCGAGCCCAGCTGCGACCAGCATGCACGGGACCGATAGCAGACGGGCAAGCGAGAGAAGATTGGCCATCGGCCTCCTGGACTTTCGTGACGGGAACAATATGCGTCTCCCGTTCCGAGCCAACAAGACCACGCCGCAAGCACAAGCTGCGCGACATTGGCGGTATCATGTGACACCGGCGCACTGGTCAAAACAGCTCCGACGCCACACGTTTACCCCCTCCCGCTGCCAAGTCTCTTATAGATGCCCTCCCGCCTGACACTCGTCACCAGCGACTCGCCCGCCGTCCTCGGCAAGCGCCTGGCGCTCGATCTGAGCCGTTCGTCGCTCGGGCCGTTCGAGGACGAGCGCATCATCGTTCACAACTACGGTATGCGGCGCTGGGTGCGGCAAGAACTGGCTCGGCGGACCGGCTGCGCGGCATCGCTGCGGATCGACTTCCCGGGAAGCTTCGCCCGGGATATCGCGAAGACGCTCACCGGCGACGACGGATCGACGGACGCGCGGTTCAGCCCCGAAGCGTTGACGTGGCGGATTCTCGACGTTTTCGAGCACGGGGTTGCCGAAAACCCGGACTTTGGCGCGATTCAGCGCTTTTTGACCGGCTCGGACACCCGCAAGCGACTCGGCCTCGCTACGCGCGCGGCGGACTGCCTGGACAACTATCAGCTGTACCGGCCAGACGTACTCGCGGCGTGGGAGGAGACGGAACCGCACGAGACAACTGCGCTCAATCAGCGATGGCAGCACGCACTATGGAAGCATCTGTGCGCCACCAATGCGCCAAAAGGCACTTTCTCCCGTTGGATGGATCGGGCCGTCACTCGACTAAATGAGTCCGGCGAGGTGCCGGCTGGGCTCCCGAAGCGGGTGTCCGTATTCGGTGTCAGTGCCCTCCCGGTCCATGTCATCCGACTCCTGCAGGGGATCGCCAGGTTCGTCGACGTGCGGATCTATGTACTGGCGCCGCCGAGAGCGAGTTGGGGGGAGGGGCAGCACCGAAACCCACTTTTTGATGCGTTCGGGCACAGTGTGCGAGAGCTGATCTCGCTCCTTGGGGACGATCTCACGCTCGAGGAACATCTCGGGATTGAGTCGGCACCGGGCAGCTGCCTCGGTCGGCTGCGCGATGACGTGCGTGCCGGCGTGGTGCGCGGGAGCGAACACGGTATGCTCCCGCCGGTCGTGCTGGATGCGACCGACGACTCGCTGACGGTGCATGTCTGCCATTCGTCGATGCGCGAGATGGAAGTGTTGCGCGACCAGATCTTCGCAGCCTTCGCCGCTGATCCAACGCTCCGGCCGCACGATGTGCTGGTGCTCGTTCCCGACACAACGACGTACGCGCCGTTGGTGGAAGCAGTGTTCGATGTCGGCGAGCCGGAATT
The DNA here is from genome assembly GCA_039924325.1 of Gemmatimonadaceae bacterium. Lineage (GTDB taxonomy): Bacteria > Gemmatimonadota > Gemmatimonadetes > Gemmatimonadales > Gemmatimonadaceae > Fen-1247. The sequence goes on from JBDTAZ010000051.1 coordinate 3,654, forward strand.
ACCCCGCATTCCGCATCGCGTTGCCGACCGTCCCATTGCGCACGAGTCGTCGCTCGCGGCAGCAATGCTGCGTATCCTCCGACTTGCCGGTGCACGCTGGACTGTCCCCGAAATTATCGAGCTGCTCGATGTTGAAGCAGTACGCCGCTCGGCATCAATCACCGAACGCGGTGCGCAGATGATACTGCGCTGGATCGAAGAAACAAACATTCGCTGGGGCCGCGACGGCGCCATGCGGAAGAACGAATTCGATCTGCCCGCGATTGAAGGCAATACGTGGCGCGCCGGAATCGACCGCCTGTTGATGGGTTATGCAACCGGGCGCGCCGATGATGCGATCGGAGGCGTCCTTCCACATTCAGGTGATACCGTTGGCGATCCGGAGACGCTCGGCGCTTTTGCACTCTGGATCGATCGTCTCTTTGATACGCTTGATGAGTGGCGCGCACCGCGTACGCTCTCAGAGTGGCAGTCGACGTTGCGGGATGCCGTCGTGTCGATGATCGAACCCGATGGCGACGATGAAGACCGTGCAATGGAGTCTCTACTCGCCGCCATCGACACACTGGGCGAGGCCGAACGCGATGGCGAGTATCATCGCGCGGTGGAGCTTGGCGTCGCGCGAGAATGGATTGAGCGTTCGCTGTCCGCCGAGATGATGACCGGCGGATTTCTCACCGGAGGAATGGTTGTCGCCGCGCTCAAGCCGATGCGAGCGATTCCGTTCCGCGTCATTGCGGTACTCGGTCTCGACAACGAGTCGTTTCCACGGAGTACTCGACGCGCTGCATACGATCTGCTCAGCATCGAACGGCGGCCAGGTGATCAGGACCGCCGCAGCGATGACAGGCAACTCTTTTTCGACACGATCTTCTGCGCGACAAATCGATTGATCCTGAGCTACGTTGGCCGTTCCGCGCGGGACAACTCGGAGCGTGCACCGTCAGTTGTGCTATCGGAATTGCTCGACATCGTGGACGCAACCTTCACGCATCCGTCAGATGCAAACCGGCCAGCGCGCGAGGCCATCACGGTGCAGCATCGGCTGCAGCCGTTCAGCCCGGCGTATTACGGTGCAAGCGACGACGCGCGGTTCTTCAGCTTCTCGCGTGCGAACGCGCGCGCGACGGCAATTGTGCTCGGCGACCGCAGCGAGACGGCTCCGTTTGTCACCGAACCGGTCCCCGCGGTCGAGCCATCGAGCGTGCGCCTCGATATTCGACTCGGTGATCTCATCGATTGCTGGATCAACCCTAGTCGTTTCTTCTGCAAGCAGGTGCTCGGGATGCGCATCGCCAACGAAGACGAGGAATCGCTCGATTGCGAGCCTATGGAAATGGGCGGTCTCGACAGCTACAAACTAAGCGACGAAATCCTGCGACGACATCTCGCCGGTGATCGGTCACTCGAACGCGAGCGGATGCGGGTCGGGCTGCTCGGTGATCTCCCGTCGGGCGATCTGGCGGGACTGTGGTTTGATCGTAAGAATGCGGAACTCCAGAGCCTTCTCGACGCGGTTGGAGAATCGCACTTCCTCGAGCCCCAACTAGTGGAAGTTGATGGCGCGTCGTGGCGTATATCCGGGCGAATCGATAGGCTTACCGCTAGCGGACGGATGGAGGTGCGACCGGCGAAACGAAAATCCAAGGACATCATCCGCGCGTGGATTACGCACCTCGTGCTGTGCGCGACGCGCGCCGATGCGGAGACTACCGTGTTTTCGCTGGATAAAAAGACGTCGCTGTCGTGCGTGGACGACGCGGTCACGTTGCTCGACGAACTGGTGGCTGGGTATCGTGCGGCACTGCGCGCACCGCTTCCGGTATTCGAGAAAGCGAGCTGGAGCTACGTTGACCGGAGCATAAACCAGGCGGCAAACGCGAGACAACTGAAGAGTGCCGTGGACGTTGCGCGAGATGCGTACGCTGCCGTCGGATTTAACGACGCGCCAGGCGGCGATTCAACCGACGCGTATGTTGCGTTGTGTTGGCGCGGCCGCGATCCGTTTGACGATGCACTGGACGACTTCGAGACTTACAGCAGAACGCTCTGGGGCCCTATTTGCGAACGCATGCGCGAGGAACCGCTGGAGCTTTCAGAGTGAGCACGCCGGAGCTTCAGCGTGTAACCCCGTTCGATCCGGTCGCGGTTCCTCTCGATCCCGGTGTCTACCTTGTGGAAGCGAGCGCGGGAACCGGGAAGACGTTTTCGCTCACGCTTACCGTTTTGCGGCTTCTGCTCGACCGAGACGCAGCCGGCGAGTATCGTGTTGGCGGGGTCGGGAAAATCCTCGTTGTGACATTCACGAATGCTGCGACAAGCGAGTTGATCACGCGTGTGCGGGCCGCGTTGCGAATGGCTGTGGGCGTCTTTGCTGGTACCGTGACCCAGTCGCGCGAAAACGCCCACCTGTTTCGGCTGCGGGCGCATTATGCTAGCGACGTTGGTGCGCTTGATCGGCTTCGCAAGGCGCTGTCGGAGATCGACACGCTCGCGATCTACACGATTCACGGTTTCTGCAAGCGTGTGCTGGACGAGAGCGCGCTCGAGAGCGGCACGCCATTCGATGCCGGTTTCATCGAGAATGACGCAGTCTGGATCGAGCGGGTGACGCAGGACTGGTGGCGCCGAACCGTCTACGAGAATCCCACGCTGGCGGCATTGGTCGTGGCGCGAGATTGGTCGCACGACGCGTTCGTGCAGGATCTGAAGAAATACCAGCGCTGGCCGGATACCGTGATCGAGCCTGACGAATCGCTCGCAGTCGCAATGGGTGCGTTCGCGCATACGGTGGGTGCGTTTCGCTCAGCTTGGGACCCCACGCGCGCCGAAGCGTTTCTTGCGCAGCAGAAGTGGCGGAAGCACGCGGTACTATCGAAGCAGCCACACAGAGACCGGCTCTTCGAATGCGCGTCCGCGCTCTGTGAGGGTGAGTTTCTTGCCGGCCTTCGCTTTGTTTGTGCCTGTACAACCGAAGCGATCCGGCACGAGAGGACGGGCATCATGCAGAAGCCCGCTGAACGATTCGAACAGGTGCCTAGCGAGCCATTCGTTGCTGCATGCGACGCTGTGATTGCTGCGGTCGATCAGGTGCAGCGCGCGCTTCGCGTATCGTGTCTGCGCGAGGTCGCTCGCCAGTTTGAAGTCGAGAAGGAGCGGCGACACCTGCTCGATTTCGACGACCTGTTGAGAAGGTTGCGCGACGAGTTGCAGGCACATGGCTCGGGCGGGCTCCTTGCCTCGGCGATCCGCGGACGGTATGACGCGGCACTTATCGACGAGTTCCAGGATACGGACGCGTTTCAGTTTCCCATCTTCTCGATAGCGTTTGAGAATCGCCCGCTCTTCCTCATCGGCGATCCGAAGCAGGCGATATTTGCCTTCCGCGGTGCAGACATCTTCGCGTATCGAGAGGCCGCAAAGCATGCGGCCAGCGTATACACTCTCGGCGACAACTGGCGCAGCACACCCAGGATGGTCGCTGGCGTCAATGGGCTCTTCGACAGACGTGCGAACGCGTTTTTGTACGATTGGATCGAGTTTCGGCCGGCTGCCGCTGCGGAAGCAATCAACGACCCGCTCGCTACAGACGGACGTGGCGCGCTGCATTGGTGGTATCTGCCCCCGGACGGCGACAAGGCGGTAGGCAAGACGAAAGCGGCCGCCCGATTCCACCAGGCAGTGGCGGACGAATGCGTCAGGCTCATCAGCCCCGTAAACGACAACGGCGCCGGCATAGAACCGGGCGAGATCGCCGTGCTCGTGCGCGATTCGTATGAGGCGGCCGGCGTGCAGCGTGCACTTCGCGACGTTGGCGTTCCCTGCATTCTCGCCAAGCTCGGCGACGTTCTCCGTTCGGCGGAAGTGCTCGAACTCGAGCGTATCCTTGCTGCGGTTCTCACACCGCAGGATGGGCGGGCGGTGCGCGAAGCGCTCGCTACGGAGATGTGGGGGAAGGGCGCAAGCGAGATTTTCGCGCTGTCGCGCACCGAAGGCGAGCACGCGTGGCAGCTCCTGGTTGACGATCTCACCGCATGGCGTGATATGTGGGTCAAGCGCGGATTTCTTCGGATGATCCAGAGCTTCATCGCGCGCACCGGTGTGGCGGAGCGACTGTTGACGCACGAGGGCGGCGAGCGACGGCTAACGAATCTTCGTCAGGCCGTCGAACTGCTGCATTCTTTGAGTGTTGAAGAACGTCTCTCTCCAGAAGGGCTGCTCCTGCGGATTGCACGCGCACGCGTAATGAACACGGAGGAAGCGGAGCGCACGGAGCTTCGGCTCGAGAGCGATGCGGACGCTGTGAAGATCCTGACAATCCACAAGAGCAAGGGGCTCGAATTCGAAGTCGTATTCTGTCCCGGATTGTGGGCGTGCAAACGTGCTGGCGAAGGCGATCCGGTGCTTGTGCATGAGCCGGATGGCACAGTGGTCTTCGATCACGGCTCACCGAAGCTCACGGACCGCGGCCGTCTGGCGGACGCCGAGCGGCTTGCGGAGGATCTTCGCTTGTTGTACGTCGCGTTGACGCGGTCGAAGTATCGTTGCTACGTCGGCTGGGGGCCAATTACGAACTCCAAGAGCAAGTCGGCGTCGTGGCACACAGCGCTCGGCTACCTCCTCCGTGGTGATGACGTCCGGGGCGACCCGCCGCAGATTGCGGAGCAGGTAGCGGTTGCAATGGCGAGCTCGTTCGGGACGTGGGAGCAGACGCTACGCGATCTTGTTGATGCGAGCGACGGCGCAATGTCCATGGAGGTTCTCGTTCCCAGCGGCACGCAAAGCCGGCGCTGGGGTGGGGCACGGGCGTCACTCAAGGATCCCAAGCCACGTGCAGAGCTTCCGGATTCGTCGCAACTCGAGTCGTGGCGCATCGCAAGCTTCACGTCGCTCACTGCATCGCACCACGGCGCGGCGCAGCAGGTGGAGGACGGCCGCGACGTGAGCGATTACAGCGGCGAACGCGATCCGTTGATTGGCACAAAGGCAGTAGCACTCCAGCGTAACGACTTCCTTGCATTTCCGGCCGGGCGAGTCCCTGGCGTCGTGCTTCATGAACTATTCGAGATGGTTGCCTTCAACGCTACCGAGCCTGAGATTCGGGCGCTGGTCGTTGAAATCCTCGAACCGGCAAGAATGATCGACACTGCAGATGACAAGCGCGTCACCGCTGTCGCGAACATGACAACGCGTGTGCTCGAGTCGACGCTCCCGGGCGCGCACTTTGCACTTCGCGACGTACCGCGCAACGTCACGCTTCGCGAGTGGGCCTTCGATCTTCCGCTCGGCGTCGTTGAACGCGATACGCTCGCGCAACTTTTCGGCGCGGACGGCGGCGATGTCGCGCGACGTTATGCGAATACTTTGAAGCGGATCGCGCCGGATCGCACGCAGGGATTCCTCACGGGCGTCATTGACCTTGCATTCATGCACGAGGGGAAGTGGTATGTTGTGGACTGGAAGTCCAATCACCTCGGCAACGATGCTGCCCAGTACGAGCCTGCGGCGCTCGAGCACGAGATGTTCGCAAGTCATTACGTGCTGCAGTACCATCTGTATGTCACAGCACTGCACCGATATCTACGTGCACGCGTCCCAGGCTACACTTACGAAACGGACATGGGCGGAGTGTACTACGCCTTCCTGCGCGGCATCGACGGCACACAACGCGGCTGGTTCGCCGACCGACCCGCGAAGGCGCTTATCGACGCGCTCGACGCACTGATGGGCTCGAAAGTCGACGAAACGGAACTGGAGGGCGTCGCGTGAAGCAACTCGACATCCTCGCCGAGCGTGGCCTGCTCGCACCAATAGACGCGAAGTTCGGTGGATTTCTGGTTCGCCAGCTTCCTTCCGCGTTCGCACAAAACGAGCGGGACGCAATTGGAATCGCGGGAGCACTACTCAGTGCAGAGCGCGCTCGGGGGCACAGCTGCATCGATCTGGCGGCGCATGCTGGTACGAACCCGTGGGGCACGCACGTTGATGGAGTGGCGCTCCCGGATCTGAACACGTGTCGTTCAATCTTCGAGAGGAGCGCGCTCTGTGGGAACGGCACCAAGCCCTCCGCTCTGGTGCTCGACGGGACGCAGCTCTATCTCTACAGGTATCACGCCGCCGAGCAACGTCTTGCGCGTGCGGTACGAACGCGGGTCGACACGAACATCGCGCAGGGCAGTCCATCTGTCGCGACCGTAACGCTCTTTCGGAAGCTCTTCCCGCGCGAGACAGAGGGATCCACTGATTGGCAGGCAGTTGCAGCTGCGAGCGCACTACTGAACCGGCTCAGCATCATTACCGGTGGTCCCGGAACCGGAAAAACGACAACCGCCGCCAGGATTCTCGCGCTCCTGTTGCAGCAGGATCCTTCATTGCGGATCGCCCTCGCCGCACCGACCGGCAAGGCGGCGGCGCGGCTGGCCGAGTCGATCACGAACGGGGCTGCAACACTTGCGATCGATGACGCGACGCGTTCCGCACTTCCGCGTGAAGCGCGCACGCTGCACCGCCTGCTCGGCTATCGGCCCTGGGATGAATGCTTTGCCTCCAACGTCGAAAATCCACTCGCTGACGATGTGATCGTCGTGGATGAAGCGTCGATGGTCGATCTGCTGATGATGGATTCCCTATTCGCCGCGCTCCGCCCGAGCGCGCGCATCATCCTCCTGGGCGATCCGGATCAACTTGCGAGTGTGGACACCGGATATGTGCTGGGCGATCTGTGTCGCGCCGCAGGTGCGGGAGGCGAGATGCATGGAACGCCACTCGCGGCGTTGTACGCGGAGCTTGCCGATGAAAGCATTCCATCGAGCCCGGATGCGACCCCATTTCGGGACGCCGTCGTCAGACTGGAGCGGTCGTATCGATTCGAGGCCCATCCCGGTATAGGCGCACTTGCTGATGCGGTGCGCGCCGGTGATGCCGGCGATGTGATCTCCGTACTTGACGATGGTGCGCATGGAGATGTTTCGCGCCGCGAACGAATCGAGTCGATTGACGTGCTACTCGCGCCAATCCTCACATCGCTTGACGCCTATTTGGGCGCGCGGACACCGGAAGAAGCTTTGCGCGTGCTCGGCGAGTTCCGCGTGTTGTGCGCGGTGCGCGAAGGGACGCACGGCGTCGCCGGCCTTAACCGCGCGATTGAGTGGTGGCTTCAACAGCGCGGCTTGCAGACTCGCGCGCGGTGGTACAACCGGCGTCCGGTGCTCATTACAGCAAACGATTCCGCGAATGTTTTATTCAACGGCGACATGGGCGTGACGTTCACTACGGATGATGGACGCACTCTGGTGTACTTCCCTGACGGCGCGGGCGGCGTACGTGACGTTGCGCCGGCGCGGCTCCCGGAGCACGAGACCGCGTGGGCGATGACTGTTCACAAATCGCAGGGATCCGAGTTTGCGCACGTAGTGCTTGTCCTTCCCACCGATGATGCGCCAGTGCTGACGCGGGAATTGCTATACACGGCGGTGACACGCGCACGCGAATCTGTGCGGATTGTTGGGAGTGCGTCGGTTATTGAAGCCACCGTGCGCCGCAGCACCACGCGCGCCTCAGGACTGGCGGCGCGCGTGGAGTCGGGGTTGGCCTAGGCGCTTACGCCTGGCGAAACAGGCAATTACGGTGCGAGTACCGCTGCGATCAACTTGCCGCCCTGTCGCGGATTGCCTTCATAATAGAACACGTACAGCTTGTGCGTCTTTGAATCAACTGCACACGTCCGCGCGGCGCCGCCTGTGGACGGCTTCTCAATCACCGTGAACTTGTCGGGCGAATCCTCGTGCACGACGCTGACCGTGCTGTCAGCGCGATTCGGATTGAACGCAATTTTCGTAACCGGGTCGAAGCAGTTCATGTCCGAACGGCTCGGCACCTTGACGCGCGTAACGATATTCCCGTTGTTCGAGTTCATGACGACCATGTCGGTGTCGCATGCCATGAAAAGACGGTGAGTCTCGGTGTCCATCGACAGGCCCTGAGCATGACCGCAGCCTGGTACTGGATATGTCTTCTCGATCTTGTACGACCGCGTGTCGAACTGCTCCATCGCGCCCGCGTCCTCGATATTGGCGAAGAGCTTGCCGTGTCCGTCGGTGACGCCAGATTCGAGTCCGTCGCCGATCATAGTCGTCGTGATCATCTTGCCAGTACGCATGTCGATTACCCAGCCATCCTTGCCTTCCCATGCGAAGCCGCGATGCGTAGCGGGATCATAGCGACTGCCGTCGGCCTTCATGTCGAGCTTGCCCGTAACGGCAAGTGTCTTCAGGTCGAAGAGCGTACCGTTGCGGACAAGTCCGCGGTTGTCTTCGTGGTCGATGATGTAACCACCACCGCCTCCCTCGACCGTGCCAATTACCTCGTCCTTATCCACATCGATGACCTTGTCGCCAAGCCCGTAGAGCCGACGACCGATTGGATCGATGATGATGTAGTCGGCGCGGGTCGGGCCGAGGTCGATCGTCTTGACAACGTGATAATGCTGCGATTGTGCGGACGCGGTCGCGGCGACTGCGGCTATGCCAAATAGGCTCGCCGTCGCGAGGACGGCACTGGATAGAAAACGCGGGCGGAACATGGGTTTCTCCGGATGAGGGCTGGGCTGACAAGTCCAAGCTATGCCCCGAAGCTTTCAGGACGGTGACAATCGGCGGCAGATCGCCCATGCACCCGGACCTGTCAACGTGCTATCCTTAGGAATGCGACGCAGTTTGGCGACTCGCTTGTTCGCCTCGATTGTAGCGGTATGGTTTGGTTTTCTCACAATCCAGCCGCTCTATGCAGCCCCGTGCCCCCACCACCAGCCCGCGCTGGCGGAACTGGCACAGGGCATGTCGATACACCACGCTGCGGGCGAGTCGAGCGCGTCCGGAGCTTATGCGATGCCCGGCATGCCGGCGCAGCATGGACATGGCACTCCTGGCTGCGAGTGCCTAGGCGCAATGTGCGGTACCGCGCCGATTGCGATTGCCCAATCCGTCGCGCAGCCGCTAGCCGAGATCGCTATAGCTAGCATCGAGATGCCGGCGATCGCTTCGACATCGCCGGCACCCAAGGTAGCCCCGCCACACACCCTGCCGTTCGCAACGGCCCCACCGACAGGACTGCTCGCGTAGCAGTGTCTGATCCAGTTCGGCGCATTCCGCACCGAACCGCACTCCGCGAGCACGATGTAAAACGTGCAATCATCACCCCGCGGAGGGGATTTTCATGCTGCAAAACAACCGTCAACAGGCGCCGGATGGCGCCACGGTTTCTTACGCTCGACCAGGACTGACTTCCTCACTCGCGCGCTGCTCTCTGATTGCCGCGATCGGCGCAACTGCAATTTTCGCAGGCCCGCAGCTGCTGCGTGCCCAGGCCACGCCGGCGCAGGCTGACTCTGCACGGCAGGATTCGATTGCACGATACAACGCTGCGCATCCAGCTCGGCTCGGCTCGGTAACTGTCACCGCAACACCGGCCGATCAGCGAGAGCCTTCCAGCGCGACGCACGTATCGCCGACCGCAATTGCGCTCGCACCGGCGGCCTCACCGTGGGAGCTGCTGCGCCAGACTGCTGGAATGGAAGTGCATCAGGCCGGTCAGGGGCCCGGTTTCGCGTCGGATGCTTCGATTCGCGGATTCAGTAGCGATCACTCCACGGACATCGCGTTGTGGATTGATGGAGTGCCCGTCAATGAACCAGTGAACGGCCACGCGGAGGGCTACAACGACTGGAGTCTCATATTTCCCGAGACGGTCAGCGACATCGACGTGATCAAGGGTCCGACGAGCGCGTTGTTCGGGAACTTCGCACTGTCCGGCGTCGTGAACGTGCGCACCATCCAGAGCACCAGCGACACAAAGATCGGATTGACAGGCGGATCGTTCGGACGTGCGGAAGGGTCCGTGGTTACCGGCTTTGACCATGGTGAGGACGGCACCGGTGTATTCGCATTTCGTGCGCAACACAACGATGGGTTCCGGCCGAACAGCGAGACCGATCTTACACAGGGACACGCGCGGCTAGTTCGAGATATCTCGCCCAACGCCACACTCGACGCCGGGGTAGAGCTATACGGTGCGCGCTGGAACTCCCCCGGATATCTGAGCGAACAGGAATTCGCGAATCGTGAGTTCGATATTGTCTCGAACCCTACCGATGGCGGTTACAAGCGTCACGCTCAGGAACGGGTGAGTCTGCGAGTGATCCACGGCGAGAACTGGCTGTGGCGCAGTACTGCATATGCAACACAGGGACGCTGGCAGCTGTATCTGACAATCCCCCCGCAAGGAGGCCAGTTCGAAGGCAGTGGTAGTCAGACGGAAGAAGAAGACTCACGGTATGGTCTTGGTCTAACTAGCGCAGTCACGTATGCGGCATCGCACGTGAACGTCACGTTCGGCACGGAAGGTCGTTTCGATCACGCTCGATATGAGAACTACTTCACGACATCCCGCGCGCGTGACTCCGTAGATGCACTCGTGTCCGGTCGCCAGCTCTCGGGCGCGCTATTTGTCCAAGCCGGGCTCGACGCGTCGCAATATCTCCGTCTGAACATCGGCGCTCGCTATGACGCAATCGGCACCGAATCCACTCCCGCCGTAGCTGGAAGCACTTCGTCGTCCGATACGCACGCGGTATTTTCACCGAAGCTCGGCGCGCTCGTGCATCTCACACAATCGCTCGGACTGTACGCCAACGCCTCGCGCGGATTTCGTTCGAGCGATGGGGTACTCACTGATCCGACGCTCGTGCCCATTACCGTCTGGGCGTACGAAACCGGCCTGAAATACGATGCGACAGCGCTCTCCGCATCGGCGACGTTGTTTCGTATGAACGTCAGCAATGAACAGACCTTAAATCCGTTAACGTCGGGATCGAGCAACGGCGGCTCGAGCCGACGCCAGGGACTGGAGCTCGGCATCCGCAGCTCTGCCGTAACACATACCGCGCTATCCGCTGATTGGACTTTCAACGATGCGCGCTATACGCATGAAACGATCGCGTCGGAAGATGATCCGACCAATCCACAGAATCTGAACGGACTACGCGTGTATAACACAGCTCAGTACGTGGGTTCCGCAAATCTCGACTTCGCGCCAACATCGAATGTGTCGACCGCCCCATGGCTACTCCAGCTCAGCGGGAACTGGGTGGGGCCGTACTCGCCGTTCGACGAACCGGGGGTTGTCATCGGAGCGTACGGGCTAATGCACGCGAGCGCGCGAGTTACGGTAAATCCGTCCGCCACGCTGACGTTTGGAGTGCGAAATGTGCTCGATCGCGTGTACCCGGAGCTTGTTGCAGGTCATCTGGTTGCGCCGGGGGAACCGCGCTCGGTGTACCTCGGACTGCAGTACCGGATGTAACGGCTCCGCGTAGTCGGTGCGGTAGCTTGTGGCTTGTGCAGCCCGCGAGCATTGCAACGATTCGCATGTCGTGATGTCCGGCATGAATCACAGCCTGATGGGCGCTACATCCGATTCGACACGTGACGCAAATCTGAAGGCACTGCAGCAGACGTTGGAGTTCATCGATCATACGATAGGAACGGCGGCGCGACGATAGCTTGGAAGGCTGGGGAGCCTTTTTGTCACTACTCCCACACTAGCTGGTTCCTGCGTCGATGTGCAATTTTACTCATCCGGCGAAAAAGTTGACGAGAACCAGAGAGCGTAGTCATGAAGGCAGTTCAGCTTGTTGAGATCGGAAAACCTCTGGAAATGCGTCAAATCCCGCAGCCGGTGCCCGGCGCGGGCGAGATCCTCGTCAAAGTACTCGCGGCCGGAATCTGCCACTCCGACGCGCACTATCGTGCCGGAACGTCGGGCGTCGGCTTTCTTCCGATCACCCTGGGTCACGAAATTGCGGGAGTCGTCGAAGCGACGGGATCCGATGTGAATGGCGTTGAGATCGGCGATCGCGTCGCGGTCCATTATCTGTTTACGTGCGGGCACTGTGACTCCTGTATCGCGGGCCTGGAGCAGTTTTGCCGTACGGGAAAGATGGTCGGCAAACATGCAAACGGCGGTTATGCGGAATACGTAATTGCGCCCGCACGGAATGCCATACCGATAGCGGAGTCTGTGAGCTCGACGGTCGCAGCGATCATGATGTGCTCGACAGCTACCGCATTTCACGCACTGAACAAGGCGCGTATCTCGGCCGGAGATACGGTCGCTGTTTTTGGGGCTGGTGGCCTCGGTGCTTCGGCAATTCAGCTCGCCCGAGTGTGTGGTGCAACCGAAGTGTTCGCTGTCGATATCGATCCGGAAAAATTGAAAGCGGCGGCGCGCTATGGTGCTCGGCCGATTAATCCAGCCGACGGGGAGCCAAGCACGCAGCTGCTCGACATCACACAGGGCAGGGGAGTGGACATTGCACTCGAATTTGCCGGGCTGCCGGTGACGCAGGAGCAAGCGGTTGCATCACTCGCCGTTCAGGGGCGCGTCGCACTCGCCGGGATTGGAGATCGACCGTTTACGGTTTCGGGTTATCCGACGATGATAAACCGCGAGCGCGAGATCATCGGTGTCTCCGATCACTTGCGTCATGAACTCGTCACACTGATGGAATTCGCGCGGACGGGATTGCTCGATCTCGACGGTGTCGTCACAGATCTCGTTCCGCTCGAAGCAGATCAGATCAACTCCAGACTCGATGCGCTTGCTGCATTCCACGGCAGTATGCGCTCCGTAATCGTCCCCCACGGAGTGGAGCGCGCATGACCGCGAGCGAGCGCGTCGGTCTATTCGGAGTTGTTGTAGTCGTCGCTTTCGATGCAATTGCGTCCATCGTGTCACGCTGGACTGGCATTCCTTATGAATGGGCGACGTACGGCTCCTGGATTCTGTACATGGTGCTCGGATATATCGCCGGACGGAGATCGCCGTCCACTGCGCTCAAGTCCGCGGCGCTGGCCGGGGTGACCATT
>JBDTAZ010000052.1:0-15459 GCA_039924325.1 Gemmatimonadaceae bacterium
GAGCGTGCGAGATCGGCGGGCTGGATGTGATACAGGCAACGCAGCAGGGAGATATTCACGCACGCGTCGTTGTGATTGGCGGCGGCATTTCCGGGCTCGCAGCCGCGCTGCGACTTCGAATGCTCCTCCCAGATGTGACGATTACTGTCGTCGAGTCCACCGCGAATCTCGGCGGCAAGATAGTCGGCGAAATTGCCGAGGGCTGCGTTATCGACGGCGGCGCAGATGTCTGCATAGGCGACAAGCTGCGAACTACGCACCTGTTCGATTCGCTCGACCTTGCTTCGCACGTGATACGCGCGAATCCGAACGGACTTCCGACTTACGAATTGCGTGACGGATACCTGCAACGCCTCCCGACGAGCTTCCCCGGCGAGCTTCTGACCTTTCCCGGCGGAGTGCGCGAGCTCGTGGAACGCGCCTGCGCTGCCCTCAATGACATCGAAGTGTTGCGAAGCACGCGAGCCGAAACCGTGGAGAGTGAAGGCGGTAAATGGAGAGTTCGGATCGTCGGCGCCACATCGCTAATTGCTGATGCCGTAGTCGTCGCGACACCCGCGAGTGCCGCCGCTTCGCTCGTTCCGGCGATAGCGGCTGAACTCGCGTCGACACTTTGTTCGCTGGAATATCCACTCACGACGACGGTCACGATGGCGTGGCGGCGCGCCGACGTTTTACACCCGCTCAACGCAACGGGCTATCTCGTCGCAGCTGCAGATGCACCGGTGAGCGCATGCACTTTTACCTCCGCAAAAAACCCATCGCACGCACCGGAGGGGATCGCGCTTGTGCGTTGCTATATCCGGCACGATGTCGAAGATCCTGTCGAGTTGATGCGACAGGAGGTCGAATCCGTACTCGGAATCTCGGCACCTCCGCAGTTTGTGCGATTCTATCGTTGGAGTTCGGGGATCCCGCTGTATACCGCGGCACACGCGGCAGCTGTTCGGACACTCGAAACGCAAATTCAATCAACTCCCGGGGTGTTCGTCGCCGGATCCGCGTTTCACGGCGTCGGGATTCCCGACTGTATCCAATCTGGCGAGAGCGCGGCCGAACGTGTAGTCTCGTATCTTGTTGCAAGGCCAACGGAGGCAGCGGCATGACCGCGACTCGTACGGATGCGTCAACCACGGAATCAGATCGACTTTACGAGTCTGCCCGCCAGTATTTTCCTGGCGGTGTGAGCTCGCCAGTCCGCGCCTTCAACGGGGTCGGCGGAACGCCGAGATTCATCGTTCGCGGGCAAGGCGCATATGTTTGGGACGCGGACGGAAACCGGCTTGTGGACTACGTCCTGGCGTACGGGCCGCACATCCTAGGGCACGCGCCTCGATGCGTGACGGAGGTTATCACTCACGCGGCGGCAAACGGTACCAGCTTCGGTGCACCGAGCACGCAGGAAACGGAACTCGCAAAGCTGGTTCAGAGCTTCATGCCATCCATGCAGGTCATGCGTTTCGTTACTTCGGGGACGGAAGCTGTCATGAGCGCGATCCGACTCGCGCGAGCTGCAACGCGCCGAGATCTGATTGTCAAATTCGACGGCAACTATCACGGGCATTCGGACGCCGTGCTTGCACGTGCCGGATCCGGTGTAGCTACTCTCGGCCTTCCGGATTCACCAGGCGTTCCAGCGGGAGCCGCTGCGGACACCATCGTGGTACCGTACAACGACATCGACGCAGTTCGCGAGGCATTTGCCGAACACGGCGATAATATTGCTGCGGTGATTGTCGAGCCGGTCGCCGGGAACATGGGCGTTGTGCTCCCCGCGCCAGGCTTCCTTGAGGCACTTCGCTGGCAGACTACCGCTCACGACGCAATTCTGATCTTTGACGAGGTCATGACGGGCTTTCGCGTGCACCCAAGTGGTGCGCAGGGACTGTACGGGATAACTCCGGACCTCACGACGCTCGGAAAGGTTATCGGCGGTGGGCTGCCCGTCGGAGCGTACGGTGGGCGTGCTGATCTCATGCGACAGATCGCCCCCGACGGTCCGGTCTACCAGGCGGGTACGCTCGCGGGAAATCCGGTTGTCATGGCGGCCGGAATCGCCGTATTGCAGGAACTCGCCAAGCCTGGAGTCTGGCGCAGTGCATCCGACGCCACCGCTGCGCTGGCCGATGGACTCACGAACGCTGCCCGGAGGGCTGGCGTGAGCGTTCAGGTGCCTCACCTCGGAACGATGCTGACTCCGTTCTTCTCGGAAACGCCAGTCATCGACTATGCAACAGCGCGCGCCGCAGACACCAAACGCTACGCGTCGTTCTTTCACGCGATGCTGCAACGTGGCGTGTCCGCGCCCCCGTCCGCGTTCGAAACGTGGTTCGTATCCACGACTCACGGCGAATCCGAGATCGCTCTCACTCTCGCTGCGGCAGAAGAATCGTTCAGTAGCATCGGCTGAGCCGACCTGAACAGTGGAAGCTGGTTGTTCGGACCGCCCGACAATCCTGATCTTGACACTCCGCAACACTCTGAAACGACTTGTAGACAGTCTTTCGGAGCCGATTTGCACGTGACGATGCTATAATCATGGAGCCAATCGTCCCGACCCATGTTTGTAACCGCCCGGCCACGCCTTAAGGGAATTCGGACGATCCTCGTGGGAGTGACTCTCGCGATGATCGTGGGCGGAGCCGCACTTGCACTTCGAGACGCCCTGCGAGCAGCTCGTGAGCAACGCGTCGCCGCGCAGCGTACACTCGATGCATACGCGCATTTCGCGAGCTATTTATTCTCCACTCGCGTGTACCTCATGGCACGCGAACGAACAGTTTTACAGGCGTTCGTAAAGCTCGGACCGGATGATCCATGGTCCGGACCACTGCCGGCGGTCACCGTGATTCCAGCAATACCCGACACTGGTGAGGCATGCGCGCATTCGAAGGCATTTCCCATCTACCGGTTCCGGCTCGAACTGCCGTCCGGGGCGCTGAGCGTGGTGGGGGGAACGCCGTCTCCCGAGGCCATGCAGCTGATTCGCGACTCCATTCCGAAACTGGCTGTCTCACCACCTGTTGCATTGTGGCATTTCGGGTATCTCTTCCTGCAATCGAAGGTTCCTGAAGCGATTGCGTATTCTCCATTACGTGACTCGACGGGGCGCGTCCTGGCAGTATACGGCTATCGTTCATGCTACGGCACATACGATGTGTGGGACTTCATGGTCGTGCATCGCGTCGCACGCATCGTCCCGCCGTTCCTCACGGAGGGGATGCCGGTAGACTCCATCCTGACTCTCAGTGTGACCGACGCGCACGGCCGGCCGCTGTACGCTGCACCAAGCCGGCGTGTGCCAATTGTAGCAACGGGCACTGATACGATCGCGCAACTCAGCGGCATGATTGTCAGGATTGGCCTGCGTCCTCGCGTCGCTGGGCGGCTGGTAGTCGGCGGCATACCGCCGTCGCGAATACCCAATTCGGTATTTGTGCTGATCGGCAGCATCATACTGGCGCTCGCCACACTCGCCATGCTGCGACGCGAGTTCAAGTTGGTAGAATCACGCGAGATGTTTCTTGCAAACGTTTCGCACGAATTGCGTACACCATTACAGCACATTCTGCTTTTCGTTCAGATCCTACGGCTGAAGCGTGCGCGGACCGACGAAGAACGGGACAAGGCGATCGAGGTGATCGAAACGGAAACGCATCGTCTGATCAGGCTTGCAGATAATGTGCTGGGCGTCGTACGCACAAACCGGCCGCGCATCACCATCAGTGCGGTGGATGCGTCCGCGGTTGCTTCACGAGCCGCCGCGCTATGTGCGCCGCTCGCCAACGCGCGTGCCATGACGATCGAAGTCGACGTCGTGTCCGCGCTTGCCGCAGCCGACCCTGAATCCTTGCTGCAGGTGCTCGTGAACCTGATCGACAATGCCGTCAAGTACGGCCCCAATGGGCAGGCAATCGGGATCGGGGTGCGGACATATGGCAATGAAGTTCAGATCTGGGTGGAGGATTCCGGACCGGGGATACCGCCCAAAGACCGGGATCGAGTCTGGCGACCGTTCGTGCGACTCGACACTCCCGGGGATGCGACCGCTGGCACAGGAATAGGGCTCACGATTGTGCGCGAACTCATCGATCAAATGAAGGGTCGCGCTGAAATACACGACACCCCATCAGGAGGCGCGAGAATGTCAATATTTCTTCCTCGTTGGAATGGAGGCTCCGAATGAGCGATGATACACAAGACACCGTCGCGAAATCCGCGCGCAGCGTGCTCATTGTAGAAGACAGCGAAACGCTCGCACTCGGATTGAGTACCAGTTTCGAATTCGAGGGTTACCGTGTTCACTGGGTCGCCGACGGTCAGGCTGCACTTGAGTGGCTCGCCTCAAATAGTCCGGACCTCATCATCCTGGACCTGATGTTGCCCAAGGTGAACGGTTTTGACGTCCTGCGTCGCTACCGCGCCGACGGCGGGGACTCGGCCGTGCTAATCCTGTCAGCGCGAGACGCTGAAGTCGACAAGGTACAGGGCTTTCGAAGCGGTGCGGACGACTACGTCGTCAAGCCGGTCGGCATACTTGAGTTGCTCGCGCGCGCGGAGGCGATGCTTCGGCGGACCGAACCGCAACGGCAAATGGGGGCCGAATCGCGAACCGACGGCACGTCACGAACGGGCACGGCAGACAGGATGATGCGTTTTGGCACCGTCGTCGTTGATCCGCGCACTCGAACGGTTACTCGTGAAGGGGCACAGGTCGAGCTAACTCCGCGGGAGTACGAACTGCTCGTCTTCCTGATCGAGGCTGACGGTGCGATTATCTCGCGTGAACATGTAATGGACGAGGTGTGGCACTACGTGCCGGGATTGACATCACGCACCGTTGACCAGCACGTAGCGCGCCTGCGTCACAAGCTCGAGGTCGATGCGGCAGCCCCGCAACACATTCTCACCGCGCGCAAGGCGGGCTACCGTTTCGTCGCCTGAGCGCCACGCTGATACTGCTACTTCGCAAGCGCGATCGGCACGCTCCACACGAACCGGTCCCATGCGATGCTTAGCGACTGCGGTGCGGTATCGCTTATCGAAATGATGAAGTCTTCCCTCGGGCTTGGAACCGTTGTCACCTGCATGGGAATCTTCGTGATATCGTGAGAACCGTCGTAGTCCGTTCCCCACTGTCCGTGCTGACTGTTGATGATCAGATCGACGCCGCCGTTGCTATTGGGTAGGGTCCACACGCTGTAGACTCCCGCGGGGATGATCTTGCCGCCGATCGCGAGACTTTTTTCCGAGGACAGAGTCGTCGCCGCGTTCGCACCGGTGCGCCAGACTTCGGCGTACGGAACGACACTTCCAAGCACCGTGCGGCCTCTCAATCGCGGGCTGGAATACGAGACGACAACCGGTGCTCCACCAACCTTCCCACGCTCGCTCACCGAAGGAGATGCGGCGCCGAGGCCCTTGCCGCTACGATCTTCTGACGCGAACCGCTGCGCGAGACCGGCTATGTCCGTATAGTCTGACCGCTTGGTCTCGGTCCGCTCGGTCGTCTGCCGCGCATCTACCTTCATGACGCGGCCGCTACCATCGAGTGTCACGTGTGCGAATGCAATGCGGAAGAAATCGGCGTCGAGTTGCGTGGCAGACGGCTTCACAAACGCGCGACGGCTGAGCGCCCAGCTCGCCAGGTCGATCGTCGTAAGGTGAACCGTATCGCCCGCTTGCGCAGTTGCCAGCGGCTTGTAAAGCGTGAAGAATTCGGGCGACTCGTACAGGCCATACGAGGGGCCGAATCCCGTCACGAGCGACGGAAACGCACCGGCCGGCAGGGCGATACTGCCGCGCTTGTGATGACCGACGGAGTCAACATCGACAAACGCGGAGTCGTGTCGAAAATCAATCCGCACGCGCCGCGCAAATACGTCTGATGTGCCCATCGGAGTTAGGTCAACAAGGGAACTCGTTGGCGCGCCCGATTTATCCAGATCCAATACATAGTGAATCAACACCGTACCGGGAAACCTCACAACCACGTGCCCTTCAAGTTGCATCGGCGATCGCGTGAAACTTTCCATCACAACGGTGTCGCGCCCAAGTGTTGTGACGAGTGTCGCGCTGTCCGGAACCGGCGTGCTACAGGCCGGTTGCGTCAGCCCCATTGCGGCGACAGCGAACGTGACCACCATCGACATGCGTGCATACATGATCGGTTGCCCTCAATCGTGAAGTTGCCCTGACTCCACTCAAGTTGCACTCCGAACCGACGGTCGGCAGTCCTGCGCGCGTCATACGATTGTAAGAGTTGCGCGTCAACGGTAAACACGGCTCGTGTGGAACGCTCCCGCGCATCACTCCATGATCGCGTGTGGCGAACCGACGCCCTTCGTCTTTCGAACCAGCAGCAGCAGCGGGATGAGCAGCAGGATCAGGAACGCGCTCAGCTCGTAAATCCTCGCGTAGGCCAGCACGCTTGCCTGCCCCATGAGCTGCTGATCCACAAGCGACAGCGCCTGCCGTTGGGCAGTCCAGAAATCCGCGCCCTTCGCCATCATTCCACGGGTCATGGCTTCGATTCGAGCCATGCTCACGGGATTCAGAGTGGATACATGCGACACCAGGTTCGCACGATTCTGAGCGGTGTAGCGAATCAGCAGGGTCGATATGCCAGCGATGCCAAACGAGCCGCCAAGTTGCCGGAAGAAGTTGTAGAGCCCGGTTCCCTGCGCCAGTTCCATCGGCGAAAGCTCGGCGAGCGTGATTGTGGTAAGCGGCACGAACATCAGCCCGAGACCAACGCCGCGAAGGATCAGCGGCCAGAAGAAATCGCCAGCACCACTCTCGCCGGTGATAAGCGAGAGCTTCCACGCAGCCAGCGCAAACGTCATTGCTCCAGTCGCTATCAACAAGCGCGGGTCGAATTTGTTGGTAATCCGGCCAACTATCGCCATCGATACGGCGGTCGCAAGCGCGCCTGGCATGAGTATCCACCCAGTCTGCTCGGCGGACATCCTAAGGTTGCCCTGCATGAAGACCGGGAGGGTAAATGACATTGCGTACAATCCGATTCCCATCACCACGCCAAGCAGCGTTCCAACCCACATCTGCCTGTGCTTCAACACTCGAAAATCGACAACAGGAGTCTCGGTGGTCAGTTCTCGCCACACCAGCGCGATACCACCAGCAACACCTATCACCGTCAGCCATGCTATGAAATGCGACGCGAACCAGTCCTCTCGCTCGCCATGTTCAAGCACGTACTGCAACGATCCAACGCTAACCGTCAACAGCCCTATGCCCAGATAGTCGATCGAGCGGGGACGCTTCTGGTGCGCAGGGTCGTTCACGTAGCCAGCTATCATGACGGCCGCGAGAATGCCGACGGGAATGTTGACGTAGAATATCCATGGCCAACCGTAGTTGTCCGTCAGCCAGCCGCCGAGCGTCGGACCGATCGTCGGCCCGACCATCACTCCGAGTCCGAAGAGCGCCATCGCCATTCCTGCTTCTTCGAGCGGGAAGGACTCGAACAACACGGCCTGCGACACCGTCATCAACGCCCCGCCGCCGACACCCTGGATGATGCGCCATAGTACAAGCGCGCCTAGCGAGTGTGACGCTCCGCAGAAGAAGCTTGACAGGGTGAACAATATGATCGAACCAACGAAGTAGCGCTTTCGCCCTAACAGGTCACCAAGAAATCCCGTGAGCGGAATTACGATCACGCTCGCCAGCAAGTACCCGGTCGATACCCACGCAATGTCGTCCAGACTCGCGCCCAGGTTCCCCATCATGTCCGGCAGGGCAACGTTCACGATCGAGCTGTCGATCACCTGCATCATCGCGGCGAGTACGACAGCGAAGGCAATTATATACCGGTGCTCAGCGCCTTTACGCGGCTCGTACACACTACTTACCGGCTCCAGAACAGCTGTCGGCTCATCGACCGCAGAGAGCTCGACGATTTTTACAGCATCGGTCACAGCGCGATACCGACGGCTGGGGTCGGGAGATGCTCCTGTATCATACTGATGGGTATCTAAAGCGCCGTTTAATTGCGGGTGCGTGAGCAGCACGCGTGGTGTGTCGTGAGCAACTCAGTTCCGGCCTGGCAATATTGGCGCGACGACTACCGCCGGCATCAAGCCGTGGAGCAGGAATTCAACCGACGAGTCGATCAGCCGATCGACGTCGATACTCAACTCTGGAATCTCGGACGCGATCGGTTGCCACACGAATTGTGTAATCAGACCTGCGATCATTACGCGAGCTGCAACTTCGGCATCGACGTCGGCGCGAAACTCGCCCGTGGACTTTCCCTCTTCGATCAACGACTCGAGCAACAGCCAACCCTTGATCGGGCCACCGCGTAACCACTGCCGATGTGCAAGCGGCACGTCGTGACGAACACCCTGGAGTATCAGCGCGAGCGTCATCCGCTGCCCCGTGGGGTCGGTCGGTCCGAAGGCCTTCCGCATCATCAGGCGAATGCGCGCCGAAACCGGGCCGGCCGCATCGCGGAGAATCTCATCAATCGCTCCGAAGGCGCGGTCGTGATAGCTCTCGATCGCTCGCAGCAGAAGCTCTTCCTTGGTGGCGAAGTAGTGATAGATCGCCCCCTTGGTTACACCGGCCGCCTCCGCAACATCGTCGATGCGTGTATTACGGTATCCACGCTCCGCGAACACACGCAGCGCCGCATCGAGCAACTCGTGCGGTCGGCTCTCTGGGCGTCGTTCGGGTGGCGGTGTTTTGGCGGTTGACACGTTCTCTTTGATCTCGGGAATCGGGTCGAAATCATCGTCGACCGGCTACATACTCGCAAGTATGTTAGCGTATTCCCGGCACCTACGCTAGTCCGGCAGGAAGTAAAAGTGGTGGTGATGCCGGCACCCCGGATTGAACCCCGCCCCGCAGCCCGGGCAGGCGTAGCCAGAAGTCAGGTAGGCGTCGATCGAAAGCTCGGAGCCGCACACGCCGCACAGTACCGCCTTGGAGTCGAATTCATCGCGTGGCCACGGCGCGATCTCATGATCCGCGAGTGCGTCATGGCAGTCCTTGCAGGCGTAGTAT
This sequence comes from Gemmatimonadaceae bacterium, assembly GCA_039924325.1. GTDB lineage: Bacteria > Gemmatimonadota > Gemmatimonadetes > Gemmatimonadales > Gemmatimonadaceae > Fen-1247. Next base: position 9,031 of record JBDTAZ010000052.1, read on the forward strand.
TCCCCGCAGCAACGCAGCTTGATCGCGATGACATCCAGCGCGCTCCGGTAATGCGAGCAGCGCGTCTGGGGGTCGACGTCGACCCCCAGAACGCGCGGCCGCGCGAAAATACCGCGGCCGCCGTCCGACGAGGTCATCGTTGCTCGGCGCCTACTTCGCCGGGTTGGCGGAAGGCGCTTGGCCAAGTCCAATCACTTCACCGCTTGCCAATACATGCCTAGCCATCGCTGCGGTCAGTTCCGCGTAGTTGCTCAGCACATTGCCTGAGAGCAAAGTATCCAGCGCGAAAACCTGGATGTGGTAGCGATGCTTGGGCCCTGGCGGCGTATGCGGACCCATGTACGCATGTGCGGGCCCGCGAATATTCGGCCCGTACTCGGCACCCTCCGGCGGCGCTATCATGGCGGCGTCGAGATGGGTCACTGTCGCGGGAACGTTCACCATCGTCCAGTGCAGAATCGGAGCCCCCTTTGACATCGCATCGCCGTCCTGCATGATTATCGCGTACGACTTCGTTTCAGGCGGACCAGCCGTCCAGTCAAGACCTGGAAAGATGTTGGCGCCCCACGACGTGTTCTGGTTGGGAATGTCTCCCAGCATCTTGAAGGCAGGTGAGGTGACTTCGAGTTTTGCCGAGCCTCGGGCCGGAAGATTTACGAGCGCGAGCTGGAGCGCCCCCACTTCCATTGCCGGTGGCGCCTGCTGCGCGCCCGCTCCGGCAACTGACAGTCCGAGTGCTGCAAGAACGGTTGCACCGGCGATGCGTAAATTCATGAGTCAACTCCACGAGTGTGTGAGAATGTCGTTGGTGTGTGCGGCTCTATGTGAATATGGCCAACTGGCTCAATCCGTGCCGAGTCTGCACCCGGACGCCCACCCTACAGGCAGGAATGATGCGAGCCCGATCAACCCGGATAACTATTGCAGTAGACGATGGCACTGAAATGAATTCGTACGTGAGCTATCCTCCGGGCGAAGGGCCGCATCCCGGAATCCTCGTGTTTCAGGAAGCGATGGGTGTAAACTCTCAGCTGTGCGGAGTCGCGGATCGGTACGCCGCGCTTGGTTTCGTGGCAATCGCGCCGGATCTTTTCCATCGAGTGAGCCCCGGCTATGCCGCTTCCACGTTCGAGTGGGATGTGGTAATGCCATTTATCCGGGCACTGACGGTAGATGGCATGCTCTCCGACGTGGGGGCGGCGCACGCGTGGCTGGTATCCCAGCAGGATGTGGACGCACAGAAAACGGCCGCGATGGGCTTCTGCATGGGCGGCCGCGCGACGTATCTCGCGAACAGCGCGCTGCCGCTGGCCGGTGCAATCTCGTATTACGCTGGGAGCGTCGCCCCTGGTCTGCTCGATCGCGCCGCGTTGTTGCACGGACCGCATCTCTTCTTCTGGGGCGGGCAGGATAAAAGCATCCCGCCGGAGCAACGGCGCGCAGTCGCCGATTCGTTACGCGAAGCAGGCAAGCCGTTTGTCGATGTCGAATTCTCCGAGTGCAATCACGGATTCTTCAACGAAGAGTGGACGGAGCGCTACAACGCAGATGCCGCACGCCAGTCATGGGCAATGGGCGTTGCATTTCTACAGGATGCCCTCGGCGTCGCACTGGACACATAGTCCTGCGCTTTGAACGTCAGCGCGTCAGCGCGTTGCGGGGAACCCGGGAATTCTTCCGACGTTGTACGTCACGCCAGCATAGATCGCATTGCCCGTCATGTTTCGAACATTGAGGATCGCACCAGCATCGAGCACGAGCGACGGCTGCACTTGGTAAGTGGGCCCGAACAGGAAGCCGACCGATGTGGCCGTGCCTGCCGGTCCGGTGGTGGCTGGGTTGCTGAATACTTCGGCGACGCCGCCGAGTGGGCCAGCAATCGGCGTTCCGAATGATGCCGTCAACAATGTCGCGTTGATTGGTGCAATACTCCCGTTGCCCGAACGCCGTGTATAACCAGCGTTGAGATCAAGCTCGGCCGCGCCGATCGGGCGACTGGATATCAGCAGAATCGACGCGTCTGTGGTCGTGGTCGTCACGTTCGTAGAACCAGTCGGGAATTTGACGGCCGCCTGCACCGAGAAATCGTGAAGGATCGGAGCGTTATCCAGCAAACGCTGCTTGAGTGCGAATGCCAGATCCGTCACCCCTGAAACACTTATCCCAGGTGCCGACATGCGAGAGTAGCCGCCCTGAATTTCCAACTGAAGTCGGGGCACCACACCGATCTTGACGACGATCGGTGCGACAAATTGCGAGACGACCGTCGGTTGTGCGACCTGCACGCCCGTTTCGATTTCGACATAGCCTGGCGCGATCGTGTAAGCATGCGTCGCGACCGTTGGTCGCTCGGGCAACGCGGCGCGCGGATTGATCGAATCCGGTTTCGCTGTGACTGAATCTTGTGATTGTGCGAAAGCGACGGCGGGGACCAAAATGAGAGTTGCTGCGCTCAGCGCAATCGCATGCACAGCGGCTCGGGCAGCGGTCAGTATTTGCGGCATTCCAAAATCTATCGTCACCGCGCGTGTTTGCATGACGCCGCTGTTCACGGCGGCAACGACGACCTGGCATTGTACTAACCATCGCGACCGTCCCTCACCGATCCAGGCGGGGACGTATTCCGTCAGCGTAGAGTTTCACCGCAGAGGCTTCGATCTGTACGCTGGCCCCAAGATCGCTCAGTCGACGAATCTCACTCGCGTTCGCCCTGCGCGCGCCGTAGCGCAGCGGTGCGGCCCAGTGTATTCTCGATCAGGGAAACCAGACTGTCAGCGGCACCATCGACCGCGAGCGGTATCGTGTCGGCGTGGTGCGTTGCTGCGATCGGCTGACGGCCTGCAATGCGAGCCTCCAAAGTGCAGCGTATGTCGTTATTGCCGCCCTTCGGTCCATTCTCGTCAGCGAGATGCACTTCCACACGCGTAATGTTATCGCTGAACCGTTCCAGGGCAGACGCGACAACTTCCTTAAGGTCTGCCGCCATCGCCTCGCGCACCTCGGTGTTGGGGCCGGTACTTATCTGGATCTGCATGCATTACTCCTGGTTATGTGATTGAGTACTGGGCCCTTTTGCGGGCGGCACATCGGGATGCGGCGCAGGCCGCTCCTTTGACAATGCCGCGCGAGCCTGCTCCAATTCGCGCCGACGCTCCGCAGTCGGCTGCGGGTAAGCCATCTTGAGTCCGTCGAGCGCGTCGAGAACGATCCGGGACACGATCAGTCGGGCATTATCCTTGTCATCGGCGGGCACCACATACCAGGGAGCATGATCCGTGCTTGTCGCCTGGAGACACTCACTGTACGCCGCCATATACTTTGGCCAGTAAGCACGTTCGTGGATGTCGGCGAGACTGAATTTCCAGTGCTTGTCTGGCTCGTCCAGGCGATCGAGAAAGCGCCGCCGCTGCTCGTCGTGCGAGAGATGCAAAAAAATCTTGACGATCCTTGTGCCGTTTCGATAAAGATGCTTTTCCGATTGCACGATGGAACGAAAGCGCTTCTCCCAGAACCGCTCCGTGACGCGCCCGGGATTGGGAAGTCGCTCGTTCAGTAGCAGCTCCGGATGAACGCGTACTACGAGGACTTCCTCGTAGTAGGAACGATTGAAGATTCCAATCCGTCCCCGTTCGGGAAGTCGACAATCGGTCCGCCAAAGAAAGTCATGCTCCAACTCCTCTGCGCTCGGCTGCTTGAAGGAGAACACTTCGCAGCCCTGCGGGTTGACTCCTGACATGACATGACGGATGGAGCCGTCTTTCCCTGCCGCATCCATTCCCTGGAAGATGAGCAACAACGCGTAGCGGTTGGAAGCTGCGTGCAGGTTTTGGAGTTCACTCAATTTCGCAACGTGTTCGGCAAGCAGATGCTCGTATTCCTTCTTTGAGTCGCAGACCGGCTTCACGCTGGTCGGCCACTTCTCGAGATTGACCTTTGTTTTGGGCTTCACCCGAAAATCGTGGGACTCGATTCTGCTCACGTTCGCTCCTCGCTATAGGTTGGGCGCCAGGCGCCGTCAATGATCATGCGGGCTTGGCCGGCTCAGCGGCGGCAACTGTGCCGATTGCGGCGGCCTTGGTACGATCCAACAAGCGATATGCGAGAAGCTTGACGCGATCGTTGACGAGCGCCCAGACTAGCGCATATCCCCACACGAAAAGCGCCAGACTCCAACCAATCGGGGTCATGAATAAACCGTACACCGCTATGAACGTTGCCACTGTCTGGGTGCCGAGTACGGCGATCCACAGCGGCTTGGCGGGACGAATCGACCAGAAGGGGCCACGCGTGCGCGTCAGGAAGATCGTCAGGTGCCCGGCGATGGAAAGCTTCAGGTACATCAGCGTCTGCAGCTCATCGCGATTCAGGTCGAAGAAGCGTCTTCCGATCACGAACAGGCCGAAGACGGCCACTACACCGGTGACGCCAAGCACGGTTGCGACTCCGAGTACAAGACGCATGTTCCACGCTTCCGGCTTGTTCCGATAGTGGACGTTGTCGTATGCAATCGAGAGGATGGCGCCGTCGTTCAACAGCGCGATCATGACGATCATGACAGCGGTCACCGGATAGAAGTTGAACGCGAGGATCGCGACCGTCATGAACAGCAGAACCCGCAGCGTTTCGGCGATGCGGTAAATCGCGTAGCTGTTCATCCGCTGGAAGATCTTGCGACTCTCCTTGATCGCCTCGATGATTACCGACAAGCCAGGGGCGAGAAGCACTATGGACGCTGCCGCGCGCGCCGCGTCCGTCGCACCTGAGACGGCGATTCCGCAGTCGGCTTTCTTGAGCGCCGGTGCATCGTTGACACCGTCACCGGTCATGCCGACGATGTGGCCGTGCTCCTGCAGCACCTGAACAATGTGGAACTTGTGCTCCGGAAATACTTGTGCGAAACCGTCGGCGGTTTCTATTGCCTTGGCTTGCTGCGGCGTCGCGGTCCCCTTCATGTCGCCCAGACTGGTGGCGTCGAGAATATTCGTGCCCAGGCCCAACTGACGTGCGGTCTCCCGGGCTATCGCGAGTTGATCGCCGGTCACCATTTTGATTGCAACGCCCATCTTCTCTGCGCTCGCAATCGTGGCCTTTGCCTGCGGTCGCGGCGGATCGAACATCGGTAGCACACCGACCATCTGCCATTTGCCATCCTGATCGGCGCGTGCAACGCCGAGTGACCTGAAGCCTCGGCCGGCGAAGTCGTCGACGGCCTTTTCGACGGCGGCCTTGATGTCGGCGAGATTCGTCGCCATTGCGAGAATTACTTGTGGAGCGCCCTTGCTCACCTGGAATTGCTTGCCGTCGGACGTCTTGACCGTGGCCTCAGTGCGCTTGTGAACAGGATCGAACGGCTGGAAGCGCACCACTTGATAGGTCTTCAGAACTGCGGCATCCTTGACGCCGGCTATCACGGCGAGATCGATAGTGTCCTTGTCCTCTGCGCGCGACGCAAGGGCAGCGTCGAGAATGACTTGATCGGCGGCAACACCGGCTATGCAGAACGGATCGCCGAGCGTGAGCTTGTTTTCGGTCAGCGTGCCGGTCTTGTCCGAACAGAGCACATCGACACCGGCGAGCTCTTCGATGGCAGCAAGGCGCGTAACGATCGCTTCCCGTTTCGCGAGTAGTCGGGCGCCGACGGCCATCGTTACCGATAAGACCGTCGGCATCGCGACCGGAATCGCGGCTACGAGAAGGACGAGGGCAAATTCAAGTGTGGTGAGAAGCGGATCGCCGCGGATGATCGCGACGGCGACGATGACCGCGACAAGCGCGATCGCGAGGATGATGAGATAATCGCCGATCTTCAGGACGGCTTTCTGGAAATGGCTGACGGTGTGCGCTTCCTCCACCAGCTGCGCCGTCTTGCCGAAAAACGTGTGCGTGCCGGTTGCATATACCAGTGCGTCGATCTCGCCACGCCGGACAATGGAGCCCGAATACACTGCGTCACCTGTCTTTCGCGTTGCCGGGAGCGACTCGCCGGTGAGCGCGGACTCATCGACCTGGATTGGGTCGCCGTCCAGCACGCGCGCATCAGCTGGCACGATGTCGCCGAGTCGAAGCCGGATGACGTCGCCGGGCACGAGTTCGCGCGCCGGTGGGTTGACCCACTTCTTGTCGCGCTTGACCGTCGCGTTCGCGGCAAGCTTCGCTTTGAGCGCCGCTATGGCGTTGCCGGCTTGGCGCTCCTCCCAGAATCCAACAACGGCGTTGGAAACCAAAAGCACAGCGATGATGATCAGATCCATCCAGTGGCGGACAGCGCCGGAGAGGATGATCGCGCCTTCGATCATCCACGGAATGGGACCCCAGAAATACGTGAGCAGCTTCAGGAGCGGATTTTCTTTCTTGTCTGCAATCTCATTTGGTCCGTCCTGCGTCAACCGCTTGGCCGCCTCGGCCTGCGTCAGCCCGTCGGGCGACGAT
>JBDTAZ010000053.1:0-33679 GCA_039924325.1 Gemmatimonadaceae bacterium
GCATCGCCGACAAGCGTAGGAATTCGATAGGTTTTGCCGGGCTCGACGCGAAACTGCTTGCCGCCGGTTCGGATGATTGCGTATGGCATGGAATCGTATGGTTTTGGTGCAGCCTCGAAGTATAGCAGGGTGGCAACCCCAACGGTAGTGCTGCCTCCAACCAGCTAAAATTCGGCCCTAAACCAGGGCGTACTGCTGAGTTACATCTCGTCCCTGCGACTTCACAACCAACTTGAACTCGTCGGGCTTAAGGAGTGGATCGTCACGCATTTCCAGCGAGAAGGAAGCCGATTTCTGGAGCTTCTGGATCAGGTCCCGCTCCTCCTCCAACATGTACATCGCGACTTCCGGATGCAGCTTGACCAATAGGTTGTCCCGGCGGCCCTCAAGAACCATCCGTCGCACCGAGCGCTCCATCCGGCGAACAATCGTCTCCGGCGTGAAAACACGGCCGCTTCCCTTGCAGGTCGGGCACGCTTCGGTCATGCTCTGGTAGTGGCTCTGCCTGACGCGCTGGCGGGTCATCTCTATGAGGCCGAGGTCACTCACAGCGAACGCCTTTGTGCGGGCGCGATCGCGGGAGAGATGGTTCCTTATTTCCTGAAGTACCTTGTCACGGTTCCCCTTGGCTTCCATGTCGATGAAATCCGTGACGATGATGCCGCCCACGTCCCGCAGTCTGAGCTGTCGCGCAACTTCCGCCGCGGCTTCCATGTTCGTCTTCAGAACAGTCTGCTCTGGATCCTTCTTGCCCGTGTAGCGGCCTGAGTTGACGTCGATCGAAACCAGCGCTTCGGTCGGCTCGATTATCAGATAGCCACCAGACGGCAAATCGCAGCGACGCTTGAAGATGTCGCGAATCTCCGACTCGATCTCGAACTTGTCGAAGAGCGGCGGTTCCTCGGAGTGCAGCTTGACGCGAGGGATCAGATCCGGCGCGATATCCTCCAGATAGTCAACGATCTCGTTGAAGACCTGCTTGGAATCGACTGTGAGCGAATCGACCTTGGCGCTGAACAGATCGCGGACGAGTCCACGCGTGAGACCGGTCTCACGGTGAATCACCGCGGGCGCACGAACGAAACGCGTCTTCTTCTTGATCCGCTTCCACTGTGAGATCAGCGACTCAAGCTCCCGCTTCAACATGTCGGGGGTCACGTCCTCGCTGACAGTACGAACGATCACTCCGCCAGACTTCTCCGGCAGAAAGCCGCGGACCATTTCCTTGAGCCGCTGGCGCTCGGCGCCAGCTCCGATCTTGCGACTTACGCCGACCTTGGTACCGCCGTCCGGGATGTAAACCAGAAACCGACCGGCCAGGGATATTTGCGCGGTTACGCGCGGGCCCTTGGTCGAGATCGGCTCCTTGGTGACTTGGACGAGAAGGTCCTGGCCGCGCTTTAGGGCATCCTGAATGGGCGGCACCTTCGCGCCGCCGCGTCGTCCATGGCCGCCGCCAGAGTGGCCGTTCGCACCGTTCCCGTTTGTGGGTTCAGCGTCTTCATCATCGTGCTCGTGGTCGTCCGGGTCGGAATCGTCGTCGAGGTCAACTGCCTGAACATCCGACGCGTGAAGGAAGGCACTCTTCTCCGTCCCTATGTTGACGAAGGCTGCCTGTATGCCGGGAAGAACAGCTTCGACCTTCCCAACGTAGATATCGCCGATCATTCGGCGTGAGTCTGGACGGTCGACCAACAGCTCTACGAGCCGGTCGTCCTCCAGGATCGCGATGCGCGTTTCGCGCGCAGCCGCGTTTATGAGGATTTCGCGTTTCATGGTAGCCCGCGCGGGTTTGGGATCGTGCTACAGGGTCCCCCCCACTTCGCAGTCCAAAAGAGAAATAAATTGGGGCGCGGAAAAAGATGGCGCCAACGGGTATAAAACTACGTTCGGAGGGTCCGGAACGCCAGCCAAATCATTACCAGAACATAAGTTAGGCCAGCTTTCCACTCGCCGTGCTTCATGTATAGGCCAGGGTCGAACCGGTTTGTCGAGGCTGGATCGCCGCGCCACGGCGCTGGCCGTGGGAAAAACAGAGGCACATTGGCCGCATAGCGCGCGTACGCCTCGGGAAATCGGCCCTGAATGTTCGCGATTTCACGCTGCATCGTCGGATAGTAGATCAGAAGGAAGAACGCGACGACGGCGACGAGAAGGCTCCAATGCGCTGCCGCGGCGAACCCAGCCGCGATCAGGAAACTCCCGAAATACAGCGGGTTTCGCGTGTGCGCGTATGGTCCGCTTGTGGCGAGCCGGTCGTTTTTCATGATGTGGCCAGACGCCCACGCTCGAGTCAGGACCCCAAGCAGCGCGACACCGCCGCCCAGAATCAGCGAGCCAGCCGTCGGTCGAGCGAACCAGATGTAGGCTATTCCAAGGACAAACCCGAGCGGGATTCGAGCCGTTTTCGCAAATTCCGACAGCGTCACCCGCCAAGTCCCCTCAGGATGTGCCGCCCGATCACCAGTCGCTGGATCTCGGACGTTCCCTCGCCGATTTCGCAAATCTTCGCGTCGCGCATCATCCGTTCCACCGGGTAGTCCTTGGTGTACCCGTAACCGCCGTGAATCTGTACGGCTTTAGTCGTTGCGCGCATCGCCAGTTCGGAACAGAACAGCTTTGCCATCGACGCTTCCTTCCCGAAAGGCTTTCCGTTCTGTGCCAGCCAGGCGGCGTGGAAAACGAGGTGACGGCCAGCTTCGATTTCGGTGGCCATGTCGGACAGCTGAAACTGAATGCCCTGGAATTCGGCAATCGGTTTCCCAAATTGTTTTCGTTCAGCGGCGTATTTGAGAGCTTGCTCGTACGCTCCCTCCGCAATCCCCAGCGAAAGCGCGCCGAGGCCGACGCGTCCGGAGTCGAGCGTCTGCATGAAATTCGTAAACCCCTCGCCCTCGCTGCCCAGCAGATTCTCCTCGGGCACCTCGACGTCCTCGAACACCAGTTCGCACGTGTCGGACGAACGCCAGCCGAGCTTGTCTTCCTTCTTGCCCGAGCGAAAGCCTTTCATTGCCGGAAGCGAGTCGTCATGGCCCACTCCGACCGCTTTCGCCGCCTCAAGATCCACCGTTGGCTTCGTGAGAATGAACGAGCTGATTCCTTTCGTTCCTCGGCTCGGATCCGTGACCGCGGTTACGACGAATATCTCGCCAACACCGCCGTGCGTAATGAATATCTTCGAACCGTTCAGGATGTAGCGATCCCCGCGCTTTTCAGCGCGAGTACGCGTTCCACCAGCATCGCTGCCGGCAGACGGCTCCGTGAGTCCGAAGCCGCCGAGAACCTTTCCAGTCGCCAGGAGCGGTACGAATCGATTCCGCTGCTCATCATTACCAAACTTCACGATCGGCGACGTACCGAGCGTGGTGTGCGCCGAGATCGTTATCGCGTGTGATGCGTCAACCTTCGCCATTTCGTGAATGGCGATGATATACGAAATGAGATCCAGGCCCGCGCCGCCAAGTTCTTCTGGCCATGGTACGCCGAGGAATCCCAGCTCACCCATTCGCCTGACGTTGTCCCAGAGGAACTTGCCCTCGGCGTCGAGCATCGCAGCGACGGGTGCGACGTGGTCGCGCGCGAATCCGCGCACGGTGTCGCGAACGGCAATGTTCTGTTCGGAAAAGTAAATCGAATCGTCCATTAGGTCGTGTAGTTACAGCTGGTCGTCTGTGAGCGCCGCAATGAACAGCGCTCCGAATCGTTCGGTCTTGATCGGTCCAATGCCGCGTAGATCGCCAAATGCAGCGAGGGTACGAGGCCGGTGCACGGCAATCTGTCGCAAAGTCTTGTCGTCGAAGACAATATACGGGGGGACTTCGTGCTCGCGCGCGATCTCCCGCCGCAGGTTTCGAAGCCTATCGAATACTACCCTTGCCTCGGGTGGAAGGTCGTCGGTTGCATCCGGCTTCGGCATCTTGAGCGCCGGTTTCAGCGGGGCGCCAGCGGTCGCACGCGAGCGACTCGTGCTGCGCTCACGCTTCACGGGTTCTGCTTTGGAAGGCCGTTGGACCGTCGTCCCTCGACAGTTGTCACAGCCCGAACATCCATTTCCGGCAGCAGGGTCGCCGAAGTAGCGCAATACGAATGCGCGTCGACAAGTCTTGGCATACGCATACTTCTGAACCGCTTCCAGCTTCTCGAGCTCCGCGTCGCGGCGTTTGTCAAGCGAATGCCAGTCGACTCTGAAGCTGTCGAGGTTTCGCGATGAGTCAGCCAGAGTCACTCCGCCACCAATGCGCTGGACGGTTATGAACTGTCTGGCCTCCAGACTCTCGAGAGTGTCCTGTACCTCCGGCACGGAGCCCAGACCTGCTGGCAGCGAAGCCACGTCGACGATTGCACCACTGTCCAGTGACTTGCCCGCTGCCCGCCAGAGTGCGCGGAGCACGCCGAGCGCAAGCGCGTCGTCGGAACCGGACAGCTCGCGCTTGATGCGGTCTGATGTTGCAAGCAACCGAACGCGTACCAGAGATGCAGACTCGTGCGCCTTCGCAATTGCGCCCGCCTGTTCCAGAACACGTAGCGCACTTTCGACGTCGCGCGTATTCGCCTTGCCGGCGACGAATCCCGCAAGAACTTCCGGCGAGTCGGAAACTGTGCCGCTGTTATCTGCTCGTCGCTGGAGAGCCGCGTACACCCGAGATACAAGTTCGCGTTCGGGATACGAACCCTTTATGAAATACTCGTGGGTGAATCGATCCTGGAAAGCGTGCAGCAGGATCGCTTCGGACGCGTTGCCGTCCCTTCCCGCTCTGCCCGCTTCCTGATAGTATGCCTCGAGCGTTCCCGGCATGGAGTGATGAACCACGGCGCGCACGTTTGCCTTGTCGATCCCCATGCCGAATGCGTTGGTGGCGACGATCACCCTCACACGTTCGGTCATGAACGACTCCTGAACGTCGTGGCGTTGGGAATCGTCGAGCCCCGCGTGGTACGCTGCGGCAGAAATCCCCTCGCTCTGGAGCATCGCCGCAATTCGCTCCACCGACCGTCGCGTTGCCGCATAGACGACGGTGAGGCCCTTGCGGTCGCCAAGAACTTCGACCAGCAGATCATCCTTGGCGGAATCGTTACGTGCGGGAATCACGGAATAGCTCAGGTTGGTGCGATCGAAACCCGTAACGACGACCTTCGGGTCGCGGAGTCCGAGTTGATGCGCGATATCGCGCCGCACGGCCGGCGTCGCGGTCGCCGTCAGTGCGATGGTTGGCGGATCGCCGAGTGCTTCTCGCACCGAACGCATGCGCAGATAACTTGGTCGAAAATCGTGGCCCCACTGACTTATGCAGTGTGCCTCGTCGATCGCAAGCAAGGATACACGGGTCCGCGCAAGCTGCTCCGCAGTGGTACCGGCGTCGAATCGCTCTGGCGCCATGTAGAGCATCCTTATCTCGCCGCTGGCCGCCCGTGCCATCCGGTCCGAGACCTGACCATTGGTCAATGTGCTGTTGATGAACGCGGCGGCAATCCCTTTCGCTTCGAGCGCGTCAACCTGGTCCTTCATCAGAGAGATGAGGGGCGACACGACAACAGTGAGCCCGGGTAGCAGCAAGGCGGGAACCTGGTAGCATAGCGACTTGCCGCCACCAGTCGGCAGAATTACCAGCGTATCGCGACCCTGCAAAACCGCTTCGACGGCCGCCTCCTGACCAGCACGAAAAGCGGGATAGCCAAACGCACTGCTCAGCGTGGCTCGCGCGTCTTCAAGAGTCGGCGTCGTCATATGCAAAGATTCACTTGCGTGCGGAAGTCGCGACAATCGTCCATGAACAGCTGCAAGCATTGGCGCGCGCGCAGGATTCGCGGATCAGACGGCTCGCGCAAAGTGTCCACGCGTGAACTCCGACCCAACGATCGACCGGACGACGCTCCGAGCCGGTGCGTCGCCGTTCGATAACGCGTCGATCGCGGCACGATACCCACCAACGATCTCAGCGATCCTATCGTCAGGTACGTTGAAAACGGCGGTGAACGAGCGAACTCCCATCGCCCAAAGCCGCGGAAGGAACTCCGACGCTTCGATTGGTCGGGAATGCAACAGCCGATTTCTACACGCACTGTCTGTCGCGACCGCAAACGTATAACCGGCGGGATCGGTAATCGAGACGTTCGGATGCTTCTGTACGCAGAGGTCGCGGCACGTCGTCGGTTCGCGATCGAATGCCGCCGAAAGCACGCAATGTTCGATGGTCATACCCTCGGGCCGGCCGTAGATCATGACATCGAAGCCGCGACCGTGCCACGGTTCCATTAAGGCGCCCAGTTCCTCCGTCGTAAGCTCAATCGACGGCACGATCCGACTAACGCCGTGGGAAAACAGGTGGGCCGCGGTGTGCTCATTGAAGCAATTGACCGCATAGTCCGCGACCACGTCGCGTCCCTTGCTCGCCAGCTCGACCGCAAGACCGACATGGCCTGATACTACGGGCAGGTCAAGCGCGAGCCATTTGTCGACCACCGCGCGATCCTCAGGCCGTACGATGCTGGGCGTGCGGATGCGGAATCCGATGCCAGCGACCGCGAGATCCGCGGCAAGCGCGCGAACTCGTGTGACCGGTGGCGTTGGATGCCGGAGAAACGGATCGAGTACTATTTCCGTCGCGCCGGCCGCGGCGGCGAGGCGCGCGTCCGCGATGTCATAAGCCTGAACGCTTAACGTCGCTGCTTCTGTGACCTCGCGCGGTATGATCGGAACTTCGGTTATGGAGGCGGCAATGCGCTCTGTTCGTTCGCCGATTTTTGAACCACTTTCCCATTCCGCTCGCTGCTCGAGTTCCGCGATCGCGCTCTGACGCATGTGGTTGAGTGCACTCACCGGCAGAAACAACCCTGCTGAGAGCCCGCTCTCGGCAACATCGCGAAGCGCGAAACCAGTTTCTCCCAACCGGCCGATCTGATCGCGCAACTGGCCCACGTCGAGCGACCGCGTTGTCGCCGGCGCTAGCGCCATCTCGCTCCGCACTACTACGTCGCCGTGCACGGACTTGAAAACCAGCTTGAGCGGTGAGCCCGCGGTTCCGAATGCAGCAACGTCGATCGGAATCCTGCGTTCCGGGGCCAGCTCGACGTCGTCGAAGCTCGCCCGCGCTCGTGCGAGAAGTGCCGCATCGGAACTCCTGACGACCACGTCACCAACGTTCGGTCGCGCGCGAAGCGTGAGCGCCTGCCGAAACTGCCCCTTCGTCTCTTGCAGCGTTCGAACCGACGTTACAGTCGCTCCCACCGTCTCGGTCCCGCGCGCGCCTTCGAAAGCAACCCCGTCGCCATGCTCAATAGCCGAGGAGACCTCGACAATGACCTCGCGATCGCCGACTCTTATCACGCTGCCCAGAACTACACCACGATTGTCGGGTTGATCTCGCGTCACATAGTCCCGGCCCGCTCGCCCTCGGTACATACCGGGAGTGAAGCCGCGGCTGAATATCTGAACGAGATCCTGCACTTCTTCCACGGCCGGAGGGGTGCGGTCTCCCTCGCCGACACGCGTGAGAAATTCGCGGTACCCGCGCGTAACTGTCGCAACGTACTCAGGTCGCTTCTTCCTTCCCTCGATCTTCAGACAGCCGACGCCTGCGTCGGCGATATCAGCGAGAGAATCGTACGCGCCGAGATCCTTCGCCGAAATGAGGAACCCGGAATCGAGCGTCTCGCCGGTTGCGACATCCGAAAGTGTGTAATCCTTGCGACAGGACTGCGCGCACGAACCACGGTTGGCGCTGCGCTCGGAAATCATGCCGGACATGTAGCACTGTCCGCTATACGCAATGCACAATGCACCGTGTATGAACGTTTCGAGACCGAGGTCGGGCACCGCCGCGTGAATCGCGCGAATATCCTCAAGCGTATTCTCGCGCGCCAGGACGACTCGGTCTATGCCCAATTCGTGCATCAGCCGCGCGCCCGATTCGTCGTGCACCGTCATCTGCGTCGAGCCGTGGATCTCAAATCCAGGATACACTCGGCGGATCAGTGTGACCAGTCCGATATCCTGCACGATTGCGGCGTCAATCCCACGATCGATCGCTTCGCCCAGAAAGGCGAGTGCTTCGCTCAGCTCGTGCGGTTTCACGAGTGTGTTGAGCGTCAGATAAATCCGGGCACCGCGTGAATGCGCCAAGGCGCAAGCCGCCTCGAGCTCGTCGAGAGTGAGCTGCGCCCCTTCGTCCCTGGCATTGAACTTCTCCGCGCCCAGATACACGGCGTCCGCGCCGTTGCCAACAGCGGCGCGCACCGCGTCCAACGAGCCGGCGGGCGAAAGAAGTTCGGGAATGTTTCGGGTGGTACCCACCCTCACAATCTAATTATGCTCTCGGGCGGGCGAAACGAAGCAGGAAGGCAGTGACCAGGCACGCGAGTGCCGCCCATCTGAATACCGGAGCGTCGGATCTGAGAGACCAGGCGAAAAGCGCGATCGCACAGGCGCCCAGTCCTAGTTTGATACCGTCGATCGGTCTCATTTCGGCTTTGCGAACCTCAGCACACCAGCCCGAAAGTCGTCGGTTGTGCGCGCAGTCACGTTCGTGCGGGCGCCCGCGAGGACGCCATCCCGGAAGTCGAGACCGTCGAGCTGATAGAACAGGGTCTTGGTAAGTGCCTGTGCGGATGCCGAGGATTCAGCTATCTCACGAACAATGGCATCGACCTTCCTCGGGAAGTCCGACCCCGGCACAACCCTGCTGACGAGCCCCATGTCGAGCGCCTCCGCGGCCGAGATCCGTCTGCCGCTAGCAACAAGGTCGTACGCGCGCTTTTCACCGACCGAACGGCGGAGCATGGTCATTACCATCGCGGGAACGAATCCGACGAGCACCTCTGGATAGCCGAACTGCGCATCTTCATGCGCAATTACGATATCGGCAGCAGTTGCGAGGCCGGCGCCGCCTGCCAGCGCGCGTCCCCGCACCGCCGCTATCACGGGCTTGGGCATCTCTCGCATCGCGATGAAGACTCTGCCGAGCGCCTCCGCATCCGCATAATGCGCTTCGGCGCCCGCATCCAACATTCCAGCCAGAGCTGTGAGATCGGCTCCCGAACAGAAGTCGTCGCCGTCGGCGTCAAGAAGGACAGCGCGCGTACCGGTGTGCTGCGCGCACGATGTGAACGCCTGCAGCAGTTCGTGAGTGGTTTCGTGATCCAGCGCATTGCGCTTCTCGGGCCGCGCCAACGTGATGCGCGCTACGCCGTCGTTCGATTCAACGCGAATCCGGTTCATGCCGCCGGGAGCCCGAGCGCACGAGCTTCATCGTCAGGTATATCAAGCACCATCCGGAGCATCGCTGTCGAGTAAACCTTGCCCTGCGCGTCAGTTTTCAGCGACAGCGTGCCACCGCCGCCCAACGCGCCGTGGAGCAGGAAATTCAACGCGTGCAGGTTGGGGAGTTCGAACCGGTCAACGCCTCCCGTGAGCATGCCGTCAAAATGTTTCGCCACTCGCTTCTGCGTAAGCTCGCGATTGATCAGCGGGTACCATTCAGGTTTGTTCGCGATCACGCCTACATTTGCCGTGTCGCCCTTGTCGCCCGAACGAGTGTGCGCGATATCCAAAAGGCGTACTTTCATGACACCATCTCCACGCTCGTCTGCACGACTGATTTATCGACCAACGCGGGCCAGTACGCGACGATCTCCTCAACTTTCGGCCGCCCGCCAGCGAATCCGGTGACGCTTGGCGGCCCATTCAGAACGAGCGGCGCAATTTCGCGCGTAAATCGCTCGACCATCGCGCGATCGTCTGACCTCACCCCGATCCGCAACTGGACTTCAGGCAAGTCGACGCTAGGCGCACCAGCGAGTTGTCCGTGTGTTGCGGAGACTCCGACGTATTCAGTTAAAATCTCGTCAAAATGCAGCCCAAGTCGCTGCAGACGAGCGCGGAGTATTCCGTCGGCCGCGTGCGCCTTGTCGAGCGCATCTGGCCAGGAATACACGAGGGTCCCGACGGCCTTGAACCCTGCACGGTACGCAATCGATACCTTGAGCTTGTCGGTCGGCGCCGCCCCCTTGATGCCGTAGACACGCACGCGATCCGGACCTGCGTCTTCAAGGTGGATCGTTGTGAAGTCGGCAATAACATCCGGAGTGATGTACGCATGCGGATCGCCCATCTCGTAGACGAGTTGCTCCGAAACCGTGTGGATGGAGACGCGTCCGCCAGTCCCAGGATGCTTCGTGATTACGAAGCTGCCATCGGCGTAGGCATCGGCAATCGGATATCCGACATTTGCCAGGTCCGGAATGTTGCGCCAGTCGTAGAGGCAGTTACCGCCGGAGCATTGAGCGCCGCACTCGATGATATGACCGGCTACAATTCCCGCGGCAAGACGATCGTAATCCGTGTCCGACCATCCATACTCGAAGCGAATCGGCGCCATTGTCAGCGCGGTATCCGTCGAACGTCCCGTGATGACGACCTGAGCGCCGCGTGTGAGCGCTTCTACGATCGGTGCGGATCCTATATATGCGTTGGCAGAAAGCACACGATCGCGAACTGTTTGCAGCGCCTCGCCAGTTTCCATGTGAGCAAGCACGTGTCCCTGCGCAAGCAGCTCGTCGAGCCTTGGGAGCAGATCATCACCGGTGACAACGCCAATCCGCAACGATTTGCCGCGTTTCTTCGCAACGGCCTGAACGGCCGTGGCGCAGGCAGGCGGATTCACGCCGCCAGCATTTGCGACAACCCGCACACCGCGCTCGGTGACCGCCTCCATCACCGAATCCATCGCACCTATAAAGTCGCGCGCATATCCCATCGACGGATCGCGTTCCTTTTGCTTCTGGAGGATCGACATCGTGACTTCGGCGAGATAATCGAGCATCAGGTAGTCGATCGGTCCGTTGTCGACCTGCTGTCGCGGAGCGTCGAGCGAATCGCCCCAGAAACCCTGTCCGCCTGCGACGCGGACTACACGTTCAGTCATTGAATGATCAGGCTGATAATGAAGGAAGTACGAATGGGCCGAGGTGAGGCCCACTGTTATTGAGCGAAGCTGTAAGGGCTGCGACGAGTGCTGCGCGCGTGTCTTCCGGATGCACGATCGCATCGACGTAGCCACGAGCGGCCGCAAAGCGGGCATCAAGCTGGCGGTCGTAATCCGCCCGCATCTCGTCAACCGACGCCGCGACTGACTCGCTGACTTTTGTTCCGGCCTTTCGTGCCGCATCGATAGCCGGTCCGTGGACGGCCTGGATGGCAGCCTCGCCCTCCATGACTCCCATTCTTCCGGTTGGCCAGGTGAATACGAAATCGGGATCGAAACCCTGCGCGGCCATCGCGTAGTATCCGGCCCCGGATGCGTGGTTCAGAGTCAATACTATCTTGGGGACGCGTGTCGTCGCCATCGCCTCTACGAGACGGGCACCGGCGCGAATTATTCCCTCATGCTCGGCTTCGGGACCGACCATGAATCCAGAAACGTCCTGGATGAACAGAATCGGGATCCGCTGCCGATCGCAACGGTCTATGAAAAAGGCCATCTTCTCCGCCGACTCCGCGTAGATGATACCGCCGAAGCGTGGCTTCTCACCCGCTCTGCCCTTGATCAAACCGCGCTGATTCGCAATCACTGCAACCGGAATCCCACCGACGCGCGCGTCACCGCAGATAACCTCTGCCGCAAGTTCGCTCTGGAACTCATCCAGCTTGCCGTCGTCTACAATGAGTCTGAGCAACGCATGCATGTCGTAGGACATGCGATGGTCGGCCGGAAGCAAGTCGAAGATCGCAGGGTCCGTCGTTATTTCGGAAGTGCGGGCTGGTACTGCAGGCCGCGGAAGTCGGGAGACAAGGTCTCGGATTTTCGCTATACACGAGGCGTCATCATCCACCGCGTAATGTGCAACTCCGCTCACACGCGTGTGAGTGTCTGCACCACCAAGCGTTTCGCTGTCGATCACCTGCCCAGTGGCGCCCTTCACAAGGTTGGGGCCGCCCAGTCCCATAAACGACGTTCCCTTCACCATCAGAATTACATCCGATAGCGCTGGGAGATACGCGCCGCCAGCAATGCACTGCCCCATCACTGCAGCGATCTGAGGGATTCGCAGGTAGCGACGCATGATGGAGTTGTAGTAAAAAATGCGACTCGCACCGAACTGCCCCGGAAAAACGCCACCCTGATATGGAAGGTTGACTCCCGCTGAGTCGACCAGATAAACGATGGGGATCGTGCAGCGCATCGCGATCTCCTGCGCCCGGAGGATCTTCTTGATTGTCTCGGGCCACCAGGAGCCGGCTTTCACCGTTGGATCGTTCGCGACGACCACAACCTCACGACCGTCAACGACAGCAAGCCCGGTGACGACACCGGCCGATGGGGCCTGGCCATCGTACTGATCGTACGCGACGAGCAATCCGATTTCCTCAAACCGCGTCCCGGGATCGCACAACAGCGCAACTCGCTCACGTGCTGACAACTTCCCTTGAGAGTGCAACTTCTCAATCTTGGCCGTACCACCGCCCTGCTGGAGTTTGTGCTCCAGTTCACGAAGTTCGGCGTCGAGCGACCTCAGTCTTGAACTCACGCTGTCTGAGCTTCGCGCGCCTCGAACCAGTTGTGGATGTACTCCACAAGCTCGCCCGTCGGGGTGCCCGGCCCGAAAAATCGTCCGGTACCACGCGCTTCGAGCGCGTCCATGTCCTCTCGAGGAATGATTCCGCCCCCAGTCACGAGTATGTCTTCCCGGCCGTCGTCGCGCAGCAGATCCAGTACACGAGGTATCAGCGTCATGTGAGCGCCGCTCAGAATCGACAGTCCCACGACATCGACATCTTCCTGAATTGCCGCCGTTGCGATCATCTCGGGTGTCTGATGCAGCCCCGTGTAAATCACTTCCATGCCGGCGTCACGCAACGCGGCGGCGACAACCTTTGCCCCGCGGTCATGACCATCCAATCCCGGTTTCGCGACTAGTACTCTGATAGGACGCATCTGGATCAGGTCCGATTGTTAGAAGAAGACTGGTTCTCGATACGCACCGAACACTTCTTCCATCGCGGCGCGAATCTCGTAAAGCGTACAATATGCGCGAGCACAATCCAGGATGAACGGCATCAGGTTCGCATCAGTTTTCGCAGCGTCACGAAGCGCCGTAAGCCGCGCCTGCACAACTGCATCGTCACGGGAAGCGCGCATCGCAGCCATCCGCGCCCGCTGCTCGCGCTCCGCCTCCGCACTTACCTTCAGCAACGGAATGGTCAGCTCTCCTTCTTCCGTGACAAACTCATTTACGCCTACGATTGTCCGCCTGCGCTGTTCGACTTCCCACTGCTGACGAGACGAGGACTCTGATATCTGCCGCTGCAACCACCCCGTCTCGAGTCCACGTACAACGCCGCCGACTTCCTCGATCTTTGTAAACAAGGCCTCGGCTTCGTTGTCAAGTTTGTCGGTCAGCGCCTCGACATAGTATGAACCGCCGAGTGGGTCGGCGACGTTGGGGACCCCAGTCTCGTACGCGAGAACCTGTTGGGTGCGCAATGCCACCTGCACGGCCTGCTCGGTAGGAAGCGCCAGGGTCTCGTCCATCGAGTTGGTGTGCAGCGACTGGGTACCACCTAGCACAGCAGCCATTGCCTGATAGGCGACACGAACCACGTTGTTCATCGGCTGCTGCGCGGTCAACGTCACGCCAGCTGTCTGCGAGTGAAAGCGCATAATGAGCGAACGCGGGTCCTTCGCGCCGAAACGCTCCTTCAGATGCCGTGCCCAGATGCGACGCGCGGCACGCAGTTTCGCGATCTCTTCGAAGAAGTCATTGTGAATATCCCAGAAGAAGGAGAGACGTGGAGCGAAATCATCAACGTCCATTCCGCGCGCAATCCCGCGCTCGACGTACGTGAAACCGTCGGCAAGCGTGAACGCGAGTTCTTGCGCAGCAGTCGATCCCGCTTCGCGAATGTGATACCCCGAAATCGAGATGGTATTCCACATCGGGACGTGCTCGGCGGACCACGCAAAGTTATCGACGATGAGTCTGAGCGCTGGCTCGATGGGATACACCCACGCGTGCTGAGCCATGTACTCTTTCAGAATGTCATTCTGGATCGTCCCGCGCAGCTCCGCAGCCGCCACGCCCTGCTTCTCCGCAGCCGCAACGTAGAACGCAAACAGAATGACAGCCGGCCCGTTGATTGTCATTGACACCGACACCTTGTCGAGCGGAATTCCCTCGAACAAAGTCTCCATGTCTGCCAAGCTGGATATCGCGACACCACACTTCCCAACCTCACCCTCGGAGCGAGGATGATCGGAGTCGTACCCCATCAACGTTGGAAAATCAAACGCTACCGAAAGACCTGTCTGTCCGTGCGATAGCAGATACTTGTAGCGCGCGTTCGTCTCCGGGGCCGTACCGAACCCGGCGAACTGACGCATTGTCCAGAGCTTTCCGCGATAGCCTGTCGGGTGTATTCCGCGGGTAAATGGAAATTCGCCGGGCACCTCGATCGCCGCAGCATCTCCCGCGATATCTAGCGCGGTATACAACGGCTCGACCACGTCACCCGAATTCGCGAATAACGTGTTGCGCTTCTTTGCTGTATCAAACTTGGCGCGCCATTGCGCGACTTCTTCGCGCAATCGATCCAACTCCAACATCTCGGCCGTTGTCATGGTTTGGCTCCAGTCAGCAGTGGACCGCTCCGACTCAACAATTGATCGGCGACACTGAACGGAGTCGCCGTCCCAGACTCAAGGGAATCGAGCTGCGCGTCGAGCCACTTTATAGTTTCGGGATCTTCCCATAGCCGGGCGCGAACGCGCTCTGCAACCACTTCGGTGACTTGATTTTTGAGCCGGTTCCGCCGGCGCCCCTTGAGGCCGCCGGATGTTTCAAGATAACGAAAGTGTCGATCCACGGCCGCCAGCAGCACGTCGATCCCCTCACCCTTCGATGCTATTGTTCCCAGGACGGGTGGCAGCCACTGCGCGGGATTCTCGCTCTTGGCGGCGTCTCGAGCGACGCGGATCGGATTGAAGGTCTTGAGCGAGACTCCGTGGTGAGCCGGAACGTGCGCCGAAGTAGCGCCGCGCCGAAGCCCGAGCATCAACTCAATGTCATTCCGAAGCCGGTCTGCGCCGGGCCTGTCGCCCTTGTTCACGACGAAGATATCGGCGATTTCCATCACGCCGGCCTTCAGCGTCTGAATCGAATCACCGGACTCGGGGACTAGCACAACTACCGTTGTATCCGCGGTCCGCGCGATGTCGAGTTCGGTCTGGCCGACTCCCACCGTCTCGATAATGATCCGGTCGAACCCGTAGGCATCGAGAACATCCGCAACTTCGGCGGTCCTGGCCGAAAGACCGCCCAGTGAGCCGCGCGTCGCCATCGAACGAATGTAGACGCCAGGATCCAGCGCTACGGACTCCATTCGCACTCTGTCGCCGAGCAACGCGCCGCCGGTGAACGGAGATGTCGGATCGACAGCAACAACGCCGACCCGAAGATTGTCGCGGCGGAGCGCTTGAACGATAAGATTGGTGACCGTGCTCTTTCCAGCACCTGGCGGACCGGTTATCCCCAGTCGTTGCGCGCGACCGATCTGAGGATGCAACCGCGTCATCAGCTCGTCGTATCCGATCCTGTGATTCTCGACGATGCTGATCGCCCGAGCGAGCGCCGCAGGCTTCCCGGCCTCGAAATCTGTGATCAGGCTGTCAAACGATTGCGGCAACCAGAGCCTCCTGTCGTCGCCACATGTCGCCGCGCGTTCTGTCGGCGTTCTCGTCGTGTGTGTAGCCGAGAACGTGCAACGTCCCATGCACCACAAGCCGCGTCAGTTCTTCTCGAACGCCGACTCCGGCTTCGCGCGCGTTTGCGGCCGCGACCTTGGGCGCGATGTATATGTCGCCTATAACAGCGCGTGCGGTACGCGCCGCATCATCCCTGGATTGAAGTTCAAAGGTGATCACGTCGGTTGCACCCGAGTGGCCCAGATATTCGCGATTCATCCTCGCGATAACCGCGTTGCTCACAAACGCGACAGAAACAAGCGCGTCGGTGATCCGCTCCCGCCGGCATACTGCGCGGACAATTTCACGCACGCGCTCTTCGGATATTGCGATACGGAGTCCTTCACGCGACACGTCCACCGCCACGCTCACGCGGTCGCTCTCGAGTCTGGCTTCGACGGAATCGAAAGCGGGCGACCAGGAGACGGGTACTCGATGCGTCCGTGATACATCCCAGTAAGGATCCTGACGAACTGGTCCCGCACTACCCCGAGCTGGCGAAGCGTGATCGGCGCGTCGGCCAGTTGTCCGTCCTCAATGCGTGCCGCGACGGTGGCATCCACTGCCGCGCGGATCAATTGCGGTGTTGGATCAGCGAGCGATCGGACCGTGGCCTCAGCAGCGTCAGCGAGCATGCACACCGCCGTTTCAGCGCTTTGCGGAATCGGGCCAGGATATGCGTACTCCGCCGCGTTCACAGAGTCATCGCGTTCCCTTGCCTTGGCCAGGAAGTACGCAATCGGCAACGTTCCGTGATGTTCCGCGATGAACGCGCGGATCGGTCGCGGCACTCCGTTATCCTTCGCGAGTTCAATACCATCTCGCACGTGGGAACGAATTATGGCAGCGCTGGTAGCGGGCTTCAGCTTGTCGTGCGGGTTTCGACCACGCGGCTGATTCTCCACGAAGTGCTGCGGCTTGCGGAGCTTGCCAATGTCGTGGTAATACGCTCCAACGCGTCCAAGCAACCCATCGGCGCCGATAGCGTCGCAGGCTGCTTCCGTAAGATTCGCCATGGCGATCGTGTGCGCGTAGGTTCCCGGCGCTTCGAGGCTCAGCCGTCTCAATAGCGGCTTGTTGAGATCCGCCCACGCGAGCCATCGGAGGTGGTCGGGAATCCTGCGCCAACGCTGCGCACGGTAAAGGAACAACGAGCCTGCCGCCACAAATAATGCCGTGACAAAATCCCCTGTGCGTCCCGGGATCAGGACCGCAACAGCAATGGCAAGCGCGAAGTAAATCAGCGGATCCAGAATCAATCTCGCAGCGATCGCGACCATCTCGAGAATGAGGTCTAGCCGCGGCACGAATGAGTTTTTCGCCTCGACACTGCCGTCGCGGCGCGAACGATCATCCGCGTCAGTTTCCTGGGCGCCATCACGCGCCGACAGTCGCTGCCAGAGATTCACCTGCTCACCCAGTACTGTCTTCTGCATACGCCTTGATGATGTCGCGCACCAGGCGGTGGCGGACGACGTCGGCGTCGGTGAAGTAGAAAAACGCGATGCCCTCGATGCCAGCGAGCACTCGCTCGACCTGCACCAATCCAGAATCCTCACGACGCGGCAGATCGATCTGAGTCTTGTCGCCCGTGATGACGACGCGGGAATTCACGCCGAGTCGGGTGAGGAACATCTTCATCTGCGCACTCGTCGCATTCTGCGCTTCGTCAAGAATGACGAAGGCGTCCGCGAGCGTACGACCACGCATGTACGCAAGTGGCGCAATCTCGATTGTTCTGGTCTCGAGCGCCTTCTGCACACGCTCGGCCGGCATCATGTCTTCGAGAGCGTCATACAACGGCCGAAGATACGGATCGACCTTCGCCTGCATGTCGCCCGGAAGAAATCCGAGACTCTCTCCGGCTTCGACCGCCGGACGCGCCAGAACGATTCGCCGCACCCGCTTGCGCGAAAGCGCATCCACCGCCGCCGCCACAGCTAGATAAGTCTTGCCTGTACCTGCCGGCCCGATGCCGATGACAACGTCGTTCTCACTTATCTGCTTGAGATACTCAGCCTGCCCGCTTGTCTTGGGCTGAATGACCTTGCGGATACCCGGAAGAACGATCCGATCATCGGACGCAGAACCATCCGGACGTACGCCGTCGAGACTCATTCGGAGTACATCGTCGGCTGTGAGCGGAAGCTGACGCTTCGCCGTGTCAATCATCCGCTGCGCGACGGGCTGCGCGCGCTCGACTTCATCGCGCGAGCCACTGATTGTCATCGTGTCACCACGCAGGGCGACGCGCGCTCCTGTCTGACGCATCAACTCGGTGATGTTTGCGTCATTCACGCCCGCAAGCGTGAGCATGTCCGCACCCTCAGTCGAGATGCGCTGGACGACGTTGTCTTCTGATATGCTCAATCTGCCGTTGTCCTGATGTGTAGTGCCGCAAGTTCGTCGGGCGGCACAAGAGTCGGCGCGCCCTCGAACAACGCGCGCGCGGCGGTTGTCTTGGGGAATGCGATTACATCACGTAAACTTGGCGCCCCGGCCAGCAACATTGCGATTCTGTCAAATCCAAGTGCGATTCCGCCATGCGGCGGTGCTCCAGCCGACAGGGCCTCGAGCAGGAAGCCGAATCTGGCCTCTGCCGTTGCAGCGTCAACGCCAAGCAGCGAGAGCGCCCTGCGCTGAACCGCCGGATCACTGATACGGATGCTTCCGCCACCCAGCTCGGTACCATTCAGCACTACGTCGTATGCGAGCGCGCGAACGTGACCAGGTTCCGTGTCGAGCAGGTGCACGTCCTCAGGGTTGGGGGCCGTAAATGGATGATGCATCGCATCCAGTCGTCCGGATTCGGGATCCACTGCGAACATCGGGAAGTCGGTAACCCAAACGAGTTCATTGGCGCCATCCGGAACCAGTGACAACCGTCGCGCAGACTCCTGCCGCGTCCGATCCAATGCTGGATTTGATATGTAATCCGGACCTGCGACAAGCAACATCAGATCACCGTCACCCAACTGAAGCACGGCGCGGCCAGCATCGGTGAGCGCTTTTGCCGCCGCACCGTCGAGCGCACCGGCTACGCACTTGATGCGAATCAAACCGCCAGCGCCGGCGCTCTTTGCAACAACTTCAATCTCGTCCACCTGCTTGCGAGAGAGAGCTGCGCCGCCCGGCAGCACGATCCCCCGGACGCGACCTCCCGAAGCGATTGCGTTCCGCGCGATTCCGAACTCCGACTCGGCGAAGACTGCGGTTACATCGCGGATCTCGAGTCCGTAGCGGAGGTCGGGGCGATCACAACCGTAATCCTCCATCGCGGTTGCATACGTCATGCGCGGGAACGGCGTCGCCACCGTGATTCCCGCCACCGCGAACAATTCCTTGAGCATGCCCTCGGTCAGCGCATAGATGTCCTCGGCCCCGATGAACGAAGCCTCCACGTCGATCTGCGTAAACTCCGGCTGACGGTCGGCACGAAGATCTTCGTCCCGGAAACAGCGCGCAACCTGGAAATAGCGATCCATCCCCGAGATCATCAGCAGCTGCTTGTAAAGCTGAGGTGACTGCGGCAACGCGTAGAACTCCGCGGGATGCACCCTGCTGGGCACGAGATAGTCGCGTGCGCCTTCGGGCGTTGGCTTGGTGAGTATCGGTGTCTCGATCTCGAGAAAGCCTTTCGCGTCGAGGTACTTCCGCGTTGCCTGCAACAGCTTGTGCCGCAGGATGATGTTGGCCTGGAGTGGCGCGCGACGAAGATCGAGGTAGCGATAGCGCAGGCGCACTTCCTCAGCTGGCAGATTCGAGCCCTTCGCGACCACAGGCATTGCGACCGACTCTGCCGGGCCGAGGACTTTGACGGACGTCGCCCTCACCTCGATGGCGCCCGTACCCATGTCCGGGTTCGCCATGTTGGCTGGACGCTCCGCGACGGTGCCCTCGACCCGAATTACACTCTCAAGCGACACCGCGGAGGCGGCTTCGATGACTTGCGACGGCGTGAAGTCAGGATTGAAGGACACCTGCACAACTCCGGCACGATCACGGAGGTTGAGGAACACCATTCCACCCAGATTCCGCGAGCTTTCGACCCAACCGCCCAGCTTTACCGTGGATCCGACATGTTCGGCGCGAAGTGCGCCGCAGAAGGTGGTGCGCTCACTCGTTGCCGGAAATTCGGGGGTGCTCACGCGACGGCCCTCGGTCGCGTTTCGACCTGATAATATGATTGCATTTAGATCGGTTAAATTTATGTCTGGCAACGGTTTATGGTAGGCCCTTCGAGCTGTCGCCTGCCTATACGAACATGCCCAAAATCAATCTCCTGAATCTCACTCCTCAAGCGGCCAACTCCGCGCTCGAGGCATTCTTTCGCGATCGAGGCGAGCCGCTGTACCGCGCGCGTCAGGTCGCACGCCGGTTGTGGCAGTCGCCAGTGAGATCGTTCGCCGAGATTACCGACGTTCCCATCGCCACCAGGGAGGCGCTCGAACAGTCGTTCGACTTGCCTTCACTCGTGATTTCGACCGAGCAGACATCAGCCGATGGCACCCGCAAGTTTCTTTTCCGACTTGCCGACGGCGAAGCGATTGAAACAGTGTCAATCCCCGACGCGGGTCGCCTGACACTTTGCATTTCCTCGCAGGCGGGATGCGCTCTGCAGTGTGCATTCTGCGCGACCGGCAAGATGGGATTCACCCGCAATCTTGATCCATACGAAATCGCCGGTCAGGTGCGTGAAATGGCACTCCTGGATCCACCCATCGCGGTAACGAATATCGTGTTCATGGGCATGGGAGAGCCCCTCATGAACTGGCGCGCTGTCGACGCCGCACTGACGATCCTCAATGATCCAGAGGGACTCGGGATCGGGGCGCGCCACATCACCGTTTCAACCGTCGGAATTCTTCCCGGCATTGTCGCACTTGGCGAACGTCCGGAACAGTTTCGGCTCGCGATATCCGTTCACGCGCCGACCGACGAGTTGCGGCGAGGCCTGATGCCGATCAACACGAAGTACCCGCTTGCTGACGTAATCGAAGCGGCGAAAAGCTTCGATCGAAGGGTGACTTTCGAGTACGTAATGCTCGGCGGAATAAACGATCGGCCCGAGGACGCGGTCGAACTCGCGCGGCTCGCGCGCGAATGCAAGGCTTTCGTAAACCTCATCCCGCTGCACCCGGGCGGCGCTGGGGACTTCACTCCTACGAGCGCCGATTCGATCCGCCGTTTCGGCGCCTCGCTTCGGCGTGCAGGCCTCAACGTGGCCATCAGGAAGAGTCGCGGCAAGGATATCGCCGCCGCCTGCGGTCAGCTAAGGGTGGAACGGCATCGGCGGCGCCGTCCAGCTGGCGCCGAGAATGACAGTGGCGTCGAGATAGCGTGACGTGTCCGGTTTGGACAGCGCCTTGCCGCCGATCGCCTTCGCGATCAGCTCTGCCCATTCCGGGTGATTCGACCGGTCGAGGACGACAGTGGCGTCCTGCAACTGGCCAGCATTCCCAGATGCAACTACGTCGTAGCCGCGCTGCCTGAGCAGCAACGTCGCAGATCGCGCGGCACCGTGAATTCTGCTGGCGTTCAGAATCTCGACTTTGATGCGTACGTCCGCGGGTGCGTGACCCACAGTGGTGTCGACCCGCGCCGACGTGCTCGCCGCCACAGAACCCGGTTTACCGTGGCCCTTGCAACCAGCAACCAGCAACACCGCGGCCGCTATCAGAGTCGTTGTCGTTAAGACCGGTGAACAGCTCGGCATTACTGCAGGCTATTCCAGAGCGCCACAGTCTCGGGGAAAATCTGGTTCCCCTCGCGAACTGTCCACTCGAGGCGCATTCGGACCACCTGTCGGAACACCGCGTCGAATGAATTGGGAACCTCGAGTGCCAGGAAGTAGCGGTCCTGCCTTGAGAACTTGCGACCCGGCTCAAGAAAGTCCGCCATGTAAAGCGCGCGCCCGACAGTACCCCAGTTCGCGTTTCCAACAGTGTGATAGCGCACCGCTTCTAGCAGATCAGTGCGCTTTTCGCCGTGATTCTCCAGTGTGACAGCAGCGGCGGGGCCGTGCAACAAGCCCACGGGGCTGTAGTTGTCGCCCGTAATCTTGCGAAGCTCCCCTTCAGAAGCATCCCGCAGCGCGTCGTGTAGCACGCCGGCGTCGACAAATGCACGCGCTTCCGCCGGTGGCAGCCGCATAGCCGCCGCCCAAGCATTGAGAAGCGCCGTAACTCTCTGGATGTGCTCCGCGCGTTTTTCGCCAACGCGAGCCCATGCGGGAAGATCCAGCGTCGAGCTTTCCATTTTCAGAGTTGAATGTTGTCTATCAATCGCGTCGTGCCAAGCCGAACCGCGGTGACGATTGAATCGCCGAGCGCGGCCGCGGTCGGCCGATCAAAATCCGATTCCCGCACCACTGCGAAATAATCAACCGCAATCGGGGGTTGCTGCGCCAGCATCTCGAGCCCCGTGGCTTCAATCGACGTTGGATCCGTCACCCCCGAATGGAACATCGCTCGGGCTGCCAAGAGAGCAGAATGAATCCGTGGCGCCACCCCGCGCGCGCCTTCGTCCAGATACCGATTGCGACTGGACAGCGCCAGTCCATCAGACTCCCGTACAGTATCCACGCCGAGAATCTCGGTCGGGAAATTGAGATCGGCGACCATCCTTCGAATGAGCGCGAGTTGTTGGAGGTCCTTTCTGCCGAAGACTGCCACGGATGGTTGAACGATGTTGAACAGCTTGGTCACAACAGTGAATACGCCACCAAAATGCCCCGGGCGGACGGCCCCTTCGAACCGACTCGCGAACGGCGGGGGCGTGATTGTAGTCGTCTCGCCATCGGGATACATCTCATTCACTCCGGGAGCAAATAAAAATGATGCTCCACGTTCTGCCAAAGCCGCCGTGTCGTTCTCGAGATTGCGCGGATATTTCGCGAGATCTTCGCCGGGTCCGAATTGCAGCGGATTGACAAAGATGCTTGCGACAACAATGTCTGCAGTTCCCCTGGCAACATCGATTAACCGCAGATGCCCGTCGTGCAGAGCACCCATTGTTGGTACCAGTGCTATCCGGGCGCCGTCGCTCCGCCTATCAGCAACACGCGCACGAATTCCGGTAATCGTTGTTTCGGTGAACACCGTAAATGCCTAGAAGCTGTGTTCGGACGATGGATATTTGCGCTGCCTCACGTCGTCACCATACGCGCGCACAGCATCACGCACAGTTTCCGACAGGTTCGCGTACTTCTTCAGGAATTTCGGCGCGAATTCATCGTTGAGGCCCAATAGATCCGGAAGTACGAGGACCTGACCGTCACACTCGACGCCCGCGCCAATGCCAATTGTCGGCGCGCTGATGCTCGCGGTGATCCGCGCGGCAACCTGGGTTGGAATCAACTCCAGTACTACGGCAAACGCACCTGCTTCATCGAGTCGTTTTGCTTCCCGCACCAGTCGCTCGGCGTCTGCGGCTTCACGTCCCTGGACGCGGAGGCCAATCGCGTTTACCGACTGTGGTGTGAATCCGAGATGGCCCATCACTGGAATACCGATCTCGACCAAACGGGACACAGTCTCTGCTATTCGCTCGCTGCCACCTTCGATCTTGATAGCCTGCGCACCGGTTTCCGCGAGAAGCCGACCACAATTGGCGAGCGCCTGTTCGCTGCTGATCTGGTAACTCATGAACGGCATGTCCACCGTGACAAGCGCACGAGATACACCGCGGCATACCGCGGCACCGTGGTGGATCATGTCATCCAGAGTCACCTGGAGAGTCGATTTGAAGCCTGCCACGACGTTGCCGAGTGAATCGCCAACGAGCACGACGTCAACGCCAGCCTGATCGACCAATCGACCAAACAGGACATCGTACGCCGTCACGACGACGATCGGCTCCTTGCCCTTCTTTTCTCTGATGTCGCGAACCGTTAGGCCACGCGACGTCGGCACACTGCTCAAATCATCACCTCTGCGAGCTCGGCGAGCTCGCGTTGCCAGAAGTCGCGGTTATCGATTTCGCCATGCGGCACTTGTAGCTCTGGAGAATTCCACGTTGTGCGCGCGTACTTGACGATGTCCAAATCTATCGTACGCGGGCCCCAACGGGCTGTTCTGACCCGCCCCCCGAGCGCCTCGACGTGGTGAAGGCCGGCAAGTAGTTCAGTGGGCGCGAGCGATGTTCTGAGCGCGATCATCTGATTCAGGTACGGGCCCTGCGCGACAGGCCCGAGCGCCGCCGTCTCCTCGACCGCGGTCTCCGACAGGATCACGACACCAGGAATCCCGGCGATTCTGGAGCGCGCATCCGCAAGATGCCCTTCCCGGTCGCCGATGTTGCTACCGAGCGCAACGAACGCAATGTCATCCATTGCGCCCACGTGTGATCGACACTTGCGCAAAGTCGACGGGACCCGGCAGCGGTACATGCGGCTTGCGAACGGACACAGTCGCAGTGTGCACTCCCTTGACCATGAGCGTCGCCGATGCGATCCTCTCTGCGGCCTCTTCGAGGTACGATATGTGTGGGGTCGCCATTACTTCTGCAACCGCTGCGTACAACGCCACGTAGTCGACAACGTTAGGCGGTCGCATTGTAGCGTCCACGGTCACGGACAGATCGACTTCCACCGGTTGAGGCAGTTGTGCCTCGTGCGGGAGAACTCCGACGCGCGTGTGAAACCGCATTCCCTGAAGGACCACCGTATCCGGGATCATCAACTTGCCTGATCGATTCCAGCGCGCAACGACCTGACCAGTGTCACCGCCGCGTCAACGCTGTCTCCTGCCGCTTTTACGAGTGCGCTGCCAACTACCACACCGTCGGCAATCGATGCAATGGCGGCGGCCTGAGCTGCATTCGTGACACCAAATCCTACACAGACGGGGAGCGTAGTCACGGAGCGAAGCCGCGCCACCGTTGCTCCCAGCTCCGGAGCGACCGCGCTTTGCATCCCCGTCACACCGAGCCTGCTGATGAGATACACGAACCCACTCCCGTGGCTTGCAATTAGTTGCATGCGTTCAGTCGGCGTCGTCGGTGCGACCAATCTGATGAATGCTATACCGCTCGCTCCGATTTTAGACTCGAGTGCCACATCTGCGCCAACCGGCAGGTCAGTAATGAGAAGGCCGTCGCAACCAGCGGCTAGCATTCGTTCAAGCGCATTCGGTCCCGCTGCAAGGAAGGGATTCAGGTAACCAAAGAGGACGACCGGTATCTTCAGGCGCGCCTCGGCGACCAGATCGAGCACGCGGTCGAACGTCATGCCGGCATCCAGTGCGGTCTGAGAGCTCGCCTGGATCACCGGGCCGTCGGCCATGGGGTCGGAAAACGGAACGCCGATTTCGAGAACATCCGCGCCAGCGTCCTCCAGTCCTTGGAGTAGCTGAAGCGATCTCGAACGATCGGGATGGCCGGCGGTTACGTAACAGACGAGTGCCTTTCTGCCGCTCCCGCGCAACGCCGTGAACCGTTCGTCGATCCTGTTAGACGAGGTAGTCACTAACCCTGATGCCATACCTTTCCGGATCGGCGGTCTTGATGATTGTGCGGGTAAACTGCCCGTCGGAGCCCGTTGCGGCGAGGTCTGATTCGATCGGCGGTTGCAAGAGATTGCCGCGCCCATCACTCACGATCACTACTCGCGGTCGTGACAGCATCTCCGGATCCGTATTCGCCGCTATCACGACAGCCAGCTCGAACGTGTCGAGCACGACGAGCGTGCCGGAAGGATAGATGCCGAGAAGAGTGATGAATGCCTTGACGACAACGGAATCCAGCCCGCGGAGCGGGTTGTCGCGCATCTCCTGCAATACTGCCGAAGGCGGATAGGGCTTCGTCTGGTATGAGCGCCGCGTCGTCGCTGCGTCGTACGCATCGGCCACGGCTACAAGCTTGCTGGTCATGGACATCTGACGGGGTCGGATGACTTTCGGGTAGCCTGTAAAATCCCGCCGCATGTGGTGCTCATGTGCAACGATCATCGCACGATATGGCAATTCCTGCTGTCCGCGAAGCTGGAACAGCGTGAGCATGCCAAGCCACGGATGAGCGGTGATCCGTCGCCAGTCGTCCTCGTCGAGCGCGGTGCTTTTCTGGATGACATCGGTCGGCACGCGTGACTTGCCGATATCGTGCATCAGTGCGCTCATGCCCAACTCGTAAAGTTGAAGTTTGGACATACCGATCCGCTTTCCCAGGGCGACTGCAAAGATGCAAACGTTGACGGAATGCGTGTACGTGTATTCGTCGTACTCGCGCAGCGTCGTAAGCCCGATCAGTGACGCTTCTTCGGTAAGTACCTGATCAACTATTGTCTGGACAGCGCGCTTGATCTTGCGTGCGCTTGGAACTCGCCCCATTCGCACGGAATTGATCACGTCCTTCGTGAGCGCGACCGACTGCGCATAGGTACGGCGCGCGGCAGCCTTGGCGGCCTCACGCTGCTCGACGTCCTCTTCAGCCTCTGCGTCGGCCGTTACCTCGAACGCATCAACCCCGGCGGCCTGCAGCCGCCGCGCCAGTTCGTCAGCATCCGCGTCGGCGACGCCAGCGAGCGTCGACAGAAGCGTGAGCAACGAGAACCACTCTCGTGGGGCCGCCTCGCGAAGTACACGTAGCACTCCCACTCCCGAGGCCCGGAACAGTTCCAGGACGCGACCGAAGCTGGCGTAGTTGCTCAGGTCCAGCCGTAGTCGGGTACCGTTTACAAAAATAAATTCGCCGTGCACGCGGACTTCGAGCTGTGCGTCCACGCCACTGCTCTCCATGGCGGCCGTCGCCAGCTCAGCAAGCGACTTCTGAACTGCCTGGTGTTCGGGCGGATACAGTTTCATCACACGTGACGCGGCATGAATCGCGACAATCAAGGCGCGCCCGGTCCGTCTGGTATTCGCCGTCTCCTGGCGCTCGCCGTCGTCTGCGTCGAGCATACTCACGAATTACCCCGAAGCGCACGGGCCGCGGCACTGCGTACGACAATCTCCTTGTCTCCTGCGGCCTTGCGCAAAAGATCCAGGGCTCGTTCACTGCCAAGTTTGCCGAGTGCCATTGCGGCGCTCGCACGCGTGATCGGATCCTCTTTCCTGGCAAGCAGCCCTTTAGGCAGCAGTATGTTCTCGAGAAGCGGTATCGCGGAGTCACCGCCGAGTGTTGCATAAGCGTCGAAGAACGCGGACTTCTCGACCGACGAACCATCGCGGAGTAGCCGATCCTTGAGAGCGCGTTCCAACCGACCCATGATCGGCCGATACTGCCGCTCTGTGCATGCCTTGAGCGACGCGAGGCGAATCTCGCGATCATCGTCGTCGATACTCCGATCAAGCAACTGCATCGCGCCTGGCGATCCAATCTGCGCAAGCGCAGCGATCGCTGCCGCGCGAATCGTGTCCGACGAAGAGTCCAGAGCGCGCGCCAGATGCGTCACAGCAACGGGCGACTTGAGATCGCCCGCACGACGCATGGCCTCTAGTGTAACCGCCTCATCATCCGATGCAATGAGTTCCATCAACGCATCCGTGTCCGAACTTGCAAGCCGTGTCACAGCCTCTTCCAGCAACGCGCGCAGTCCAGCATTACGGGAGCGGACAAGATGTGACACGAGCGATTGCAATGCCTTGGAGTTGAACCTTGTGAACAGCATGACAAGGTCCTGCTGCGGCGGTTGAAGCGGAGTATCCTCGAGCACGTCCAGCAACTGGTTCAGCGTTGCAGGGTCACTGATCCGGTCCACGAGGTCCGTCAATCGCTGCCGGTGCGACGGGAGCATGTTCTCTGCTCGCAACGTCGTCGCAGCACTTTCACGTATCAGAAATGCGGTGGCCCGGAACTGCAAACCAGATAGGAGAACCAACATGAAGTTCTCGAGAATGCCGCATATCTCCTCACGAACAGTGGGATCGGTCTGTGACTCGAACGTATCGAGAAGCGCTGCTGCAACGGAAGGTCTCAGATCTCCCGTAAAGTCCTGGCGGATGGCGTCATGAAGGTAGTTGATCTCCTGCTCTTCCAGGAAGTAAAGAGTGGGATCGAAGTCGGAGATGCGTGCAAACTGCGAAGGGCTGGATCCGTATGTGCCGACATCACTCTCTCCATCCTGTGGCGCGTGTACGGCACCTTGCGGTGCACCGCCGCGCAGAAGATCCGCGCCTGGCGCGCTGTAACCGTCGCCGCCCGCCTCCTCGTACTTGTACGAGAAACACTCGAAATCACACTCCCAGAACAGCGTGACCAGATCCTCGTCGCCACTAGCCTGCGCACGAACCGCCTGTACCGCCCCGAGGAAGCGCGGGAGGTCGCGCGTTTCAAATCCCGGTCGTAGCTCGAATGACCGAATGCCGTCCTTGTAGAAAAGCCACGGAAGACTCTCACCGCCCCGATCCGTCTCCGACATGATCGAGACGTCCTCGTGAGTGAAGTCGTTCTCCGTAATGCCGACCTCCACGTGATCGATACGCGTCCACAACGCAACCAGCGCGGCACGCGCGCCGTCTATTGCGCGAGCATGCATTGGATTGTTCGGCAGATACAACTGGAACGACCTTACCGCGCGCGCAAGACCCTTTAGCGCTTCGGAAATGGCAGCATCGAGGGAGCCGGTTGGCGCCCGCTGACTTCCAGGCGGTGCGGCGGGCGGTTGAGACATCAGAGCGCGCTTCCCTGCATCGCACGGACCTGAGCCACGTCCTTGTCGCCACGACCGCTCACACACAACAGCACGTTGTCCCCCGGCAGCCAGCTTCCGGCTGACGCAAGTAGCCACGCGACAGCGTGCGACGTTTCAAGGGCCGGTATCACCCCTTCAAGTCGGCTCAGAACTCCAAATGCATCAAGCGCGGCTGCATCCGTCACTGCCGCGTATTCCGCACGTTTCGAGTCATGAAGAAATGAATGCTCTGGGCCCACGCCCGGATAGTCCAGCCCCGCAGAAATCGAATGCGCAGGGTGCACCTGACCGTTCTCATCCTGCAGCAGATAGCTGAGAGCGCCGTGTAGCACCCCAGGACGCCCCCGCGACAACGATGCCGAATGATGATCCGTGTCCAGCCCTTCCCCAGCAGCCTCCACCCCGATCAAACGCACCGCCGCATCATCGACGAATGCGTGAAATATTCCCATTGCGTTGGAGCCACCGCCTACGCACGCGACAACCGCGCAAGGAAGCCCGCCGGTTCTTGCGAGCATCTGCTCTCTCGCTTCTCGCCCAATCACGCTCTGAAGCTCCCTCACCATGCGCGGATACGGCGCTGGACCCACTACGGAGCCAATGATGTAGTGGGTCGTCTCGACGTTGGTGACCCAGTCCCGAATTGCTTCTGTCGTCGCGTCCTTGAGAGTCCGAGTTCCCGAGCTGACTGGCACCACAGTCGCGCCCATGAGCCGCATGCGGAACACGTTGAGTTCCTGCCGCGCCATGTCGGTCTCGCCCATGTACACAACGCATTCCAGTCCAAACCTCGCGCAGGCCGTTGCGGTGGCGACGCCGTGCTGTCCGGCGCCAGTTTCAGCGATGATGCGACGCTTGCCCATGCGCATTGCCAGAAGCGCCTGCCCAATGGCGTTGTTGATCTTGTGAGCGCCTGTGTGGTTCAGATCCTCGCGCTTGAGATAGACGCTTGCGCCAACCCGCTCGCTAAGCCTGGGGGCATCGCTCAAAGGCGAGGGCCGTCCGACATAGTCACGAAGGAGATCTGCGTAAGTACGCACGAAATCGCGGTCGGACATCGCGTCGTCAAAGGCACGCTCCAGTTCATCCAGCGCTGGAATGAGCGTCTCCGGGACATATCGACCGCCAAATTCTCCGAAACGATCAGTTGCTTGGGGATGCATCGTATTCAACTCTCAGGCACTCCGCGCCGCTTCCAAGAAGCGGCTTAACAATTTTGGATCCTTCACACCGGTGGCCGACTCAACGCCAGACGAAACGTCCACGATATCCGGCTTGAGCAACTCGATCGCGCGCGCAACGTTGTCCGGAGTGAGACCTCCGGCAATCACCAACTTCGCCTGCCGCCGCATCGGCTGCAGCAAATCGCCTACCGCACCCCATTCGAACGATCGTCCGGTACCACCAAGACCGCCCGCGTCCCTCGTATCGAGGACGACTGCGTCTGCACACTGAAACAGCTCCTCAGCGTCCTGCCTAAGCGTTCCGTCGACCACCGGTACTACGGCCCAGACTTCCCCAACGCCGATTGCGCGAGCTGCGAGCACCGCCTTGGGCGACGAATCGCCGTGCAGCTGCGCCACCGATAGAGGAACAGTACGCACGTATTCACTCAACTCCGTGGCGTGTATCGTCCCGAATACTCCTACGGTGGCGGCCTTACCCGATTGTCGCAGGATGTGAACCGCCTCAGTCAACGTGCGGTTTCTCGGACCGCCCGCGAAGATTACCCCCACATAGTCAACACCCAGCGCCGCGGACGCGGCTACATCCTCCGCGCGCGTGAGTCCACATACCTTAATCTGGACGCGCATTTCGCTCCGTTTGTACACCAGTGAGCGAACCGACGGCGGCGAGCGGATCGGCTGACCCTGAAACGAACGACCCGACCAGAACTGCGTCCGCCCCGGAGGCCGCGGCCCGTCGGACGTCATCAGGAGACGCCATCCCGCTCTCCGCAACAGCTACTATGCCTCGCGGAATGAGCGGCACTATCCGGCCGACCGTCGACGGGTCGATGACTAGCGTCTCAAGGTCGCGGTTGTTGACCCCGATTATCTTGGCGCCCACGTCGATGGCGGTCTCCAGTTCGTATTCATCCCGAACTTCGACGAGAAGATCGAGGCCAATCGCGGACCCCACGTCGTGCAACTCGATCAGCGCTGACCGCGGAAGAGCGCGCACGATGAGAAGCGCGCCCGCGGCACCCCTGGCACGTGCCTCGTAGAGCTGCACGGTCGCGACTATGAAGTCCTTTCTGAGCACGGGAACCGCGACGGTTCCAGCGACAACCTCCAGATCCTCCATCGAGCCACCGAAGCGCTCGGGCTCCGTAAGCACGGATATCGCCGCGGCGCCGGCTTCCACATATAGCCGGGCCTGTCCGCCTGCTTGGATCTCCGGGTTTATGACCCCTTTGGACGGCGATCGCCGTTTAACTTCGGCGATGACAGCGACCGTGGAGCCAGCCAAAGCGGCGCGAAATGACGGCGGCGATGCGGCATCCGTCGCCTTCGCGTTCCACTGCTGCGCCTCGCTTCCCTGCGAGGCAGCACGGGCGTAGGCGGCGGCTACCAGCCCGCCCAGCGTGCCAGAGGGAGGCGTCCAGACTCTCCGCGATGCGGTAAAAGCTTGCGTTTCGGGCATTCTTCGGATAACGTATTCTTTCGGCGGCTGTTCGGGGTCAGCCGTGCACGGAGACCCACCCTCTAGGAATCTGGCGATGTCGCTGACCAAGCGCCAACGGGAAATTCTCAGTTATCTCGCGGATTACACCGAAGTGAACGGCTATGCGCCGAGCTTCGAGGAAATCGCGGAACGTTTCGATTATAGCTCCCTGGCGACGGTTCACGAGCACCTGAGCAACCTGGAGCGCAAGTCGTATATCAAACGGCGCTACAACGAGAGCCGGGGCATCGAAATCCTGCCTTCCGAACAGTACCCACGAGCGGTTCAGATCCCGCTGATGGGAACGGTGGCCGCGGGTATGCCGATAGAGGCAATCCAGTCGCACGAGACGATCGCTGTGCCAGAGGAT
The DNA here is from genome assembly GCA_039924325.1 of Gemmatimonadaceae bacterium. Lineage (GTDB taxonomy): Bacteria > Gemmatimonadota > Gemmatimonadetes > Gemmatimonadales > Gemmatimonadaceae > Fen-1247. The sequence continues at coordinate 31,400 of JBDTAZ010000053.1, forward strand.
TTTGTGCATCGGGGGGGCAACCACTACGTCCTTCGGGTGCGTGGCAACTCGATGATCGACGACCACATATGCGACGGCGACTTCGTGGTTGTCAACGAACGCGCGTCGTGCGATAACGGCGAGACTGTCATTGCGCTCATCGACGGTGCATCGGCGACGGTCAAGCGCTTCTATCGTGAACGCGACGGTCGCATCAGGCTGCAGCCTCGGAACGAACTGATGGCTCCGATCTACGTTCACGAGAACGACGTTGCGATTCAGGGCGTTGTCGTAGGGGTGATGCGACGTTGCTAGGCAGGCAGGACTGACCGCATTGCTTTCGCGACGCTAAGTCCGCGGGAGCGCACTTCGTAGGCGTTCGAGGGCCGCTGTCGCTGAACCATTCGCGATCGCGGCCTTCGCTTTTTCCACGCCTTCGACGAGGGTCGACGCCATTCCGGCGACGTAGATCGCGGCGCCGGCGTTTGCCGCGACGGCGGAAATCGCACCCGACGGCGCTGAACCGTCAAGGCACGCGCTCACGATGCTGGCGTTTTCGCCCGGCGAGCCGCCGGCGAGTTCGGACGCGTGCGCCGACCCAAGACCAAGTGACGCCGGATCCGTCGTCCACTCGGTAATCTCACCCTTGCGAATTTCGATGATGCGCGTCGTTCCGAGCGGCGAAATTTCGTCCATGCCCGGCTCCCCGTGCACAACGAGCGAGTGCTCCGTACCGAGCGCGGCGAGCGCTCTTGCGATAACAAGCGCACGCTCCGCATCAGCTACACCGATCACCTGACGCCCTGCCGAGGCAGGATTTGCAAGCGGGCCGATGATGTTCATCACGGTGGGGACCGCAAGCTCGCGTCGCACCGGTCCAACGTGGCGCATCGCTGGGTGCATCCGTGGAGCGAACATGAACACTATGCCGGCCGAACGAAACGCACGCTGCATCGCCTCCACATCGACGTCGATGTTGACGCCCAACGCCTCAAGCACATCCGCACTGCCCGACCGGGATGTGAAAGATCGATTGCCGTGCTTCGCAACTCTCACGCCCGCGCCCGCTGCAACCAGAGCTGCTGCAGTCGAGATATTGAACGTTCCGACGGAACCGCCGCCGGTCCCGCACGTATCGACAACACTTTCAGGATCGGGAAGCTCAAGCCGCACCATCGCGCGTCGCAACGCACTTGCTGCGCCGGCGACAACCTCCGGCGTCTCTCCGCGCACTCTGAGTCCCGTCAGCAGAGCAGCGATCTGAATGGGCGATGCATCGCCACGCATGACGACGTCGAACGCCGCGGTGACGTCGTCCTGTTCGAGCGGTCGATTGTGCGCAAGTGCTGCAATCACGTCCTGCAGCGGCGCAGGCGGAGGGGTATTCGTCATCGCATCAGCCTTTCAAGGAACTTGCCGGCTCCACTAAATTCGCCGCCGCGGTTTCCGCCTCGGCGAGACGAGTTTCGAGCTCACGGATGAGTTCGGTTTGTGCGCGCATTGTCGTGTCCTGCTGGTGCAGCTGAACATGCGCGCGTTCAAGTCGATCGACAGCATTTATAACCTGTCCCTCTATCGCGACCAAACGCTGCTCGGCAGCGACAGCGCGACGCTCGGCGGCGCCGATTGCGTCGCGAAGCCGGTGCACAACGTCGCTCGTCCCGGCGCGCTGAGCAGCACGCAGGCGTTCGACTTCGCGTTCCAACCCGGACGCCGAACTCGCATGTTCTGCGCGCAGTCTGTTCGTAACATCGTGCAGGGCGGCGACCGCTTCGAAACGGGCGTCGCGTTCGTAGAACCTCGCGTACGATAGCTCGAAGAGAGTCGCAAGTGGACCCGCGCGCTCCAGTAACTTCGGTCCCGAGCGACGGCTCGAATCGTACAGGGCGAGGGCCGCCGCTAGCGCACCTTCGAAGACTATCCCCTTCAGCAGCAGCCGAAACTCGCCAACCCCAGCCTCAACTCCGAGCAGTCGCGCGAATTGTGAACCCTGATCGCCCACATCGGCGAAGCGCTGTCCGGCGAGGACGGCGTACTGAACAGTGGGCGGAAGGTGATCGAGCGCCAGAAGCGCGTGCACCGGAAGTACGCCGTCGGAAGACACATCCGCCGATGCGAGGGCCTTGTTGACCAACGCGTTGCGACGAGGGTCCACGGTGAGTAGAACGAGTCCCGTGTTCCGGTCCGCACCGTAGAGCTCTTCGTGGACCGCTCTGAGCGCAGCGGCGGCGTCTGGGGCGAGAGCGAGATCAGCCGCGAGCGCGGGAAGAGATTTCACGGGCATCCGATGCTGCGAGTTTG
>JBDTAZ010000054.1:0-17824 GCA_039924325.1 Gemmatimonadaceae bacterium
ACCGAAGGCAATCGTCGGTGCGAGCATGCGCAAACTCGTCCATCTGATCTACGGTGTCATCAAGTCAGAAACCTATTTCGATATGCAAATCCCGATGCGGAACCTTGCATTTCAAGACGGTATCTGACCCCGTTTTTCGACGGTCGCTAGTTTCCGCGCAGCATCGGCGACTGTATCTCACGATAGCCGGCCGGCACTGCGAACGCTGAAGCGGGAACGGCTCCTGGTGTGATGCTGGTGACTTGATCGGTAAGTGTCATCAGCGTGGCTTGCTTCGGCGGCTCCGTGCTCGTGCTGTTGTTAGCCGGTTGCTCGCTCGCTTTTGCCGCGGCGGATTTGATAGCGCCCATCAGGCCGCCGAATCGGCCGCCGCTCTTGGGCGCGCTGGCTGTGTTGGCGTCGGCCGCGGCCGCTGCGCTCGCGTCACCCAGTGCGAGATTGCGATCGAAAGCCATGTTCGGCGGCACGAGTGTTACATACGTCGTGCTGCGCAGCGAAATGCCTTGCATTTTCGCGAGCTCTTTTGCGGCGGCGTCCATGCCGTCCTTGATGCGCGGATCGCTTGCGAACACTGCCTGAAGCCCCGAGGCCTGCGCGCGAAACGCATCACCGGCCTTTCCCATGTAAGCTTTTTGGAAATCCTTCATCGCTGCAATCTGCGGTGCGTCTTTCGATAGCCACTGATCGATCAGGAGCACGATCGTGCCCACCTGCTGCTGCGAGCCCCCGTTGTCGGGCTTCGCTGCGCCTTCGACCGATATGGTCAGAAAGACGTGTTCGGCGTCGTAGCCGGCTACCTTCTGGTGCTCTCCCGTCGGATCGACTTTCACACTGTACTTCAAGTCGATGTTGTTCTTCGGTGCGTTCGGATCGGTGGCCGGAGAGTCCTGGGGTTTGTTCATCTGGGCCGCCATTTTCTGACGCGCCTGCTGCATCGCCGCGGCCAGTTGGGCGAAGGTCATCGTCGTGTAGGTCTTCTGCTTATTGTCGATCGACGTGAAGCTTCCCGCGTCGGCGTCAATGATCGTGGCCGTGTTGCCCGACTCGGTTTTTAGTTTGTGGCCTGAGATGGTTGTTGTCTGATGGTTGTCGTTCATGCTCGCGCCGCCCATCCGTGCGGCGAAACCTGCGAGAGCGCCGAGCGGACCCATGAGATGGGTGTCCGTCGTGCTTTGGACGACAACGCCTTGCGCCGACAAGATGGAAGGAACGAGGACGCAAGCGACCAGCGACGTGCGGAGAAGACCACGCATGAGACGCTCCAACCAAAAAAGGATGAGATGACCTGGACCGCAGGCGCTCCGACGAAGCGCGACCGCGGGACAACCTTGGTTAAGTATGGCGCTTTCGGCGACAGAAGGAAGGCTGGTGGTCGATCAGTCGATCGGGCGATCGGAGCGCCGAGACCTGAATGGCGGGATGGCCATACGCGACGGGCGGCTGGTTGACGACGCCCCGGACGTCCTGGACGGCGCGCGAGCGCGAGGCACCCGGCATGAGCATCTCCAGGCCCGGTGCGGGTTGCCGGTTTGCATCGTGCACGATCTGGCACCGAATTCCCGCCGAATTCACCGAATTCAGGCCGTGGCGAGCAGCCCACACTCGCTATGCTCGCATTTTATTCACTTCGCTTGCAGTTTAGCTTGGTGGCCGCCTGTCCAAAACACGTCGCCCAAAGGAGGAGCCCGTGCGCACAGCCGTATTTTTACTCGGTTTGACCCTCACCGCCTGCACTGCAACTCAGTCGCAGAATCCGAAGGAAGTTCGCAGCATCATTGAGCGCGACAATGCCAAAGCCGATCAGTGGTACGCGGCGGGCGAAATCGATTCTGTTGCGTCGATGTTTGCGGTTGACGCCTGGCAAATGTCACCCAATAACCCGCCGCTCGTCGGACGAGAGGCCATTCGACAGTTTTGGAGTCAAGCTGTGAAGTGGGGCAAGTGGGATTTCACTCTGACAACGCAAGACGTCAGCGTCAGCGACTCGATCGCGGTCGAGCGGGGGAAATATCTACTCAAGTTGGTCGCTGGAAGCGCTGCGCCGCCGGGTATGGGCTCGCTTGAAGATCATGGGAATTATGTGGTCTATTGGCGGCGAGATCCGGACAACGAATGGCGAGCTGTCTGGGACGCACCCATCAGCGAGGTGCCACTGCCAGTTCCCGAACACAAACAGTAGGAGAAGGATATTTGGGGCAACGCGACGGTGATGTGTCGCGCTGATGGCGCAGCGCACGGTCACGTCCGTGCAACGACGCTTCCAGTGCTGCGCCGCCGAGCGAGCTAGTTCCGTCCAGCCAGAGACGGCCACATTTGCTGCAGAGTCATTCGAGGCTGCGTCGCAACGTAGATCGGGCGGTCGCGCTCCTCGCTGACCGACCATGGACGTTCGAGTGTTGCTACTTGGCGAACGGACGCCCATCCCTTATTCAGATCGGCGGGATCACTGCCGATTGCAATCAGAACAGTTCCCGGGCGCTTGCCCGGACCGAAGAACCAGAACGAACCGGCCGACGTGACGACGGGCGGCAGCCCGAATTCGTTGGCATAGAATTCAGCCGCACCTGCTTCACCATAATTGCCCGTCGCGATCACTGCTTCGCTCTGTTGTGCAGGCGAAAGCGAATGGTACACGGTGGCGAGCGCAGCGGCTTCAGCGCGCCAACCGAGCATATCGGCAAAATCCTGCGGTAGCTGATCCTTGATACCGCGATCGGTGCGCAACGCGGCGCCACCAGCGAAGCGCGCGGAATAACGGGCGGTAGCCTCGCCGGAGAGAATCGGAACGGAAATCGGGAGCGTTGCGATGCCGTACGCCAGCACAAGCGCAACCACCGTCCAGCGGGTTGCGATCGCGAGCCAGGTGGCACGCAGTGTTCGCATGCGCTCGAGCACCACCGCACCTGCCGCGAAGAGCGCGGGGTAGATCGGACCAATGTAGTACGCTTTGCCGTGCAGTACGAGCAGCAGCAGGAAAGCGAGAATGCAGCTCAGCGAAACAGTGGCGAATGCTGACAGTGGACGCCACAGCAGCAATGCTACGGCACCGATGACAGCGGCGATGATCCCCCCGGGGCCGATGTTGAGCAACTGCGTGCTGATGAAGTCCGTCGGTGTCACGCGCTGCAGCTGCGTCGCGTTGAGGTCACGCATCTGCGCGATCACGGGGTAATGAAGCGTGACCTGGCCGGAGATGCTCGGACTTCCGATGATGAGCATGATGAGAACTGCGACCCAGGGCCACGGCGTTAGCAGCTCGCGGCGCATTGGCGTGAGTATGACAGCGACCAGTACGCTCACGCAGAGAAACACGATGCTGAACTTGCTCAGCAATCCAAAACCCGTCGCGACTCCGAATGCGAGCCACGCGTTCGTGGTGCTGCGCGACTCCATGCGTGCGCGAGCGACGTTTGCGATAGCGTAGAGGGCGAGCGTCCAGCAGATCTGATCCAGTACGACCGGCTGAAAAAGCGTCGAGTTTCGCAGGAACATTGGACCTGCGAGCACGCAGACTGCCGCGAATCCCTGCGCGAAGCGTCCGCCGCCAAGCTCGCGAGCGAAGAGCGCGGCGAGCACGATGAGAATCGTCCCTTCGATGGCAGGGAATACGCGCGCCGCCGCAACGGTATGCCCGAACAGCGCCTGGGAGAGCGCACCAAGCACTGCGATCGCTGGCGGAAAATCCATGTGCCAGAGACGCAGGTGGTTCCCCATCGAAAAATAGAGAAACTCGTCACGGTGGATGCCCAGCGGCGTGACCGCAAGCACGATCCCGTGCAGCGCCAGCGACACCGCCGCGAGCACGGCAACGCCAATTACGGCGATTCTTTGTTTTCGGGGTAGCTCAGAAATCATGGGGTGTCTAGGGTAGCGTATAATCTGCCGCGAAATCGCGGTCCCGTTTCAATAGACACCGCCGACGGTGGCTCGCGTTGCCCCTCACCGGCCAGCGACCACGTTTTTGCTCTGGCGTGGTATTATCGACGACGACTGAGCCGGATTGGCCAAAGTAGGCGATCGCGAGCGAGAAACAGCCTGGCCGCCAGCGCTGACCCTAGATTGTCCTGAATCAGCTTGCCAACCACCATCCCGTTCTCAATGAAGGATTCCTCGTGGGCGTCGCGCCTGGTATTTCCGTTCGCGACAGTCGCAGTCATACTTGCCGGTTTCGCCAGCCCTGCCGTCGCGCAGGGTCCCACCGACGAGATCCAGGTTTACGACGCCGGGATCGCGGCGCTTGGCAAATTCAATCTCACGCTGCACACCAACTTCACACCCGATGGAGCCAAGGTTCCGGCCTTTCCCGGCGGCATCGTCTCCAATCATTCGTTCGACGGTGGCTTTGAGTGGGCTTACGGCGCCAAGCCCTGGCTCGAACTCGGTCTCTACATGCCGCTCTACAGCATCACCGATCAGCACGGTGCCACCGTGAACGGCGGCAAGCTGCGTCTGCTCTTCGTTTCGCCCAACGCCAACGAACGCAAGTTCTTCTACGGTGCCAATTTCGAGTTCAGCTATAACGCCGCCAGATGGGATTCTCATCGGTACAGCTCCGAGATCCGCCCGATCATTGGCTGGCACATTCATCCGTGGGACTTCATTTTCAATCCGATTCTCGACAATTCGTGGGACGGCGGAATAGCCGCGCTCGAATTCAATCCGTCGTCGCGTGTCGCGTACCACGTCAACCCGCAGTGGGCGGTGGCTGCCGAGCAATACTCGGGGCTCGGGCCGCTCCGTGAACTGGTTCCAGGTAGCCAGCAAGTCCAGCAGATCTGGGCGGCGTTTGACCACTACTCCACGATGAACATCGAAGGTGGGGTTGGCTTTGGCCTCACTCCGGCGTCCGACAAGATCACGCTCAAGTTGATGTTTTCGCGCGATCTGAATTAGTCGACGTTCACTCAGCATGCAGATGCAAGCACAGCGACACCTGCCGGGATTATTTGCTGTCTTCTCAATCGTATTTGTGGCCGCAATCCTTGCTCACGAACAGTTCAACGGCGGCGTGCGCAGCCATCACTTGCTGGACCGTCGTGATTTACCAAGTATCTCCAACTGGTTTGGGTTGGTGGTACTGCCACTTCTGGGTTGGCTGCTCGACGTTCGACTGCGTAATCGGAAAACGTCAGTTGCAAAACCTGGTTCACCGATCGGTATTGGAATTGGTCTTGTCGGCGCGCTGTTGTACGGCGCGGCATTGGCGGCGTCCTTCCAGCTTGGCGCATCCGGCATGACATCCGGCCTGTTCTTTGGATTGTTCCTGCTCGCGGCCGTGCTGCCCATTTACCGCACGGAGTACATCTTCGGCTTCGTCGTTGGCATGACGTTTACGTTTGGTGCCGTCTTGCCTGTTCTGGTGGCATTTGTACTCAGCGCAATCTCAGCACTGTTCCACTTCGCGTTCAGGGCGGTGAAGTCGGCGATGCGCCGTTCGGGGCCGTCAAGGCCGGCCTGACAACCCGTTCACGGCTGAAGGGCAGGGGCTCGCTTGCCGGATCTGGAATTGGATACTATATCCTGTCCACAGTAGCCGCGGGACGGGCACTGGTGAGTAACCTCCAGTAGCGCACTCACCTAATAGCCACACGAGCAAGACACGATGAGACTCCGAATCCTTTTCATAGTCACGGCGATCGGCGCACTGCTACCGGTCGCGCGAATCAACGCCCAGGACACGCTCAGCGAGCGACTTGTCTCGGCGCTCGAGTATCGAAACATCGGCCCCTTCCGGATGCAGGCGCGCATCGCTGACATCGACGTGCCGTCATCTCCTCTCACCGCACACCTCTACACGATGTACGTGGCGCCTTGGATCGGCGGAGTCTTCAAAACCACAAACAACGGCACAACCTGGCAGTCGCTCTTCGACAAGCAGAGCACGCTCTCGATCGGTGACGTCACGCTCGCAGCATCCAATCCCGATATCGTCTGGGTCGGTACCGGCGACGCGTACACATCCAGAAGTTCGTACGCGGGCGACGGCGTCTATAAATCGACCGACGCTGGAATTAGCTGGACGAACATGGGCCTGAAAGATTCGCAGCACATCGCGCGCATAGTGATCGACCCCACCAATCCCGACGTCGTTTACGTCGCCGCGATGGGCCACCTCTATTCAAGGAACACGGAACGCGGCGTGTTCAGGACGACGGACGGCGGCAGGACATGGCGCAAGGTCCTCTACATCGACGACAATACCGGCGTCATCGACCTCGTAATGAATCCGCGCAATCCCGCGATCCTCTATGCTGCGACGTACGACAAGACGCGGCTGCCCTGGCGCATGATCAATGGCGGTCCGAAAACCGGCATCTACAAGACGTTCGATGGCGGAGATCACTGGACTCGACTTGCGGGCGGACTCCCCTCCGGTCAGATCGGGAGAATCGGCCTCGACATATATCGCGGCAATCCGGAGGTTCTTTACGCCATTATCGAGAATGAGAATCTCCGGGCCAACGGCGCGGTGGCCAGTGCTGCGGGCCCGGCGAAGAGCTCCGCAACTGTCGGCGACGAGATCTATCGCACACGGAACGGCGGCGAGTCCTGGACCAAGACGAACCCGGATTCGGTGAACGTTGGGCCCAAGGGTCCGTACTACTTCAATCAGATTCGCGTCGATCCAAACAACGACAGCACCATCTTCATAACCGGGTATCCAGGCGGTCTCTCACGGAATGGCGGCAGGACATGGGATGTCTCGTTTCCGAGATTTTTCGGCGACTTCCGCACATTCTGGTTCGATCCGGAAAACTCAAACAGGATGGTTTTGGGGAGCGACGGTGGCATCGCCGTTTCATACGATGGTGGCAAGACGAGCGATGCGCTCTCCAATCTGCCGCTCGGCTCGGTCTACACCGTGAACGCGGACAACCAGGATCCGTACAACGTGTATGCCGGGTTGCAGGACCATGAGCACTGGACGGGGCCATCCAACAGCGCATCCGGCCGCGTCACGGAACAGGACTGGTTTGCGCTGGGCGGTGGTGACGGGATCGTCGCACTGCCCGACACCACGAACAACCGCTGGGTTTATACCACCAGAGAGTACGGTGTGCCGGAGCGAGTGGACATGAAGCTGGGCTACCGGAAGAGCATCGCGCCAGTGCCGGATCCGGGGCAGGCGCCCTATCGCTTCATCTGGGAGACGCCGGTGCAGATCTCACCACACAACAGCAGCGTCATCTACCTGGGAAGCCAGTTCCTGCTCCGATCGACGGATCGGGGTGATAGCTGGACGAAGATCAGCCCGGATCTGAGCACGAATCCAGCGGACAAGATCCTGCCGGAGTCGGAAGGCGGTGTTCCCGGCGGCATACCCTGGTTTGCGATTTCCACGATGTCGGAATCGCCCGTGACGGCGGGCGTCATCTGGGTTGGCACGAGCGACGGCAAGGTTCAACTCACCCAAAACGCCGGAACCAGTTGGACTGACATGACTGCACGACTGACCGCGGTCGGCGCGCGCGAGGACGCGTACGTCAGTCGCGTGTTCGCATCGTCGCACGTTGCGGGTCGCGCGTATGTATCGAAGAGCGGCTACAAGTTCGACGATTTCCATCCGTACCTGTACCGAACAGACGATTTCGGACGCACGTGGAAGTCCATCGTCGGCAATCTTCCGGACCAGCCCATCAACGTTGTGTTCGAGGATAGCAAGAATCCGGATCTTCTGTTCGTGGGGAATGACGGAGGCGCGTTAGTGTCGATCGATGGCGGCGCGCATTGGGCCAACATGAACAACAACATGCCGCCGATCCCCGTGCATGATCTCGTTGTGCAGCCCCGCGCCGGGGATTTGATCCTCGGGACATACGGGCGCGGGATATTCATCACGAACATCGAGCCGCTAGAGGAGATGACGCCGTCGATGCTCGCGGAGGACGTTCACCTGTTCGCGATCGCACCGACGACGCAGCGCATCACGCGCTCGTTCGGCGCGAACGATTATCTGTTCGGACAGCGCAACATTCAGACGCCGAACGAGCCTGCGGGAATGGTGATACGATATTACTTAAAGCACGGTGTGAGTGCTGGCGCGACGGTATTGATTACCGACTCCGCGGGTAATGAAGTCGCGAGGCTCAAGGGATCGAACACAGCGGGAATCAACACCGTCGTGTGGAACACGCGCGTTCAGCGCGCAGCGGGAGCACGTCGCTCTGGCCCACAGAACGGGCTGGATGGGCTGGTGCCGCTCGGAGATTACAACGTCACGCTGCTGCTCGGCGACGTGAAGCTCAGCAAGCAGGGGAGAGTGACGGCAACGCAGGGATGGCGCATCGGCGCGGTGCCAGAAGTCATACGGTGACGTCTAACGGGGAGAGACCATGAGGAATTCCAACGTCGGTCGAGGGATACTTTGGGCGGTCGTCTTCGCATTTCCGCTGGCTGCGCTCTGCGCGCTCGTCTTCCGTTTTCCCATGCCGCTCGCCGGATACGAACACGGAGTGTCGGCGGTACCTCATGCACTCGCCGCGGTCCTATTCTATGGGGTCATGGGTGGTTTCGTCGTGCTCGCTGGCTTGGGTGCGCTCAGCGGTTACGTGGCAACCAGAATCAGCGTGGGCGATGAAGCGCGAAGCCGTCGACTAACTTTGGTCCTGGCCGCGTTCGGTTCCGCCGCCGCTGTACTCTTGCTTGCATCACTCGACAAGATCATTGGCCCATGGTGATCGCTCTGAGGTCGTATGAGTTCAATTGAGGAGAAGTTCGCGAGGATCGGAACCGATCACGCGCCCGGTCAGGAAGCGCGACATAGCGGAAGAATTCCGGATGCTGGGCTACGCGGAGAGCCGCTACCTGGAGTCGCGGTGGACTTCTCGCATGGCGATGTGAACGACAGTGCGTTTGCTCCCGCACCCGGAGCTCTGGACGAGTTCATCGCCGGCGAACACCGTGGCAGCGCGCAGGCGTACACGGAGTACCGCGGTGGGGTCGCGCTGCGTGAGAAGCTGGCGCAAAAGCTCTCTGCGTTCACCGGTAGCTCAATTTCGGCGCAGGAGGAGTTGATTGTCACGCCTGGTTCGCAGGGCGCACTCTTCCTGGCCGTTGCGGCTACGGTCAATGCTGGCGATCGGGTCGCCATCGTGCGCCCCGACTACTTTGCGAACCGCAAGCTGGTGGAGTTTCTCGGCGCGGAGACTGTTCCGGTGCGGATCGACTATTTAGCCCAAACTGGTGGAGCAGGTTTGGACCTGGAACAACTGGAGGACGCATTCAAGGCCGGCGTTCGCACGTTTCTCTTCTCCAATCCCAACAATCCGACCGGTGCGGTCTACTCGGCGCAGGAAATTGCGCAAATCGCCGAGTTGGCCAATCGGTATGGTGTTACTGTGATCGTGGATCAACTGTATTCGCGGTTGGTGTATTCCGGTCACACGTACACGCACCTGTGTGCTGCCGGAATCGCGGCCGACAAGGTTGTCACGGTCATGGGGCCGTCGAAAACCGAGTCGCTGAGCGGGTACCGTCTTGGTGTTGCGTTTGGCGCCGCGCACTTGATTGATCGGGCGGAGAATCTGCAGGCTATCGTATCATTGCGCGCACCGGGGTATTCGCAGGCTGTGTTGCGCAGCTGGTTTGATGAACCGGAAGGGTGGCTCACACAACGCACGAAGCAGCACCAGGCGATTCGCGACGATTTGATCGCTGTGATGCGCGCTGTGCCCGGCGTGTCGGTTCGCGAGCCTGACGCGGGCAGCTATATCTTTCCAAAGTTGCCGGCGCTGAGCGTTGGATTGTACGATTTCGTTCGTGCGGTTCGTGTGCAGGCCGGCGCAGTCGTCACGCCAGGCACCGAATTCGCACGGGATGCGACCGACAGTATTCGTCTGAATTTCTCGCAGAATCACCAGGCCGCGGTGCAAGCCGTTCAACGGATTGCTCAGTTGATCGAGCGCTATCGGTTCCCACGGTAGCTAATCGTGATTGGAAATCTCCGCGTCGTGTTGGCGCTATCGTACGTTGTGGTGCTCTTCTGGCGGAGTGGCGGTGTGTCACGCGGGGTGCCCGAAGATTGGTGGCTCTACCTGTTCTCCTACACCCTGCTCGGTTTGGCGCTTAGCGTCGCCGAGCGAATCCATGTATGGTGGCAGTGGCGCGGAGCCGTCCAGCGAATGCGGTCGCTCGATCCGGCGGATAGAGACGTCCGCCTCGGCCGCATGTGGCTGTCGGGTATGCGTCGGCGGCTTGCGGCGCGCGTCCGGGACGAGGGCGAGGTTGAGGTTGTAAATGGACTGGAGCGGTTCCCGTTCGCGCGCGGTGCGCGGCGTGAAATGGCCGCGATATTCTGGGCGTCGGCGGTCATCGGGGTCGGTCTCCAAGTAGCGCCCATAGTGGGGGTGTTACATGTGTCGCGCGCCGTGGGCTGGGTCATGCTGGGGATCGGCACGGTGTTCACCGTGGGTGCTGCGTGGGCGCGACAGCGTACAAGGCACATGGAGACCACACTGGAGTTGAATTCATTCACGATCGCCGAAGTAGGGGCGAATGGCGAGCGACGAGTCTTCCGCTGGGGAGACCCGCTAACGCTGAGAGGACGGCCTCGCCTGCGGCGCCTGGAGCTCACCGTGGAAGGCCGCCGCGACTACATCGCGCTGGATTATGCTCGCGTGGGGATCGATCGCGCCGTGCGAATCGTTCTGGAACGAGGTGGCTTTGCGGTAGCCGAAGCTTTGGATTCATCTCCACAATAATCAAAATGCTCACAGTTCGCACTGGCTCCAGGATTTCGCCGAAACTCATCAGGGGGACCACATGAATTCGCTCGCCGTTGCCATCTCCACATTCGGTAAGGCCATTGCCGTTCTCATGCTGTTAAGCGGTTCGACGTTGTTTGCGCAAACTACGCAGGATAGCATCCACCATATGTCGCATAACGTCATGCCCTTCAATATGTCGAAGACTTTACACATCTTCACAATGACAGAGTCGGGAGGTGTGGAGCGGATTGTTGCGAGAGCTCCAATCGAACGCGATCAAATCGCAATGATCCAACAACACCTTAAGCTCGAGGCTGAGAAATTCCAGCGGGGCGATTATTCAGACCCGGCAAAGTTGCATGGCACAGACATGCCGGGCCTTAAGGAACTGCGAAAGGGGGCGTCGGGCATCAAGGTCTCGTACACCAAGCTTTCCGCGGGCGCAGAGATCAAGTTTGAAACGACTGATCTCCACTTGTTGACTGCCATACATCGCTGGTTCGGTGCTCAGCTTTCGGAACACGGCGCCGACGCCGAGGCAGGGTGAGCATTACAGCGTTGGTACAGCATTAGGGTCAGGACTTGCCCCGTGCGCGCACGTCGCAATACCTGGCCCTAGATTTCCCCGGCAGTGGACGCATCTCGGCAACTGAATTGGTACCAATGGTGCCTCAGGAAGCTGGGAAGTACGAACTTGAATAAAACGTAAAAATGAACACCTACGCATATCCCGTCGCCGCATGCTGGTTTGCCTTCGTGGCGTACTGGGCAGTCTCAGCGTTCAGCGCCAAGAGGAATCTCGCCGGATCGGGGTTCAGGCGGGGCATGTACGTTCGACTGGCGACGATCGTCGCAGTGATTGCGGTGCTGCACTTCACACGCGCGGGTAACGTGGCTCCGCATGCCGGCGCAACTCCGCGCAGCGGCATTTGGGCCGAGTTCTTCTCGAACGCACTGGTCCGCTGGGTCGGTGTCGGGCTGTGCGCAATGGGAATCGCACTCGCCATCTGGGCGCGTACGATAATCGGCAAGAACTGGGGAATGCCGATGTCGTTGAAGGAGGATCCCGAACTTGTAACGAGCGGCCCCTACGCGCACATCCGCCATCCGATCTACACCGGAATGCTCTTCGCAATGCTCGGGTCCGGTCTGGCGATCAGTCCGATAGTGTTGCTTCCGTTTCTTGTCTTCGGCGCGTACTTCATTTATTCAGCGATCAAAGAGGAAGAAGCGATGACGAAACAGTTTCCGGATGTGTATCCCGACTACAGACGGCGAACGAACATGTTGATTCCGTTTCTGCTTTGACGTGTCAGATGACCTGTGGCGTTGCGGCTCACAGCCAACAATCTGATCGGAGAAGACGCCATGGGTGACGCCGTTCTCGATGACATGAAGATACATGTAAAGCTCAAGCTGTCCGCGCTCTGGGCAGCGTTGATGTTCTGCTACATCTACGGTGACTACTTCGGACTCTACGTGCCCGGGCAGTTGAAAGGGATGCTAGCTGGCGATGGGCAGATTGGTGCCGTGAGTCAAGGCACGCTCTTAGCCACGTCAGTTCTGCTGGCGGTTCCAGGAATTATGGTCTTTCTTTCGCTCGTATTGGCGCCAAAGATCAATCGTTGGCTCAATATTATTCTGGGCGCGTTCTACATTGTCATCATGCTCATGACGATGCCGGGTGCATGGTGGTTCTACATTCTTCTGGGCGTCACAGAGATCCTGCTCGGCTTGCTCACTGTCTGGTACGCATGGACCTGGCCGAAGCGATCCACGATGTGATGCGCGGATTCAACTCATGACCGGAGCGGGTGTTGTCGGCTATCGGTGTACACGCTTCTCGATTTGCATCTTGCGAGATCTGACACCAAATTGCCCCGAGACAGATTTGTGTTGAATCTAGGATTGTTGGAGATGCCCGACCACGAGATGCATCCCTGTAATGTGAGGTAGTTATGGGCGGGAGCAAGCGCGTCAAATCGTTTATTGCGGGCATTGTTAATAATCGATTACTAAGCCCGCTCGGTGCGCCGGCACTGCACGCGACTCAATTTGTACTGGGACTCAATCACCGTGAGGTAGTGAGTTTTGCCCAGCCGACGCGCGCAGCCGAGGTGGCCCGGATCCGTGAGATTGTCTGTGGTTTCCCGTCGCAGACGGTCGGCGTGGACGAGGCTTACATGATTCGGAGCGCGGTACTTGCGACCGAACGAATTCCGGGCTTACTGGCGGAAGTGGGCGTCTTCAGAGGCGGCACAGCCAGAGTGATTTGTGAGGCGAAGGGCGACCGAACACTGCATCTGTTCGACACTTTTGAAGGTCTCCCGTCACCCACTGCAATCGACCGGGGGTTTGAGGGCGGGCAATACGCATGTAGCCTTAAGGATGTGCAGCAATATCTTGACGGATGCCATGGCGTTCATTTTCACCAAGGGTTATTCCCTGCAACGGCCGAGCCCGTTCGAGATCTTCGATTCTCTTTTGTGCACCTTGATGTAGATCTCTATCAAAGTACGTTCGAGTCGCTCCAGTTCTTTTTTCCGAGGATGAGTGTCGGAGCTATGCTCATTTCTCACGACTACGTTGAGTTCGCCGCGGTGCGCCGCGCCTTTGATGATTATCTAAGAGATTCTACGCAGCCGGTGCTTGAGTTGAGTGGCAATCAATGCTTGCTTGTCAAGGTCGCGGATTGATGCACGCGGCTCTCTGAATCAGCTTCCATGCCTCATAACAGAGGACAGCAGCTCCAGCCACTCTTTGAGCGGCCCTTGGAATTTCAGAAGAGGGAGGGCCGTAGCCACGGATCCGATTGTAGAAGCGAGGAGCTGGGTCGCCGACTTGAAGTCGAACGGCACCACGCGCATTTGTTCGATGCGCTCGAAGATGCCGTTCAGGTTATTCATGCTCGCGAGCCACGCACTGTCAGATCCCGCCCCAACGCTCAAGTCTTCGTTAAGTGATCGCGTCTCGAACGCCTGAGTTCGGCGAAGGAGCTGCGCGCGACAAAGGGCGACCGCGCGATGCTTCGTGCGTGAGAGCTGCTTCGTGAACATCAACAACGGCAGAGTGAACAGGAGCGGCGCGCACACGATGAAACCAAGTGCGGGCGCCCATACAGGCATCAGTGACAATGGCGCATGCTCGATTGCTACCTTGTATGCAATCACAGCCGCGACGTTGCTTATGCCGTACGCGAAGATGATCACGGCAAACGTCGACTGCACCTCGCTGATGAATCCGATGCCTCCCGTGCTATCGGGATGTGATGCGACGAGAACAAGCTTGAGCCTCGACATCCCATAGAGGTACCGCGTCCAGATGATGATCTTCCAGGCTATTCTGAGCCACCAGTAGTTGAGAATAGGAAGTGCTACGAGGAGTGCCCAGGCACCAGGGGCGGTCAGCCCTAAGAATGTTTGCACGTTCCCTCCCGGCCCGCTGCCAGTGTGCCAGGTGAGAATTGAGTGCGTCGTGAGTTCGGGCAGGATCGTCGCGCTCGCCGTCACATAAGCGAGCGCGATACAGACTGCTTCCGCGACACGCGACAGGCGAAGCCGCTCCACCTCGGCATGGAGGGAGTCCACGGTCGGCCGGTCTTCGTCACGTACCACACCGGACTCAACGAAATCCTTATCGGCCCGCAGGGTGCTGCTTGATATGATTCGCTCGCCGACAATGAAAAGCGGGATGGCGATGAGGAATTGCGCATAAGCGGCATAGTCGGCGAAGAAGTTTCGCGCGTCCACGTGGATGCTGTAGAGCCGCTGCCAATACGCGAGCACCGCCATCGGAACCCACGTCAGGCCGATCACGATAAGCGACCGCAGAGCGAGATGGCTTGCGCGCCGGCTGTCCAATCCGATTCGGCTGAAGCTGCGGTTCAGCAGGTCTCGGTCGAACAACGAGAATGGCTTGATGCGCAGTTTCGCGGATTCCATCGAGTCCAAGAGTGCTTGACCCAGGGTGACGCGTCAAGGCGTCGGTCAGAGCACTGCCTGGCTTGCGCTCCGGAGGAGCCGTTCCGCGTGGGCCCGGCCGACACCGGTTCCTGAACGACGTCCACCAGCCGTCGCCATCGGACACGAGCTGAGGCGCCGCAAGCGACAGGACATCAAATATCGTCGCACTTGACGTCGCAAAGGACTTTGTAGTATAGTATCGCAATGACCCTGTTCGACCTGGCGTTTCTCCTCGGGCTTCTGATAACGCTCGGTAGCCTACCACGCGCGACGTATCTCCTGCTCCGCCGACGTCGCAACAAGGCGGTACGCGTGCTTACGCGACTCTTGCTGTTTGCCGGCGCTTATATGAGCGTGCTGGTGGCCGTATCAATCGCGCAGCCCAAACAGACTCTCGCGCTAGGACGCGCGAGGTGCTTCGACGAATGGTGCATCGTCGTCGACAACGCGCAACGCCGAAGCTCCATCGGTACTGTGCGCGCCGACGGTCAATTCATCATCGTGAGCGCGCGGGTGCTCAACCAAGGCCGCCGACGCCGGCAACGGGAGACCGACGTCGGGGCACGACTGCTCGATGATCGCGGTTTCCTATATGTAACCTCAGCCAGAGGCCAAGCGGCACTTGTGCAGACAGCCGGGGGAAGCGCAGCGCTCACGGACTTCGTGAACGCCGGCTCGACGATCCGTGTGCAATTGGTGTTCGATGTTCCAAACACCACGCGGAACTTGGAATTCCTGACCGTGCATAGTTGGTTTCCGCACGCACTGATCATCGACGATGCACAGAGTGTGCTTCACGAGCCCGTCGTCGTGCCACTGTTTGGCCTTCGTCATTGAGGCTACTCTTTTATAGTAGTGGTCGAACTTCCCATCAATGAATCGGGAGGCTCAGTTCGACCAGTGATTGCTCTCTGGCCTGACATGGGCTGCGTCGTTAACTGGAGAAATTACGTTTCCGAGCGAGAATGGAGGAAGCCTAACCCGTTGAATCGCCGTGATATCTTGGCGCGTTTGAGTCAGGGCTTGCTCCGCGCGCGCACGTAGCAAGACCCGACCCTAGATTCTGTTAAGATTATCCGCGACTTTCTACTGAGGTTTGTCCGACTGCATCTCCTGCATATCCCGCATCACGCCGCACACGAACCGAGCTGCGAACTGGCCATCTTCGAGGGGCTTCAACACCAGAGCAATGACTTGAGCCTGGCATGCGCTCCCTCGTTCTGCAACGGTTTTAAGAAGGCGGATTGTTCCGGTGCGAGGAGCGGACCGGCGCGTTTGCCATGAGCGCGCAGCTTGCTCGATGCCGAGTCCACGCGCCGGGTAAAGGCGCGCGGATGAGTTGGGCAGTAGCGTTCGCGGGAGCGTTCGCAGGAGCGTTCGCCGTGGCGTTCGTCTTCGCGTGTCTGTTGCCGCGGATCGTCGTCGCGCAGGCAGGCCCTCCCTACCAGACCGACGACCCTGATCCCGTGCCTTACCATCACTGGGAGATGTATCTGGCCACCCAGGACGCGATCGCCGGGAATGCGGCGAGTGGAACGGCCCAGTTCGAGGCCAACTACGGTGCCACCCCGTGGCTACAGCTCCACGCGGTCGTGCCGCTGGCCTACGCGCATCCCGAAAGTGGTTCCCCCACCTTTTGGGGGATGGGCGACGTGGAGTTGGGCGCGAAGGCCCGTTTCGTGACGGAAGGTCGCTGGCGGCCGATGATCGGAACGTTCATCATGACGGAATTGCCGGCCGGAACTGCCGCGCACGGTCTCGCCACGCCGTCTGTGCACGTGCTTGCCCCGCTCTGGTTTCAGAAGACCTTCGGCGCATGGAGCACCGACGCCGGTGGGGGATATCTGTTCGACTTCGACAAGGTGAACGGGAACTACTGGGCCACGGGCTGGCTGGTGCAGCGCCAGTTGTCGGAGCGTGCTACGGTCGGGACCGAACTTTACCACACGACGCAACACGGCGACACGCCCGCCAGCCTGCTCTCCAATATCGGTCTCGTGTTCAACCTTACAGAGCACGAGCAGTTTCTCGTCTCGGTGGGCCGAAACGTCTCTGGACCACGCACGCTGCAGACCTACATCGGCTACTACGTGACGGGCGGCCACTAGACGGGGTAGCACTGTGGTGGCGGCGACATTACGTCACATTGACATTTGTCTGTCCGGTGTGAGGGAGTGGAGAGGTGTGGGGAGTGCGAAGAAACCGAAGTGCCGCACCCAATTTGGATGCGGCTTCGGGTCCACTACTTCGTGTTCGCGGTCGAGCACGTGCAGGTGCAGGTGCAGGTGCAGGTGCTGCCGCAGTTGCACGAAGCGCAATCGCACTTGGCACAGTCGCACTTGGCACAGTCGCACTTGTCGCAGTCGCACTTGTCGCAATCACAGGACGTGCCGCACGAACAGGCGGGTGTGCACGAGCAGGATGCGTTCGGATTAACGTCGCTCTCCATATTTTGCGTGTTCATCGAAGACCTCGTGTTGGGGTTGACTCGATAATACCGGCGCAAGACGGAGCGGTCTTGAACGAAAGGGCTGTCTTTGACCAGCGCGACCCGGTCACCAATCGAGCACGGTCGTCGATTGCCATTATCCCGGAAGAGGCGTATGATTTCGGGTTCCCCGAAATCGCCGGCCACCCTATCACTAGTAGAGGTGAGTGCCATGCGTCAGACCAAAGTTTCAGTGTCGCTCGGGTTCCTGTTCCTCGCGATGGCCCTCGTGGCCTCGACAGACTTCACACAAGCACTGGATGCGCAAGCTCCTGCCGCCGGCACCACGGTCGCGGTCAAGATGTTGGTCGCCGTGAATTCCGGCAGCGATCCGGCCGGCAAGCAATATCGAGCGTCCGTGACGAAAGCGGTTACAGCCGGCAACGGAATCGCGATCGCAGAAGGCTCTGCCGCTATTGTCACGCTGACGAACGCCGGTTCGCACTACACCATGCAACTCGTCTCCGTCACTATCAACGGCGAGCCGGTTGCGGTCACCAGTGGCTCCGCGAGTGTGCTTGCCGCGGCGCAAACCGCGGGTAACGCCGTAGGTTCGGTCAACTCCGTGCTCGGCAGATTCGGGCGACGCGTGAATGCGCCCGCAGAAGCGCTCGCGATTGCGACGGGCCAGCGCGTCCTGCTCCCGTCCGGTACCACGCTTTCCTTTC
>JBDTAZ010000055.1:0-2907 GCA_039924325.1 Gemmatimonadaceae bacterium
TGGTTGTAAATACGTTTAACGCGCGCCCAAAATCGAGATCCCGCACCCTGGTCATTATAGATGGCGATGAAGAGAGTCCCTCCTGGCCGAACCAGTTTTGATGCGTTCGCCAAGGCGTACCACATACGTCCAGTATGATGCAGCACGCCCCACGAGTAGACTACATCCCACGCGCCGAGCTGAGTAACGCACTCGTCGTCAAGAATGCTGCCCTGCATTACGGTCCAATCCGCCGAGTCTGGGGCTAAACGCCGCTTGAGTTCCCGCGTGGATGCAACGCTCTGGTCGTCGAAGTCAAACGAACATACTCGCGCGGCGCCGAGACGCTGCGCGGCGAGCGAAGAAAGGCCGCTACCGCAGCCAACGTCAAGGAATGTGTGTCCTTCGATTCGGCTCGCTGGCAACAACGCGGTGAGCGACGCGACGGACGCATCCACCCGCTGCTCGTCCACAACGCTCAGGAAGTCCGACCAGTTTGCGCCAAACCCGAAGCGGCTTCCAGCTTCGATCTCCCGCTTCGCGGCCGGTGTCTCGGCGGTCACGTACGCTTCTCACGGCCGGCGTAGCGCATAAATGCAAGAGCGAACAACATAAGCGGCATGGGTGACTTGAACATGAAAGGTTCCTTCGCTTCGATCACGAACATCGACACGGCAAATGCACCGAGCAGGAAAGGTGCCTTGGCGCGCAATGCACCCCGTAATGATAACCACACGACGGTAGCGTAAAACAGAACCGACGCAACAAGTCCCAGTGCAAAGTACGTTTGCACATAGCCAGAATCGTTACCTGACGCGGTTCCCATCCAGGGCGCTGATGCCGTGACTCTCCCTGTCCCAACGATTGTGGATAGGGATAGTGCAGGTATGGGCTGGCTCGCGAGATCGCTGTACGATCCCGCCCCGGTACCCTTTTGGAAAAGCTCGAACGCCCACGACTTGAGGAAGGATGGGTCCGCGCCGGCGCGAGCCGCGACGGCCTGGATCGCGGCGTTGCCCACTATTGCAAGCAGCAGCACGCAAATGAACGCGGCACCCATCACTCGCCAGCGGTGTCGGAATGCCGCGTCGACACCAAAAACTCCAAGGAATGCACACGACAGAATCAAGCCGGTGCGTCCCGCGAGAATGGTAGAGGCGGTTATGAGGAGCGCGGCCACAACGAACGCGATCTCGCCGCCGACTCGCCGTGCCTGACGAGCGCCGTAAACAGCCGCGAACGTGCACGCCGCCTGTGAAACGGACAACAGAGCCCCCGCTGAATTGCTAAATCCAGGCGCACTAAACCCCGTTACCAAATCGATATTTCCGGACTGCTGCACGATGCCGCTGAGCCACACGCGATAGTCGGGAGACGTGAAGCTGTACACTATTAGCACTGCCTGAAGCACGCCGGCAAGGGTGCAGGCGCGAACGAAAGCCATCTCGTTGCCGCGAAACAAACTGACCATCAGCAGCGCACCATAGATTCCGTAGAGCACAAACGCAAAAGCTCGGACGGCCTGCCCGGAATCCGCAAAGCCTGTCAGCGCCCACTGCACGAACGCGTAACCGGTGAGTGCGAGCAACAATAGTAGCGCACCGGGCTCGTCGTTCACGAATCCGCGGTAGGCCCCGATCCCTATCCAAATCAGGAAAACAGTCCCGATCCGCACGACCGCCCCGAGGGTACTGGGCGAGGGAACGGCTGCGAAAGTAACGTTGAAGATCACCATGAACGCGACCAGCGCTGACAGGGCTACGCCGAGAGGCGTATCGAACCAGGCGCGCCGCTGGCGTACCAAAGCCGGGACCGCTACCGACGTCAAGCTTGCACGCTCATCACGACGGCATTCCACTGTGCCATCACTGAGTCCATGGTGTAGCGATTAACAATTCCAGCCGCCTTCGCGCCCATACGCTCACATCGTTCGGGGTCGGCGATTGCCTTTGAAATAGCAGCTGCGAGTGCGTCGGAATCTTCGGGCGGTACAAGCACCCCATCAACACCGTGATCGATCAGCAGCCGCGGCCCGCTTGAAGAGTCAAAGGCTATGCAGGCGCACCCAGCGGCCATCGCCTCGCCGAGAACGTTCGGAAAACCTTCGTAACGGGATGGCAGCACCACAATGCGCCCACGACGAAGCGCGGCAATCGGGACCCGCGTGCGCCCAGGAAACGTAACCTGCGAAGCAACGCCCAAGCTCCGGGCCTGTTCCTGCAGAGATTCTCTCTCGGGGCCGTCGCCCCAAATTGTGGCGGTCACTGGGAAGCCGGGACGCGACGCCGTCGCGATGGCGTGGAGAAGCAGGTCGAAGCCTTTTTCTCTACTAAGCCGTCCAATGGCGACCACATCGACATCATAACAAGAAGTGTTGGCTTCGCGAGAAGGTACCGCCGTAATTGGGTTGGGAATTACCGTCACGCGTTCCGCCATATAGCCGAACGCGCGCCTAACTTCTTCGCTCTGCACAATGAGGCGTGTAGCAATTGGGTAGGTCACGCGTCGCAGTAGGGACCACACGGTTCCGATCCGATGGTGGTTCGGATCCGTACGCTCCGACACGATCACAGGAATGCCGCACCCAATGGTTGCGACAAGTGCATGCACGTTCGCAACATCGATGAAGCTCAGCACGATGTCTGACCGACATTCCTGAACTGCTCGCCGTAGACGAAAAACCCTGCGGATGCCGGCGACGACTCCTGCCTGCGGCGACGCTGCCGAAAGTGACGCAACGCGCACACGCGGATCGAGCGGGAAGAAAGGGTCTGGCGGCTGCAGCGTCAGAATTGTCACGTCATGCCCCTCCGCGACCCACCAGTTCGCCATGCCAGTCAACACACGCTCGGCACCTCCGGCTCCAAGCGATCCAATAACACACGTGATTCGCCAAGCCGCTGAGGTCCGGTCGCTCACAGACCCCCT
>JBDTAZ010000056.1:0-39465 GCA_039924325.1 Gemmatimonadaceae bacterium
CACGGAGGAGGATGTCCTTGATTTCGCCAGGACGGAGCGCGGTGTCAGTGGCCATGTTTTGAGCGGGAATTTTATGCTTGGGGAGAGCTTGTGAAACTTATCACAAGCCCTCTTTTCCTGCAACGCGACTCCTGGTCCGGCCCTGAACGAACCGGTCGATGAGGTCAACGGCCCTTAGGCCGGAAAGGGAGGCCGGCCGGGTACTGGCTATCCGCTGAGTGGTGACCGCGAGGTGGGATGAGGAGGCAAAACCTAGAACGGCGGCCACGTCTCGGACGTCGTAGCCCGGGTTTTTAGACAGCTCGGCGGCCGAGATCAGCCGGACCAGGTCGATGACCCGCTTGAGGTTGGCTCCGTGATCCCGGGCGAAGTTCCGGCTGAGGTGCTCGCGGGTCACGCCCATGGCCCCAGCTAGGGTAGTCGTCGTCACCGGCCGCCCGGCATGCTGCACGATCGCGTTCCACGTCTTGCGCTGGGTTTCGGTCGTTAAGCCCAAGGCATCCGGCGCGTCGGCAAGCGCGCGGGCGAACCGGGTCGAATAGCAATGCGGGGCAACCAGGTCGCGCGCCGTTGATTCATCGACCTGCTCGCAAAGGACGTCCGCAAAACCGCAGGACGCGGAGCGGCCGAGTGCTTCCGCATCGGTAGTGCGAAACGGAAGGAGGCCAAAGAAAGGAGTACTCGGGAAGTCCGCGGCTGTAGCTGCGACGGTCCAGTGATCGTCACCCTGCCCTGAAAGGTCGATGAGCACCGCGTCGATTAGATCGCGCCTGATTGCGGCGCCGAATTCCTCGACGTTCCGTACGAGGATCGTGTGACCGCGACGGCGCGGGAACGCGACGCGAACAAATGCTCGGGCGCGTTCGCGGGTGGTGTACACGAGTATGCATGGGAAGGCAGGAGATGCTGACGCGGCGGAATCGGTCACCGACGTCACGTCAGACGCCCGCCAATGCTGCATCGAGACTCGGTTTGCCTTCTATGAACTGTCGCACGATCGGGTCCTCCGTATTCTTGATCTCGTCGACCGTTCCAACCTGACGCACCTTCCCCTCGTAGAGCATTGCGATGCGCGTACCGACCGAGTATGCGCTCCGCATGTCGTGCGTGATGACAACGCTGGTAACGCCGAGTTTATCGCGCATTCTGATCATCAATTCGTCAATGACGGCGGAAGTAACGGGATCGAGACCGGTGGTCGGCTCGTCATAAAGAATGTACTTCGGCCGCTTGGCAATTGCGCGCGCGATTCCGACGCGCTTGCGCATTCCTCCCGATAGCTCGGCGGGGAATTTGGCTGCTGAATCCGGCAAGTCGACGAGCGCGAGGGATTCGCGGACGCGCTGGGCGATTTCCGATTCCGACATGGTGCGCGACTTCCGGAGAGCCATGGCGATGTTGTCGCCCACGGTCATGGAATCGAACAGTGCGGCGAACTGGAATACGTAACCAATATTCCCCCGGAGTGCGTAGAGTTCTTCGCGCGGGAGGTTGGGTACTTCCAGGCCATCGACGAACACCGTGCCACTGTCAGGAAACAGAAGCCCGACGATGTGTTTGATCGCCACCGACTTTCCGGAACCCGAATAGCCTATGATGACCATGGTCTCGCCCTCATCGACTTCGAGCGAGAATCCTTCAAGAACCTTTTTGTCGCCGAAGGACTTGTAGATGTCGTCGAGTTTGATCATCTGGCACCGTCAGAAATCACAAACGTGAAATTTAACCTACAGACCCAATCAGGTCCGCTGCGGTTTCAAAAGCAAATTATCACCGGTGCCGTACTTCGTAGACGTAGAAGTTCTCGGGAACGAGGGCGTTGGCGAGCACGACCAGAGGCCTGATCAGGAGCGAAGGCGACGCTGCTTCCAATCGATGATCGAGGAGTAGAACCGTCGAGGAATCTCGTCGAGCACAGCAAACGTTGATCCGGGCAAGTACGGCCGAGTCGTCGATGATGTCGGCCCGCGTGCTTAGCGGCGCAAAGGTCATGAACGCCCGACGGTCCAGTGCGAAAATAGGTCGTCCAAGGTAACCGGCAACTGTTGTCGCGTTGAAACCTGGCGACGCTACGATCAGAAGGTCGGCCAACCCGTGCGAACGGATGTAGTCGGCCGTAGCCTCACCCTCAGAGAACGGCAGAAGGTAGTCCGCGACCAGGCGAAATCCGCCACCAACAACCTGGAGCACGAGAAGCGCGACGATCGCGAGCTGAAGGTGCCTGTCGAGCCAACGGACGGGCCGCAGATGCGCGAGAGCGTTCGAATGATTCGGACGCGCTGCAGCTTGAGCGGCCGCGAACCACAGCGCCATGATCGCGACTAGAAAGAAGTAACCGTGGTGGTAGAGTGACCCGCCGTATACGAAGACCGAAAAGAGAATCAGGATGCAGGTTCCAGCCAGGTAGAAGCTGAGTGCGAAAAGCGATCGACGGACCAGGATCGCCAGGATTGCCACGCCGAGAATTGAGAGTATTCCCGAGAGGATCGCTCCTTTATGCGAGCGGTCGACCAAAAAATTCGCCCACCATATATCGCTTGTCTGTTCCATGCGCGGGATCGGTACGTAGCCGCGCCATATCGGCGCAAGCGCAAGCAGTGGACCGGACGCCGTGCGGAATTGAGCGGGATGCGATGAGCCGGCGAGACCCGGGCCGACGAATGGGTTGTCGCTTGCTGGCCACACCTGAAGCGCGGCCAGCAGAACGGACGCGAGGCCAACGATCACAGGAAGCGCTATACGGCGAATTCTTTTACGGCGCTGGCTGTCACGGGCGTAAAGGACGGCGTCGGACGCAAGGCCGATGACGCATGCGACAACGAGCATTGACCCATAGACGCTCGTATTAGCGAGAAGCGCCATCACTATCGCCGCCAGCCCGTACCGACGCCGCGGCGCGGTTACTAGCACGCAAAGGAGTACGGCGAGGCAGAGTCCGACCCCGTAGCTTCGCGCCACGATCGTGTAGCCGTACACAACGAAGTAGCCGAACGCAAACAGTGCGCGGATCAATCGCGAGAACGGTGCGCAGCGCGCGAAAACGTATACGGAGCCGCAACTGAACAACAGCGCGATCGGCTGCATCCAACGAGGATCGCGTACGACCTTCGCGATTGGTCGAAGGAGAAGATACCAAAGGCTGGGGTGGCCTTCGTAATGAAGAAGATGAAACAGCGCGCTGAGCGACGCGGCATCGCGCGCAAGCAACCACGCCTGAACTTCGTCGCGCCACAGTTCATGGCGCAGCATTACCGGCACAGTTACCAATAGAAACGCCGCGAGCACGATCAGGGCGAAGCGTCGCTCCGCGGTCGCGCCGCCTGCGTGTGCCTCCGCCCGGACGCAGGGCGGAACAGTGTTGACGCTGGTCAAGCTTAAATCGACGCTGTCAGCGCGGGCTACTCCGCGGCTTGCTAGTCGCGTTGTATATCACTCCGATTACACGTCCAATCGCGTAGCCGATGAAAAAGAAGTAGATGAATCCGAGCAGTGCGCCGAGCCATGTTACCCTGTATCCAGGAAGAAATAAGCCGAGCAGGCCAAGATGCGGACCAACCACCGGACCGCCCTTGACTACGAGGAAGACGGTCGCCAGCGAAAGCCCGAGCCCGAGCATCAAACCCATCGCAACGCCCCACGCACGTCCATTGACGCGCGCGAGCGTTCTGCGAAGTTCGTCCTCAGGTTTCGTCATTCTTTCCGCTCCGCTGGATGCCGTCATACGTAGTCCAACAAGTCGCTCGTCGCGAGCCAGTCGGCTCGCGCACGGAAGTAAAGTATCCAGATCGCCAGCACGACATTGCGAGCGAAGGCGAGAAACCATCCTGCCACAAAACCGACACCGCATCCCCAGCCGAATCCGATGAGCGCGCCGAGAAGGGACACATTATAGCCGTAGAAATACTGCGCAAGCAAACGGAGGCCCGCGATCTGTTGTGGATCCACGACGAGATCGAGCAAGGTAATCGCCGCGAAGATCACCCCAAACACGACGCCACTCGCGAGCCCGAGGGCTGCCTTGTGCAGCGGCGCGAAGGCGAGCACGATCCGTTCTTCGGCACGCTGTCTGCCCGTCTCCGAGAACGGCCTTCGTTCCCGATTTTCGCCCAGATCCGATGTTGTCGGCAAGCTCATGTTCCGATCGTCGGGATACCCGTTTCGTATAATGAATGGCCTCATGGAAGCGCCCCACCGAGTGCCGGCGCCGCGCGACGCCGCAAACCGGTAATATGCAGAAATAATGCCCATGCCGCTCCAGCGCCGCTGACAATGTAGAAAGCCAGCCGAAGCGGGATCACGGCGAGCGCGAACGCCACGCTTCGGCGCTCCGCGAACCACCGTAGCATGGCAAGGTTCGCCACTACCACAAACACGACGCAGATCAAGGACAGTAACAACCATCGCGGGTCTGCGCGGAAGGCCGCGAGCGCCACGCCTAACAATGCCAGCCCAATGAGCGCCGTCAGCAGCTTTTCCGTAGGGCTAACGTTCAGAGTTCCACGGCCGCCAACGTCGCCGCGCTCCAAGAGGAGGAGCATCCACGGGACCGCTCTATCGTGGAAGTCCGTGGTCAGCATGCGCCAAAGCGTCCATCGCTTGAGATGGGTGCCCTGAATCTCCGGCCGGAGAAGGATCCGCCCATCGTGTGCAATCAGGCGGTACCCAAGCTCGATGTCTTCGATCTGCGGTCGGGGGAACCGTTTTTCGTCGAACATTCCGACCGCCATGAAGGCCGCGCGGCGTACGGCACCGCATCCGGCCCAGAAAGTCTCCGCATCGCCATGATTGATAAGGTGCACGTAATGGTGCAGCAAATTCCTGTACTGAGAGACGAGGCCGGCAGCGCGCGGTTCGGTATCATAGGCCCCGAAAACCGCCGCAATTCGTGTGTCAGCGCCGAACGCTTCTACAAACTCGGCCAGCACACCGGGCCGGATGCAAACATCGGCGTCGACAAACACGAGGAACCTGCCGCGCGCCACTTCCGCCCCTCGGTTGCGTGCGGCAGCAGGTCCGCGCGGTCCGTCCGGGATGGACAGCACCAGGTCCGCGAACTGCGCCGCAACCTCCGCCGTGTCGTCAGTGCTTCCGTCGTCGACCGCGATCAGCTCCCACTGATCGCGTGGCAGTGTGCTCGCGCAAATCGCGGTCAGGGATTGCACGAGCATGGCGGCGCACTGACGAGCTGGTACGATCACGGAACATGTCGGTTCACTCACGCTATCCCCTTTCCTAACTGAAGCCGCTCACGGATATGGCTGCGTACCCGCCGTGCGAACGCACGCCGGCGCACGGATCTCAAAAAGGCCGGCGACCCCCAGGCCTCAATACTTGCCGGCGTCCTGAAGTAGTACGCGTCAAGTCGTGGTAGCATCACGAAATCCTCGTCGCCCGAGAAAACGCGGAGATCCGTCGTGCACGCGTAACCGTAATTATTCCTGACACACTCGATCGCCTCTGCACATAGCTCGCCGTACGGATACGCGAATGAGGTCGGACGCGCGCCAACGTGCGCCTCGATGTCCACCGCGGACCCGGCGATTTCATCCGTGAGACGCGAGCCGCTCAGCGATCCGAGTCGCGGATGCGTGCGCGTGTGCGCTCCGATGGTGAATCCATCACGGCAGAGTTTGCCGATCGCTTCCCAATCAAGCAATTGTAGCGTCGGAATGCGCGGATCGGTGACGCCGCCCCATGAATTGGTGCCGCCGGTGCGTCCAGATACGACGAACACTGTCGCTGGCAGATCGTGTTCACGAAGCAACGGCGCCGCTACCGACTCGAAGCTCGTGAAGGCGTCGTCAAACGTCAGTGCGACTGCGTCGCCGTCCTCAGCGTCGCCGGGTAGGAGCTCGAGCGGGAGCACGCGCACCAGCCCGGACGCCAGCCACCTGACATGGCTCGAGAACGTCTTCGGGTCCAGCGAGATCGCGGACCCACTGTCATCGAGCGAGTGATACATCAGCACGGCCTTCACGCCGCAGCCTCACGTAGCGCGGAAAGCGTGGCGTCCGCGGCCGCGCTCCAGCTCAGACGACCCGCGCGCTCCCGCGCTCTCGCACCGCGAGCGAGGCGGTCCTGTTCGTCGGTCATCAACGAGACCATCGCGCGTGCGATCGCGTGTTCGTCCCCCGGATCAACAAAATACCCGCCGCCTTTCAGTAACTCGGGCAGCGGACTTGCGTTCGTCGCGACGACAGGTGTGCCGCATGCCGCGGCCTCGATCGCAGGCAGCCCAAATCCTTCGCTTTCCGACGGCAGCAGCAGCGCGATCGCCCCGGAGAGTAGATGACGCAACTCCTCATCTGGTACAAACCCCGTCCACTCGACGAGATCCGCAGTACCGCACGCAGTAATCGCGTCGACGATACGCGCTCCGGCACCGTGGAACACATCCGAGTCCCTCGTTCCGACGAGCAGAAGCCGGGGTCCGTGGTCGATGCCGCTCACCACGCTGGCGTGGGCCTTGACTATTAAGTCGACATGCTTGTGCGGATTGAAGCCGCCAACGTAAACGAACCAGCGCTCACCTTCTCGAACGCCGTACCGCCGCGCCACCGAATCAATTTGAGCGATATCATCACTCGGCCTATAAATCGCCGACGGAGCCTCCACGGCGACTCGTATCCTTTCGCGGGGAATGCCGTGCACGTCCGCTATCTCGCTCGCGGCGAAATCCGATACGGAAAGCACGAGTTTCGCCTGGATGAGCGCGAGCCGCGTCTTCAGGTTCCAGAAGAGACGAGCTCGCTTCGACGGCAAAGTCATTTCAGGAAACCGCTCAGCGATGGCGTCATGCAACGTTACAACCGCTCGAAGCCCAAGCGGCAGCGGGAAGTACGTATAAACCGATGGAGAGAAGAAAACGTCCAGGTTCGCTCGCGACACGGCTCGAGTGAAGCGCAACATGTCGCCGGGTGAACGCGAGCTGTCGGCTGCCGCGGCTATCGTGGGCGAAACGTCCTGCGGCACCACGGTGAGTCGTGTATTTGTGGTCGTACCGGTCCACACGGAAGCGGCACGGTCGTCCGCGAACAGTATGAACTCATCATCAGGAGATCGCTCGGCCATCGCGGTGATCAGCTCGCGGGCGAACCTTCCATACCCACGCCGATTCGCAATGCAGCTGGCGTCCACACCAATTCTCACGCGCTGACAGGGAGCTTGTCTCCGTCGCGGCTGACGCCCGCGCCGGGGGTGTCTATCTCCAGCTTCTGCTCCTCATGGTAGTCGAAATCAGTATTCACTGACCACACATCGTGATTCGCGCCGTATATGTTAGCGACGGTCAACATGGCTGTGTACATCGAGTGATCCTGATTGTTGTACTTGTGCATCCCGTTGCGTCCGACCATGTGCAGGTTCGGGATCGCATCGGTGAACTCGCGCACTGCGTCGAGGTGGCCGCGATACGCGGAGTCGTAAATCGGATATGCCTTAGGGACGCGCACCACGGTTCCGTCCACGACGGTGGCTGATTGCGCGAGCCCGAGTTGCTCCAGCTCTTTAGTCGCAAGCGCGATGAGATCGTCGTCAGCACTGTTCCAGAGTCCGTCACCCTTGAAGCAGAAGTACTCGAAGCCGAGGCATGTGCGTCCCGGCTCGGGTACCATGGCGCGACTCCAGTTGTTGAAGTTCTGGATTCGCCCCACTTTTACGCCCGGCGTATGGATGTAGATCCAGTTGTCGGGAAAGACATTCTCGCCTTCGAGGATGAGCGCGACCACGAGAAAATCGCGGTAGGCCAGCCCTTCGGCTCCTTCACGTGCTGAAGCGGGCGCGGCGACTCCAAGTGTGCGCACAAGCGACCGAACAGGCAGCGTCGAGATGAAATGCTTGCCGACGATCCTGACCTCGCCACCGGGCGTCTGGGCACGTGCCGCCGTCACCCGGCCGTTGCTGTACTCAAGCTCGGTTACATGATGCTGCATTAGAACCTTGCCGCCCAGCTCGCGTATGCGGTCGCGGCAGGCCTCCCACATCTGACCGGGACCCAGACGCGGATACTTGAAGGTGTGGATCAGAGTCTTGATCGAGGAAGACCGTCGATTGAGCGAAGTCGCCGACAATACGGCGGCTGCGAGGGACAGCCCCTGGATGCGCTGCGCCGCCCATTCTGCACGGATCTCAGTGCACGGTATGCCCCAGACTTTTTCGGTATATGTCTTGAAAAACAGCTCATAGAGTCGGCGACCAAAGCGGTTGCAAACCCATTCTTCGAACGTGTCCTCTACGGGATACGGATGGAGTCGCGCGTCGACGTAGCTCGCAACGATCCGAATCGCGTTGACGATTCCAAGTCCGCTGAGCGCGTTCCGCGCCTGTAGTGGATAGTTGAAGTACTTGCCGCCGTAGTGGATGCGCGACAGTCTAGGAACGTCGATGAATTCGTCGCCTAAAAGCTCTTCCCAGAGTTCCTGAACCGGAGTGATCTTGGTGAAGAACCGGTGGCCGCCGATGTCGAAGCGGTAGCCCTTGTACTGGGCAGTCTGGGAAATGCCGCCGACCGTATCGCTCGACTCGAGGACGGTGACGGACACACCCCGCTTCGCGAGCAGGTACGCCGCTGTAAGGCCAGCGGGGCCCGCTCCAAGCACGACGACGCTCTCGCCGGGGCGCAGCCGGTCTACGCGACGCGCTTCGGACGCCCGTTCGTCTCCCTCGATCAATTTCATGACTCGTACGATGGCCAAGGCACGCGACGGTTGCACGCACGCATTGCGGTAAGGTGCACGATCGGACTCAGTCCGTGGCCAGATCGTCCCGCACCAACCGTACCGCTGTCAGGTCGCTGAGAGCAATCGGGGAGGTAAAAGCGCAAGTGCTTGCGGGACAACACTAAACACATGTTGTCACAATTGCCAGAGTAGCAACATCGAGCGTTCCGCCTCGATACTGCTGCATCGGCGCCACACGCGGCGATTGGTCGCCGCACTCTCGCATTGGCAACAATCACGCCGGAACGATGCCCATCTGAAGGCTGCCGAGAGCTCGAACGGCATCGCTGTCGAGGACAACGCGCTGCCCGGAATCTGCCGAAAGATAGGTGGCAGCAATCACCTCGAGTACATCGATCCCCGCCTGACCGGTGGCCGGCGGGTCGCCCCCATCGCGGAAGGCGTTCAGGGATCGGACGATGATCTCCCGTGTTGCGAGCATCGCGGGATCCTTCGGATTGCGCGCGAGACGGGTCCGCAGGTGTCCAACCTCACGCCAGGCGAGCCCTGACACCCCATACTCCAGCCGCATGTGTGGCCGCGTGCTACGATGCAATCCGGCCGAGACGCGGGCACGTCCACCGAACGAAGCGCGCAGGGATGAGTCTCTCGTCTCCGCACGCAGCTCGAAGTATTGCGTTTCTCCCTTGCAGAGGCGGTCTTGAACGATCTGCGCCAGGCGGCCACGACTGAATTCGAGCGTCACTAGAGCGACCGCATCGGAATCACCTTCCCGGACGCCGCACGTGGATGTAGACGCAGTGACCGAAATCGGACGCTCGCGAAAGAGGGCCAACATATAGTCGACTAGGTGGATTCCTGCTTCGTACAGTGTGCGCTGCAGCATCTGCCCACGCCAACCAGGCTCCGCCCAGGGCGGCAGATCCATCAGCTGCCAGGCTTGTGCAAAGACGACTCCCCCCGGTGCGGCGTCCGCGGCGTCTCGTACGGCACGAAAGATCGCCATTTCTCGAAACTCGTGATTCAGGGCGACCCGTTTGCCGGCTGCGGCAGCGACCGACAGGATGCTTTTTGCTTCGTCGACGCTGGACGCGAATGGCTTTTCGCAGATGACGTGGGCGCCGGCATTCAGGGCGAGTACGCAGTGCGCGACGTGGCTGGCGGGCGGCGTGCCGACGATCACGACATCCGGCGCCGTTCGCGAAATCATGTCCTCGACCCCATCGAAGACCGGAACTTTCCACGTCGAAGCAGCACGATCTCGGCGCGCGGCGTCGATATCGCATGCGCCCACCACAGTCGCGACGCTCGGGAGACCGGCCAGCGCTGGAAGATGGAGGGTGTGGCCGGCATTACCCAGGCCGACGACTGCTACTTTAAACGGGGGCATTGGTTTTTCGTGTTGGAGCGTGCCGCATCCCGACAAAATCGAGCGCTGGCCGGAGCGACCATCGAAGGCGATGGTCGCGTCGGGAATCTACCGCCGAGCGCAGCGTGACCGGAAGCAGTGACTCAACCGGCGGTGCCTTGCCCAGACATACACGACGTAGCCTCCGCGCGGCATAATGCAACGATACTTCTTCCCAGCGGCAATCGTAAGCCCGACACGATCAACGCGCCTTCGAGACGTAGCCACGCGCGCTTGATTGTGTCGGCGGGACCGGGCGCAACCGGGTCCGGCGCGAGGATACCGCGGTCGCTTTGGCGCCGGGCCTTGAGTTCGCGCGGAATCTCGGCCAACCCCAACAAGCCATTGGCGCGGCTCATGCGAACCACGCGGAAGCCCGCGGATTGAAGCTTCCGACGCAGGTCTTTCGTTTCGTACGTGTGGTATTGCGACACGGTATCGTCATCCTTATAGGGGAAAGACCGTGCATTCGTGCGCACCAGAAGGTAGCCTCCTGGTCTGACCACCCGCCGCATCTCACGAAGGGCTGCAACGTCCCCGCCTGCCAGCGGCAGGTGATGAAGCACGTCGAACACGGAGATGAAGTCCACACTGGCCGACGCCAGCGGGATATCGAACGCCGAAGCGCGGATCACATCGAGTCCGCAATCGCGCGCTACCGACAGCCCTTCGATTGCTATATCCAGTCCGAGCGCCTTCCAGCTTTCGTGCGTGCGTTTGAGCCATCCGACGGTCTGCCCGGAACCGCAGCCGACGTCCAGCGCGGTGCATTCATCGCCGAGCGAAGCGAGCTCAATCAGGTGCGCAGCCAGGTCGCGCATTCCTGCATTCCACCATGACGCGGCCTCTAGCGCGTGCATGCGAGCGTAATACTCGGGCGTATGTGGCTGTGGCGATTCGCTCACGCTAATGTCTTGACGGAGAAAGGCTGAAAAGCACGCGCTCGGCCATCTGAAGTGCTCGGACCGCCACCGGAAAGCTGCGCGGCTCCACGGTGTTTACCTTGACGGTAATAACGCCTAGCATGTTGGCGGGGGCGATATCAGTAAGATACTGATCGCCTACCATCAATGCATGTGCGGGCGACACGCCTTCGAGCGCCTCTAGTGCAACACGGAAGATCGCGAGGCTTGGCTTGCGGAGCGCACCTGTCGGGCGTTGGTGATGCATAGGTCGCACGTCCGACCACGTATCGTCGTCGCCGATTCTGCGGCGAACAATCAATCCACGGTCGGTGGCGTAGGCGCGGATGATCGGGATCGTCGGAAAGATCGATGCGAGCTGGACGAACCTACGCTCGTCGCAGTTTGACAGGATCACGTGGCACAGCGCAGGGTCGCCAGCGAGCCGCGCAAACGCCTGCGCAAGATGCGGTGCCACTGCGGTGCCATGGCGCCGCATCAGCGTTCCATCTACGTCCCACATCACACCGCGCACACCGAATGCCTTCATCACGGCCGCGTCGAGCGTGTCAATGCCGTTGAGCCTGATCGTAGGTCGCATGTGGCGTCTGAGCGCCGCTATACGCGGGGCAGCCTGAAGTACGGTTGCGATCCAGTCGATTCTCCACCAAGATTCCATTCAGAAATGTCGCCGCCGGGCTCCGCTTAGGCCAGCGAGCCGGCAGCCGCCCGGCGCCCGCCACCACAAGGCGAGCGGTAGACCCTCGCAGCGGCTGCAGGACGCGCTTGCGGTTATTGGCGTGGCGCCGCCATACTCTATTGATGCGTAACCCGCTTGATCAAGAGCCAGCGCCAACCACTCGAACTTCGCGGGGCGCACCGCTCGACGGTGTCGTGAGCGATCGGACTGAAACCTCGACCGAGCGGCGCAGACTCGTGTGGTTTCTGTTGGTCGTCGCAGCGGCGGGCGTCGTATTAGCCACTGGCCGCTCAGCGGTACCGTCCGCAGCGGCGCTGTATTCCCTTTCCAGCAGCGCGCATCCTTTCTGGATTCCATCGCACTCATGGTTATTGTACGGATGCGTGCCTCTGGTTACTGTCAGCGCGCTGGCAGTGTTCGTCGCGCCCGGTTTGTTGCTGGCAACTGCTTTGGGGGCAACGCGATCGTGGAGTTGGTGGATGCTCTGCGGAGTGGCACTGAGCATCGTCGTGGTGAGTGCGATGGCTGCGATCGTACAGGCGATTACGCAGACACCGTTGACGGGAACGACGTTTGTCGTTTCCGTGCTGGGCTGTAGCCTCGTTGCTGCTGTTATCGCGTGGTTTCGCCCGGGAACAATCGCGAGGCCGACAATTCCACCGGGCGCGCCCGGTGATGCTATTGAGTGCGCGGTCGTACTCGGAATCCTAATCGCAGTGTTGCTCCCAAAATTCATATGGGAGAACTTCAACGGAGACGGTGCTGACGCGCTCGAGGTATCGCGGCTGCTCCTTCATCACGCGTTGCCCTTCTGGCCAGAAGGCTCTGGAACGGTCAGCTCGTTTCCAGGCATTACCTCAATGCTCTTCGCATACCCCGCCTCGTGGTTCGTGCGCGTGTTTGGCGCGCTCGAATTTTCGGCTCGCGCACCGATCCTGTTGGGTCTGCTTACGGTACACGCCGGCATCGTGGAGGCCGCCACGTTTCGTCGTCGAGATCGGGACGGCGTTAGCCATACTCTCAAGCGACCCGACAGGCTGCTGATCTGGGGCGCATTGCTCGTATACACCGTTGTCGTGTCGTACAACGCGACTTACAGCGCCTATTCCGCTGACATTGCCATCCCTGGGGCCCAGGACACGATGCTAGTGGCGATGTTCCTGGGCACCGTTGTCGCGTTTGCGTCCAACGAAATTGCATGGATGGTGGCGTTCGGCTTTCTCTCGTACTTGGCGCTACCGAATGGGCTACTCCTGCTCGGCATGCTGGGTGCCGCGGCTGTCGCTGCATACCGTCCCGTACCACGCCAAAGGTTCTTGGCACTGGCGCGGCTCTGCGTTGCGTGTGTCGGCGTCGGTGTTCTCGGCCCGCACTTGCTGCGAGCCGTCGGGCTGCCTCTTCCGGGTGGAGAATATACGACCGACCGCCTCGCAGCGCGTCTCATCGCCGTCCAGTTTACTAACTGGAGTCGGGTACTCTATGTGGTGGTCCCGTGCGGGATTGCGCCCGTCGTGGCGATGGCGCTGTGGAAGCGACAGGACATGACGGCACGGACGATCACTCTCGTGACCGTTACCTACTTCGTGTTCATGTATCTGCAGGCATACTCCAAGCTGCATTATTACATTCCCGCGATGATTCTCCCGATTGCGGTTTACTGGAGAATGGCACCCGTGGCTTCCGGAGTGCGCAAAGAGTGGCGAACCGCAGCGGCAGCCGGTCTGGTTTGCGCGCTACTTCTGGCACTACCGGTGCGAAGTGCACCGTTCACTGGCAGGCGGCAAGTCGCGTCGACGATTCAGATCCGTGTCCCAGGATATGATGTATCTTCCTCTGAGGAATTCCGGGCGTCCGACGCAATCACGGTAATCTTCCCGTTAGGGTGGGACCGTAGGGTTCCCGGGATTCTCGGCGCCTCGCCGCTGGTGTGGAACTACTATCTTCAACACGACATCGGGGAGCCGGCAGGATCAACGAACTACGTGATTCAACCGGATACCGTGGCAATACCGCTCGGATTTCATACGATTGGAGAACGAGGCGGATTCACTGTCCTTGTGCGGAGTGATTTGACGCTTGCGCGAGATCGTGCGCTGCGGTTGCCTGCAGAGGCTGGCAACCCACTGTTCAGGATGTCGCGCGGGGCGCTGTTCAACTACGCGGAGACGGTAAACGGCGCACCGGTACACGACATAGGCGACGCGTTGCAGCGGCGCGGCATTACACTTCACGGGCTGTTGCGCCACACAGGAATCACGCATTGAGTACAGCGCCAACTCCAGACTTATCGATTGTCGTCGTCGCATTCGTTGGTGAAGAATACCTGCGACGCTTGCTTGATGCACTCCTGCTTCAGGTGGACGACGCCACGGAGGTGCTCGTCGCATGCGACGCTCTGATCGACGATATTGCGCGGTTTCGGGAACGCTATCCCGATGTCGAATTCGTCCGCTTTGAGGGCCGGCTAGCTCCCGCGAGTCTCCGCGCAACTGGCGTGGCTCGCGCGAAAGGCAGGATCGTTGCGCTTGTCGAGGATCATTGCGTTCCTGCACCAGAATGGAAACAGCAGGTACTCGCGGCACACGAAGCGGACGTCGCAGCCGTTGGCGGCGCGATCGAAAAGGGATTCCCGCCAGACAGACACGGGGATACCGCGCTCAACTGGGCATTGTACCTGGCGGACTACAGCCGCTACGCCCTCCCGATGGCCGAAGGGCGTTCGGGCGCGGCTTCCGATTGCAATGTCTCCTACAAGCGGCAGACTCTCGCGGATATCGAACCGGTCTGGTCAAGAGAATTCCACGAAAACCTGGTACACGCCGAACTCGAGAAAGGCGGCGGGACTCTCTGGTTCTCACCACGAATCGTCGTGCACGAACAGCGATCGATGACGTGGTCACAGACTCTGAGCGACCGCTATTCATTCGGTCGGCTGTTCGGCAGCACACGCGTCGTCGATGCGTCGCCTGTACGAAGGTTGACGATGTCTGCTGCGGCACTGCTGCTGCCACCACTCCTCGTGGCGCGCGTCGCAAACAATGTATTTCGCAGACGTCGCTACTTTGGACCGCTGGTCCGCGCAACAGTTCCTCTCATCGTCGTCGCCTCGGCGTGGGCGCTCGGTGAACTTGTCGGTTACGTCACCGGCAGCGCTGGCGCCTCGCTAAGCGACGGTCACGTTTCCGACACCCGAACCAGCAACTGACGATGCGCAAGGGTACTGCTACCGTTCAACGACGCCGAATCGCCCGTCCACTAATTCTAGGCGTTGCAGGTCTTCTGCTTGGTTGTGGTAGCCGGGCGGATTCAACGGGACAGACGTCACCCAACAACCAGCCTTCCACACCATCGGATGGGGCTCCGGCGACAACGATTACCGTTGTACCCGGTACACGCTACCAGACGATGACCGGATGGGAAGCAACTGCCGAGGCCGGCCAGAACGACGTGGCTGCGTACACCGCCTATCGAGACCACGCACTCGATCTCGCCGTGAATACGCTCGGCATCAATCGCCTGCGTGTAGAGATCAGGAGCGGAGTCGAAAACCCCGTCGACTATTGGAGCGAGGCACAGTCTGGCGCGATTTCGGATGCGGAATGGCGTTGTCAGCGGTACGCAACTATCAACGACAACGCCGACCCGATGGTGATCAACCCGGGCGGTTTCCATTTCTCCGAGCTCGACTCGACGATGACGCGTCTCGTAGTCCCGATGAAGGCACTATTGGATGCACGAGGCGAGCACCTCTATATCAACGTCGACTACGTCGCTTTTGCAAATCAATGCAGCAACACGCCATACGCCCATTTCAACAACCCGGCGGAGTACGCCGAGTTCGTCCTCGCCACGTATCAGCACCTTAAATCTGCCTTCAACATCGTCCCCGACTCGTGGGAGGTAATCCTTGAGCCTGACAACACGGGTGGGTTGTGGGACGGTACGATGATCGGTCGCGCGATTGCGGCCGCCGGCGATAGACTCAAGGCGGACGGCTTCACGCCACACTTTGTGGCGCCGTCGACTACTAACATGAGTAATGCAGCGCCCTACATCGACGCGATTATGGCGGTCCCAGGTGCACAGCAATACGTGAAGGAGT
The DNA here is from genome assembly GCA_039924325.1 of Gemmatimonadaceae bacterium. Taxonomy (GTDB): domain Bacteria; phylum Gemmatimonadota; class Gemmatimonadetes; order Gemmatimonadales; family Gemmatimonadaceae; genus Fen-1247. The sequence continues at coordinate 15,791 of JBDTAZ010000056.1, forward strand.
TGTCCTATCACCGATATTCTGGCGTCTCCGATGACGCGCTCGCAGCGATCGCGGCGCGCGCAAAGCAATACAATGTGCAGACCGCGATGCTCGAGCACATTGGCAGCGACTATCAGGATCTCTACACTGATCTGGTTGCGGGCCAGAACAGCGCATGGCAACAATTCACGCTCGCGTATCCCGGCTCGGACGATGGTGGAGCGTACCTAATCGTCGGGACTGGTAACTCCCCCGGCGTGACGATGGGATCTCGGACGCCGTACCTGATGCAGTACTTTCAGCGCGTCCGCGCGGGTGCGGTACGAATTGGAACAAGTGGCGGCACGGATGCTGCGGCCCCTGTAGCGTTCGTCAATACTGATGGCGGTTTTGTGGTCGTTACGAAGATTGCGAGCGCGATGACGTTAAAGATCAACGGGTTACCGGCTGGAACCTACGGTGTTTCATACAGCAGCAGTGAGGCATCTGGAGCGGGGTTACCGAGTGTAACCGTATCGAATGGGCAGGGCGCGGACGTTACGATGCCCGCCGCCGGTGTAATCACCGTGTATCACAAGCTCTAGACGAAATGTGCGTTACCGCGGTTCCATATCCGGCTCGTACCGCCGCCAGATAAACAATATCGTCACTGCCAGCAATACAAAAATTGGCAGCGGCGAAACGCCGGCAGTTACGAGAAACGGAGCGTAACCGGCTGACGCGGTCTTGCGCAGGACTGTCAGGAATGGCAGTTCGAAGCCACCGATGAGGACGTGCATCAATGAAGTCGGGACATCCTCGCGCACCATTGCGACGCTCCACGATATCACGACCGTCGGCAGCACGATGAGGTAGCGCAACACGGGGCCACAACGTAGCAGTACAGGTACCAGACCGATAAACAAGAGTGGTGCGGCCGGCACCATGTATCTGACGCCCGTATTCCATTGCAGGAACGCATACTGATTCGCGCTGCTGAACAACCACAAAGCCGCGCACGCGACGAAGATAAGCGTCAGCTCTGCACTGCTTACTACGCGGTTTCGACGCTCCACGAACGGCGCTGCAACTGCGGCAAGCAGCATCGGAGAGAAAGCGAACAAACCGTATCGAAGATCAAAGAGGTTGCCCCAGAGCAATGCACCGACGGGGAGTGAAATCCCGTCGATCCCGCGTCCGCTGTATTGCGTTGCGGTCATGTAATGCTGCGCCGGCAAGAATGGATTGCCGAACGCATCCCACTGATACCACAGTAACAGGAGTAGGGGCCCAATCGCTCCGGCCGCCAACCACCCAGTATCGCGGAGGCCACCGGCAAACCCGTTGCGGTGCCAACCGCGCCCGAGAGTCCAGAACCCAAATGCGACGATGAGGGCGGCTGCACTATAGTCGCAAAGCAATGCGATGCCGAGCATCGCGCCAGCCCCCATGAGCGCGCGATTCCCAGATGGCCATGCGCTTCCGTCCGTCGCGCCCGATGAGCGCGTCGCGCTCGCAAGCAGGACAAATGCGATCAACGTGCAGTGTGTGACTATCGCGTTTTGATTCAGAAACGCAGAGCGAAAAAAAATCGGGGTTCCGAACGCATAGAGAATCGAGAGCCAGACCGCAGCGCGTTCGTCGCCGAGTCGGTCGCGCAAGAAGCCAAACAACACCACGACCGCGATCGCGCCGAGTGGGGCCATCAAGCCAGCCTGAGTTATGGCTGCCGCGAGACCAAGCTTGACGTCCAGCCCACGCTCGCGTGACGCGTTCAGGAACTTCGTACGGTTCGGTCGAGGATCGTTGTACGCCGCCGCCGGCTTGGGTTTTATCAAATCGGGGCGAGCGTGGAAGAGGATGGCGAGGGCTGGCCGGGCAAGCGCATAAGGAATTGCGCCGAGCATGGACGCGCCGGGATTGTTGTTGATGTACGCGCCGCGCCCGGGAATCTCGAACAGGTCGGGGTGAAGCCCCACGTAGTCATCGACGCGTACGGAGAGATGCTCACCGAGTGTGATCGCAAGGTATGTCTCCCGAACGACGTTCGACGCAAAATGCGCGACATAGACGAGAAATACAGTGAGCGCCAGACGCGCCGCTGCGCCGGACCTCCGCGAACTCGACATCAATCCTCTACCACGTGGCCTTCGAACTCTCGCCGGTACTCGCCCCATTTGCCGAGATCGAACCCGTCGGCACCCAGGCAATCGGACGCCGCGTATGCCATACGGAGTGCATGGTGCGTGTTGTCGTGGGCAAACAAGCCCTGACGGCCAAACGTCAGCATGTTGGGCTGCTCCGACGCCCAGTCGTCGAGCGCGGCAAATGCGCGCTCGTAACCATGACGGTAGATCGGATACGCGAAGCGTAGTCGCTTGACGTACACCGACGTGGCTTCGGCGGGAAGCGGCAGGCCGGACCGCGCCAGATCGGCTACGACTATTGCGCCGAGCTGTGCATCACTCATCTCCCAGTACGCGTCGCCCGGCGCGCATGGCAGTTCCGCGCACAGCGTCGTGGATTCGTGCGGCTCGTCCAGCGCGGAATAATTCTTTGGCTCCGAAAGTCGCGTGATCGTAACTGCGCGTTCCGGAAAGTAGTGCGCGTCGAACTCTGTGAACTGCGGCACCGGGAGCGTCAGATATACGAGCAACATCGCGCGATACTGCACCGCGCCGGATGCGGCCATGGACTTTTCGTCCGGAGGCGGCGTCGTCATGCGAGCCAGCATGGTTATTGGGAGCGTGGACCATAAATAGTCCGCGTGCATCGTTCGCGTCTCTGCTCCGCTCTCCGCGCGCACCGCCCAGGCGTCTCCGTCACGCTCCACGCCGGTCACACGCCAACCCAGCATGATATCTGCTCCGGACTTGCTCGCTGCGGCGGCGAACGCCTCGCTGATCTGTCCGAAGCCGCGCCGCGGATAGAAGAAGCGTCCAGACCCCGGGGGCTTGAATCCCGGCACTGCCGACATGAGTTTGCGGAGCAACTTTCCGAACGAACCCGCTGACACGCGTCGTCGAGCCTGGATTGCCGATAGCTCTTCGGGCTCCGCGCCCCATATCTTGCGTGCATAGGGGAAGTAGAAGTCACGGCAGATCGTCTCGCCCAAGCTTCCATGCAATACCGATGCGAAGCTTTCGATGCCAGGTGTCGGTTTCGTACTCTTGCTCCGGCGTCGGATCATGTCGTGCATGGTGCCGAGCGCGAAGCCGGGATCCAGCCGTAGCAGCAGATCGATGGGCTTCAGCGGGAAATGTATCCATCGACCGCGCAGCCGGATTCGGCCGTGACGCGGACGATCCAGAAGGTCTCCAGCCAGCACTGTTCTTATGTCCTCGAGGATCGCCGGATCACACGCCGGGTGCAGCCTGTGGCTGCCGTAGTCGAGACGTTGCCCCGCATGATCGAAGCTCCCGGAGTTGCCACCCACGGCCGGATTGGCCTCGATGAGCGTCACGCGCGCGCGGCCGAGCCTGCGCAATTGAAACGCGGCTCCGACACCGGCAGGACCGCCGCCAAGGACGACTACGTGAGGCAGCTCGTTCGCATCCGGCACCGTTGGTGATTTCTCGCGCGCCTCCTTCACGATTCAAGCATGGTTTGCATGTGGTTGCAGATTTTTCGCTTTGCTCGCCGCAGTGACGTCGCGCCACCCAGACTGGCCGCCGCTCAACGCCCACCAAAGGATCCCACCAACGAGGCCGCCGGAAATCATTATCGACTGCCAGATGAGGGCGGTGACGATGCCAAGCGTAACTGGAACCCCTGCTGGTGCAAGCAGCGCGGCGAGCGTTGCGTCCCGCACGGCAAGTCCCCCGAGGCTGATCGGTAGAAGCCCCGCAATCTTCGCCAGGGGCCAAACGAAGAACCAGACAGTGAGCGAGACGGTAATTCCCACCGAGCGACCGATGTATGCGTTCAGCAGAACGAAGCCACCCTGCATCGCCAGCGAAATCGCTGCCGCGGTGACCGCGGTCCGAGGCGACCTGCTCATCCGACGCAGCACCACGAGGCTGCGACCAACCGGCCTGCGGATTTTTCGGGGCCAGCGAGCGAGGCGACGTCTGAGCAGCAGTGGAACGAAAGCGAACATGGCAATAGCAACGACCAACACACCGACGGCGAGCAGTTCTCCTGCCCATCCCGGGAACGAGTCACGCGAGAGCACTCCGCCTATCGCGATAAGCAAGCCGGTCACCGAGATGTCGATCGCACGATCCGCCGCGCTTCCGAAGAAGGCCGCCTCGGGGCGACCAGTTGCTCGCGCGGCCAGTGCGGCGCGCACGACGTCGCCGCCGACGACCGTTGGCAGGCAAAGATTTGCGAAGAGACCGGCGGCGTAACAACGGATTCCGTCGCGAGGCTTGAGGCGCGCACGTCCCGCGTTTACGAGCATGCGCCACTTGGCGACCCCCATGCTATGGCCAATCAGGAACCCGATAAGTACGATCGCCCACGTGGTGAACGTTAGGCGCGAGATGGCGGTCTTCACCTCGGTCCACGGCAGGAAATAGAAAATTGCGGCAAGGAGTGTAATGCTCACCGCCGGTTTAAGCCACCGTTTCATTTTCGTCCCGCAAGCCGCGCATTCTGATCGGCGAGCAGCCCCACTGACCAGATGATCAACGCGGCGAGAAGACCGAGCACGGTCGTTTCCGACATGTTGTTGCGGAATATGTCGTAGATCAACTTCGCAATCCCGATGACGGCGAGCACCGCGCCGAGCGGGATGAACACCTTGAGCGGGTTGAAGAACACTATCGTGCGCAGGATGAGCAGAGTGAAGTCGTAAGCGTGGCGCGCGCGGATCGTGGAACTGCCGAGCCGTTTGTAGTAGTTGATCGAGATGTACTCGACGGTATGGTCATTGCAAATCGACGCGAGCGTTATCGTGGTCGTGAAGGAGAATCCCGGCGGGAGCAGATACTCGTATCGTTCGACAAGCGTCTTTCTCATCAATCGCAGTCCGGAGTTGATGTCCGGAATATTCTGGCCGCTCAGATAGCTCGCGAGCCACCGGAGGAATGCCTTGGCGGGACGACGGACGAGCGGGACCTGGACTGTCTCGCCCGTGCGCGCACCGACGACCATGTCATTTACATCGGCCCGTGCCAGCAGCTCCGGAATCGCGTCGACGGGATAGGTGCCATCCGCATCAGTGATCAGGACCCAGTCGTAAACCGAACGCCTGATTCCATGCTTGAGTGACGCACCGTAGCCCCGGTTCCGTGGATGCGAAAGTACGTGCGCTCCGGCTTCGGCCGCGCGCTCAGCCGTATCATCGCTCGACCCGTCGTCCACCACGACGATCTCGTACTCCCACCCTGATGCGTCCATGACCCGGGCTACATCATCGATTTGTGCTGCTACATGCGCTCCCTCGTTGAAGGCCGGAATCACGATACTGACCGCATGAGCGAGCCGACGCTCCCCCGGTTCGAGTTCGCGCTCGATGGTGCCGGCACCTCGGTAGCGAGCAGGGGGCCGCGGCTCGAACGGGTTTTGCTGCGGTGGAGAACTGGCGGTCATCGGGTCACCATCACGTAAAGGTCTCCACCTCCGACTGTTCCCGGATAATGTGCCACGGTACGATATGAATTTGTCAGTCGCGCCCAGAGAGTCGGCTCGCCGGTTTGCAGGCGCACCGGGAATGTCACCACCATCCAGGTCCGTGAATGCCCAGTTTCGAGGACGCCAAGGTCTGCCGCCGAGGTGACAATCGTCCAAGGGAGATGGTAATAGCGCGTATAAACGTAGCTGGTCATGTCCGTCACCGCGACAGCGTCACCCGGGCCTCGATGGCCCTGAACGAATACACGCGCGGCCTCGAAGTCCTGTTTGGGATGCCAGGCTCTCGGAACCGTAAGCAAACTCGCCGCCGCCACCAGCAGCGCTCCGCCGACTCCAACGTGAGCGACATATTTCGGAGGCAGCAGCGCGTCGACGACCGCAAAACCGCCCCGGACGGCGATCAGGACAATGAAACCCGCGCTAAAGAAAAAGAATCGTGGCCAGAGGTTGTGCGACAGGATCATTACCGCGGCACCCGTGACGATCGGAGGAAGCAGCATGACGGCGGTTGCGGTTCCACTTCGCCGCCAGTAACTCACCACGCCAGCGCCTATCACGAACGCCGCGACCGCCACAGCGAGCAACCCACCCGGAATACCGGAGATTAGCACCCTGAGCCCCTCCGTCAACATCCACGCGGGGTCCTTCCACACGGTCGCCGACCCTGCATCTGGTGGAATCAGAAGCGTCGCCATGAATTGGGGGAGCACCACTGCGTATGCCAGGAACGACAGACTACCGGCGAGCACCAGCCCTGCCACCGGCGCACGCCATCCGCGGTTCGCCAGCTCCTTCCGGTGCAAACAGAGCAACCAGACCAACACCAGGGCCTGGGCCGCAGTTGCGAAAACCGCCGTAACATGAATCATGTGCGCCAGTGCCATACTGACCGCGTATCCGACGATGTAGCGCCCAGTATGGATACCCGGTTTACGGAGCAGGAGAAGGAAACAGCCACTGCCAATCAGGGTGAAGAACAACAGACCCGTGTAACCGCGTGCGTTTTGCGAAAACCAGACGTGGTGATACGACACAGCGAGTATAAGCGCGGCTAGCAACGCTTCACGTCGCGCGGTGATGCGCTCACCAAACCAGATTAGCGCACCCAAGCTCGCGACGCCGAAGCAGACCGCTGGAAGGCGAAGTGCCCAGACCGAGTCGCCAAAGATGACGACGGATACGCGCGCGAGGATCGAATAGAGCAGGTGCTGGTTCTGGCTGTCGAACGTGGAGATGATCTGCGCGAGCGGCAAACGCACGTAGTCGACATAGGTCTGGATCTCGTCGAACCACAACCCGTCGCCGAGCGAAGGAATACGCAGCCCGGTGCCCAATACGAGAACGAACACGGCAGCTGCGACCTGAATTCGCGTCCAGGGCGGGTTGTTTGGCGAGGTGGCGCGAGGTGCGAGTCCATGCCGGTCAGAAGAGCGCCCGGCAATCCGCATATATGGCGCGGCGGCGAACAAAAAAGCGTTGAGTAACAACGCTGCTTTGAGCAACATCGCACCGACAGCTATCTGTGCGATATGGTGTACCGTCGCGCCCGGACCGGCGACAGCCGTCGCAAATGCGTGCGGCGGCAGAAGCACACCCACGGCAATAACCGTCATGACTGCGACGTGGCGGGTAGTGCGGGGCGACTCACGTCCCGGCGGCAACGCATCAGTCGGCGACGCCGCGCCACCCGACGGCTTGGTGCCCGCTGCGGGCCCTCCACCGGTCATACCGAAAGCTCCGGGATCTGGCCACGCCGCAGCCGTACCGCGCCGGTCACAATCAGCCCAACGGCGTACGAGCAAGCGCCGATCATGACAGCGCCGGCCAGGCTGGCCGGCTGCAACAGGAATAGCGCCAGCGCCATTGCTGCCGCCGCGGCCGTCGGCCGCCAAAGCCGTACCATAGAGATCCGTCCCAAGCCCGCGTTGTAGGCGGCGTACATAGTCAGGGCAAGCCGCACCGTCTCTCCAATGATAGTCGCCACCGCAGCTCCCGCGATGCCGAACCGCGAGATCAGGACAATGTCAAGTATCGTCACCACGATCAGAGTACCAGCAAACGCACGCAATACGTCATTTTCACGGCCAACAGAGAGGAGTCCGATCACGACGACGTTGCACAGTACGCCCGGGACCAACGACCAGATCAACAGCCGGAGCGCAAGACCGGCGGGATAGTAGGTGGGCCCCAGAGTGAACCCCACGATGCTCTGTGCCACGATGGCACCACCGACCACGACCGGGATGAGAACCACGAAGGCGTGCGCGAGTGCCGTCTGATAAATATCTCGGTGCTGAGCCGGTTCTCCGCGGGATGCGCTCAGAACCGGAAGGAGGCTCAAGCCATACGCAATCCCGACGTTCAGGCAGAAGCCCACGACGGTGTACGCCGCTGCGTAATAGCCAACACTCTCGCTCCCACGGAAGAAACGCAGGAACAGCAAGTCGGAGTTGTACAATGCGAGCCCGAACAGTGACGCAGCCATCAAGCGCCAGCCCTGCCGAAGGATCGGGAGCGCAACTGCCAAGTCGAGGCGCGGAGTCAGACGCATGCCGGTGCGTGCCAAGATCGTCAGCAAAATGGCGGCTGACAGAACATCGCCGACGATCTGCGCCAAAGGAACGTGACTTACGTCACCCGGGCCGTGGACCGTAGCTACCAGAACGGTAAGCGCCGCGCACTCACCTAACACGCGTGCCGTGGCAACGCGGCGCGCGTGTTCGAGGCCGACATGGACCCAACTCGTGTTGAGCCCGACCGCGACTAGAGCACCAGCATAGATAGCGAGTACCTGTCCGTCCGGACTCGGAAGGAAGAGCAGCGACAGAAGCGCGGTGAGGCAGGCGAGCGCCACCGCGATCGAAGCACGGATCGTGAGTAGCGCCGGCACCATGCGCGCTACGTCCTGGCGGTGCGAGGCGACCTCTCGCACACCGACACCGAGATCGAAACCCGCATCCGCTATCCGCTGTAGGTACAGCAATACGGCCAGCGCAAAGCCGATCACGCCGTATCGCTCGGGCCCGAGCGTCCGGGCAACATACAGCGTACCGGCGAATGCGATCAGTCGGGCGGCTACTTCGCCAGAGCCGAGCGCTACAAAGGCGCGGGCGACGCGGCCGACGACCGGCGCCGGCGAATCAGAGTCGCCGACGAACAATTCGAGTACGATCTTTGATGTGACTCTTCACTCTTGTTCCACGTTAGCCCCAGTACCGCATCTGATGACCGCCGATTACACAGACAACCGTCCGGTACGCATGCGCTTCAACATCAGCCCGATCACACAACACGCCGACCCGGGGCGCCTGGATGAAGTGTTTCGATCGCTGCGAATGGCGACCGGGCAGGAAATGTGGCATGAAGTCTGTGAGAAAATGCCCAGAATGGCTCGGATCCGATAGCCCGCTATGATACCGCGATCGGCTCGATCGCGCCGATCGCGTTCCAGAGGCACGGGCTCGGCAGTAAGTTATCGGCCATGCTGACGTCATCGCGCACGGATCATCGGAGACCACAATGACGAACGGATCGGTCGCACTGCGTCCAAAGCCGGCGTCACCGATACTGGTCACGATCGTTCGGCTGGGGCTCGTTGTGCTTGCGATCGGCCTCGTCGTGTGGGGGCTACTCGACCCGCACCTCAGGACCCCAGAGGGCCTGATCGCTGGTCGCAGCGCGTTCTCCTTCGGTGCTGCCGGCGCCTGCCTTATCCTGGCTTTGGGTGCTGGAACAAGTTGCGCAGCCACAGCACGATGGTCGGCGCTGCTGGTCGTCGCGCAGGCATCTGCGCTTCAGCTCATCTTCGCTGGACCGAGGGTGGCATACCAGCACTTCCTAACGCCACTGGCGCTCGTGTCAACCCGTTGGAGCGTGCTGCATCTGTTGGTCATCGTGGTCCAGGCGCTCGTATGCCTGTTCGCACTCCTGCGCTCCCGCCACACGAAGCGAAATCCGTTTGCGCTCATAGACAGGACTATCTGGACTCCGTCACGGGTCGGGGTAGTCGTCTTCATCATGCTGGTATTCAGCTCGACGTTCTCGCGATCGCCAGTGGACTTTGCGGCCGAGTTGCTGCTGGCGACGTCGATACAGGCTATCGCGTTGCTCAACGTCCTGCTCGCTGTCGCCGCCCTACCCGACGCTGCGATATCCGCGTTCGCCCATCACATCGAACGCATTCTCGGTGTCGCGGCCCAGGCGGGCAAACAACAGCCGCGGCTTGACCGGTTTGCGTGGATAGGTGCACTGTGGACGACAGCTGTCGCGGTACTGCTAGTGTGTGTCGTGTATCAGCGGCACCCGCATGTCCCGGACGAGGTGGTTTATCTCAAGCACGCCGCCTACTTCGCGAAGGGGATGATTGCGCTGCCCCTGCCTCCGGTTCCTAAGGCATTCGACATCGACCTGATGTACTTCGGTACTTCGCAATGGTTCTCGCCGGTCCCACCAGGGTGGCCCGCGGTACTCGCCGTCGGATCGTTCTTTGGAGTGCCGTGGCTCGTTAATCCAGTACTGGCAGGGATAAACGTTCTTCTTAGCTATCTCCTGGCGCAGGAGCTATTTGATCGCCGCATCGCACGCATTGCCGTCATTTTGCTATGCGTATCGCCGTGGCACCTGTTCATGGCGATGAACTTCATGACGCATACGGTGTCGATGACCTGTGCGCTGCTAGCGGCGCTCCTTACGACCCAGATGCGGCGCGATTACCGTTGGTGGCGGGCTCTGGTCGCGGGCGGTGCGATCGGAATGACGAGCCTGGTGCGACCTCTGGAAGGGCTCGCGGTTGCACTGCTACTCGGTTTCTGGACACTGCTGGGACCAGGTAAAGTGATTCGGGTAAAAGCGACAATGTTGCTCGCACTGGGAGCAATCGCGATTGGCGCCCTCACGCTTCCGTACAATACCAGACTTACCGGAAGTGCCACAACGTTCCCGATCATGATGTATGTAGATAAGTATTACCCGCCTCACTCGAACGATCTAGGTTTTGGGGCCAATCGTGGGATGGGGTGGCCCGGCCTGGACCCGTTGCCCGGACACGGCCTTCCCGACGTGCTCATCAACGCGGACTTCAATACGTTTGCGATCAACGTAGAGCTCTTCGGATGGGCAATCGGTTCGTTACTCCCGGTTGTTCTCGTGCTATTCGGTCGGCGCATGGACCGCACCGATAAACTGCTGTGGGTCGTGATCGCGACCATTGCGGGAATTCACAGCTTCTACTGGTTCAGTGGCGGCCCGGATTTTGGTGCGCGTTACTGGTATCTGGTGCTTCTCCCATGCATGCTACTGACCGCGCGCGCAATGCGGCTCCTTCCGAGACGGCTCAACCCATTGGACGCCAACTCCTACGATCCGGTATCGAGAAATCGGCTCCTGATCGGCTTGGCACTGCTTTCGATGAGCGCGCTGGTCACATTCATGCCGTGGCGGTCACTGGATAAATACCACTACTATCGCGGTATGCGCCCCGATCTACGTGACCTCTCGTCGCAGACTCAGTTCGGCCGGAGCCTCATTCTCGTCCGCGGAAACCGACACCCGGACTATGCGTCGGCTGCTATCTACAATCCGCTGGATCTTCACGCAGATGCTCCTATTTACGCGTGGGATCGCGACGCATCGACGCGTGCAGCGGTACTGGCTGCGTATCCCGACCGAAAGGTGTGGATTGTCGACGGACCGACTGTCACCGGTTCTGGGTATCGAGTAGTTCGCGGGCCGATACCCGCATCGCAATTGCTTGTCGAGACTCAGCACGGAAAGAGCGACGTACCGGATCAGTCCTCGACACCGGGCGTGCGGTGATCAGCGCCTACGCCGGCAGGCGCGTGATGATACTGGGTGCTGGCGGGTTCATCGGTTCGTGCATGCAGCACGCTCTGGTCAAGGCCGGCGCCCACGTCACAGCCGTATTCAGACCCGGACATTTCCAACCTGGCGCAGAATTCACGGGCAGTGTCGTGTATTGCGACTTGCGAGATAGCGAGGCACTGAGGCGGGAGGTTTGTACAGCGACGCCGAACGTCGTATTCAACATGGCTGGTTACGGTGTCTATCCCGCGCAAACTGATGCTGGTCTTGCCAACCGGATCAACAGGGATATGATCGCGACGCTCGTCGACGCGGTTGCGACACTCGGTGACGGTGACTGGACCGGAGCAAAGATCGTGCATGCCGGCTCCGCGGCGGAATACGGCGATGCAGGCGGCGATCTGCGCGAGAATTCCGAGGCGCTCCCGTCCACATTGTACGGCCGCACGAAACTCGCCGGCACGATGCTGCTCGCTGAACGCTGCGCCGTACATTCGATCCCATCGGTTGCCGCGCGCCTTTTTACGGTGTATGGCCCCGGGGAACGCGCTGGACGCCTCGTTCCAACGCTCATATCCGCCGCGATCAACGAGGAGCCAATCCCGCTGACCAACGGGATTCAGCGGAGAGATTTCGTCCACGTCGACGACTCGGTTTCAGCAATGATGAGATTGGGGACGGTGGCCGTCGGAGCCGGTGAGATCGTCAACGTCGCCACTGGGACGCTACACTCCGTCAGAGAATTCGTGGAAATCGCGGCAACCGTCCTGAGCATTGCTCCGGAAAGGCTGCGTTTCGGCGCGATCCCAGAGCGGGCGGGCGAGATGCGCCACTCCGCAGTGAGCATCGCAAAGCTTGAAGATCTGACAGGCTGGCGCCCCTCCATCACGCCAGCCGAAGGTATCAACCGGACACGGGAGGCCAACGCCGGCCACGGTCAGGCGGGAAGCGCAGTTCCCGCCGCAACATAGCTCTCGTACCACGCGATTGTCTCGCGAAGCGCATCGTCAAGACTCCACCGCGACGACCAGCCGAGTGTCGTCTTCGCGCGCGTGCAGTCCAGGTACTGGCGCGGAATCTCATGCGTGGCCTCGTTGAGAATCACCGGAGGCAGATCTGCACGGCCCATGATCTTGAGCAATGCATCGACTATCTCGAGCACGCTGAGCGGTACTTCCATTCCAAAATTGAAAGCCCGGCCAATCACTGCTGGTTCGCGCAGGCGCTCAGCGAGCAGCAGGTACGCATTTACGGCATCCTGCACAAAGAAGTAATCGCGAACGAAACTCCCGTCGCTGCGCACTAGCGGCCGTTCCCCGTTCAACACAGATCGAATCGTTCCTGGAATGAGTCGGTTGAAGTTCAGGTCGCCGGGCCCGAAGAGGTTGCCGCATCGAGTTATCGCAACCGGCAACCCGTATGTCTCTCTGTAGGAAAACGTAATCAGATCAGCGCAGGCCTTGGAGACATCATACGGGAAGCGCCCACCAAGGGGCGTATCCTCCGTATACGGGAGAGTATCGTGTATTCCGTACGCCTTGTCACTCGATGCTACGACGACGCGCTGAACGAGTTTCGGGCACAAGCGACACGCCTCGAGCAGAGTCCAAGTGCCGCGTACATTGGCCTCGAACGTAGACAGTGGCGACCGTGCAGCAGTACCGACGATGGTTTGCGCGCCGAGATGCAAAATCGTGTCAATTTCGTGTTCATTGATGGCGCGGAGAATCGTCGCGAAATCCTCGAGCTCACCGCGAACGACGCGCGTACGCTTGAGGAGGTCCGATGCAACCAACTGGCTTTGTGGAATCCAATCCCGAACCAATGTCGTAACAATTGCTCCGCGCCCAACCAGTTCTGCGGTAACCGCGCTACCTAGTAAGCCGGTGGCACCGGTGACGAGGACTGTTCGTTCCTTCCAGAAAGTTGCTGATGCTTCATCCATGGTGCATGTCCGCCTGAGCAGAGTTCCTCTAGGATCAACTTCTCCCGCAGCGTGTCCATGGGCTGCCAGAAGCCAGTGTGTCGGTACGCCATCAACTTGCCTTCTCGCGCGAGCAACTCAAGTGGCTCACGTTCCAGCACGGACTCGTCGCCGCGAAGGTAATCGAACACTTCCGGCTCGAATACAAAGAAACCGCCGTTTATCCAACCCTCCCCCGTCTGCGGCTTCTCGGAGAATTCTCCGACAGTGTCACCGTCAAGCCTGAGTCCGCCGAAGCGGGCCGGCGGACGTACTGCTGTGACAGTCGCAGGGCGCCCGTGACTACGATGGAACTGGAGCAGTTTTTGAATGTCAATGTCCGCTACACCGTCGCCATATGTGACCATGCACGTCCTGCCGTCGACGTAACGTTGCAATCGCTTCACTCGGCCACCGGTCATCGTGTCGAGACCAGTGTCTATCAACCCGACGCGCCACGCGAGCGGCTGACGATTTACGACATCAACCTCGCCGGTGCACAAATCTACAAAAAAATCGTTTGCATGTAGGGCCAAGCCATGAAAGTATTCTTTTAACTGGACACCCTTGTAGCCGCACGCCACCAGAAAATCCTCGTAGCCATGACTGGCGTAGATAGACATGATGTGCCAAATCAGGGGCTTGCCGCCAATCTCGACCATGGGCTTCGGTCGCACGCTGCTCTCCTCGGCGATGCGTGTACCCTTGCCGCCGGCGAGGATGATGACCGGAATGCTCATTCGACCTGCCTCATATGATCCGTGGCACCGGAAGAGGAACGATGAATCGGCCGCCGCTGGCGCGATACTCCGCCTGCTGTGCCATGATTTCCTCGGCGAAATTCCACGCGAGGATCAATAGATAATCCGGACGTCGCTCTGCCAAGGTATCAACCGGCAACACCGGTATATGCGTTCCGGGGGTGAAGCAGTCGACCTTGAAGGGATTACGATCGACAGTATACGGCAGCATGCTCGATGTGATATTGCAGTACTGCAGCAGCGTGTTGCCCTTCGCCGGCGCACCGTAGCCTGCAATCGTCTTTCCCTCACTCTGCAGCGACTCAAGGAGTGCGCGGAGTTCGCTTCGTTGCCGAGACACATCATCGGCGAATCGCGCAAGCCGCGCCGGGTCGCGCAGACCAGCCGCCGCTTCTTCAGCCAGCAAGTTCGTGACGCTCGCGGCGCTGGATTCGCGAGGTACCGGCGATGCGTAGACGCGTAGCGAGCCTCCATGAACCGAAACGTGCTCAACATCAACCACATGCAAGCCGGCGGCGGAACATATCTGCGAAAGCGCAGTAAGCGAAAAGTAGCAGAGATGCTCGTGATAGACGGTGTCGTATTCCAGGTTCGCAACCAGCTTGCCCAGCCAGGGGACCTCTACTACCAGAAGACCGTCCGGTGCGAGCAGCGCCCGCGCTCCGGAGAGGAAGCCTCGCGTGTCATCGACATGTGCGAGGACGTTGTTGGCAATTACGGCACGCGCGCTGCCGTGGATGTCGCGCAACTCGTGTGCGAGCGCGGACGTGAAGAATTCTTCGACCGTTGCAATACCGGCGTCGCGCGCAATGCGCGCAATGTTGCGTGCTGGCTCGACCCCAAGCGTCCGCACGCCATGCGAGTTGAAATAACGAAGCAGGCTTCCGTCATTACTTGCGATTTCGACCACCAGATCATCCTGTCCGAGGCCGAGCCGTTCAGTCACGCTCGCCGCGTATGCCTTGTTGTGCGCGGCCATCGTCGTGGACGTTCCGGTCACGTACACGTAGTTGCGAAATAGAGTCTCTGGATCGATGACGTCTAATAGCTGGACAAGCCCACAGCTCTGGCACAGGTAGACGTCGAGCGCAAATCGCTGCTCCGTTGCAAATTCTGCATCGTTTCCGAGAAATGCGTTGGCCAACGCAGTCTCCCCAAGCGCCAGGATGCGTGAAAGTGCCGTACCGCCGCAGCCGCGGCAATCGTCCCGTAGCAAATGGACTGGCGCTGTGGCCGCCCAGCTTCGGTGGATGTCAACAGTCATTGATTTCGCTGCTTGAGTCTTTTGAAGTCACTGTCTTGCGCCAGCCGTGGCGCGTGCTGGCGCATCGGTCTCGCCTTCACGCTGGTTGATGCTCGCGCGCCATTGGGTCAACCTGGAGCCGAACCTGAACGCCAACAGGTTACGAAAGAAGTCCCAGCACGTCGCGGCACGCACGTGCGAGACACCATTGCCACGCATGCGGGAAAAAGCGTTCAGCTCAAGCACGTGCACCCCGAGATAGTGTGCCTTGATCATGATCTCCGGATCCAGGAACCAACCGTCCGATTCAAGTGCCATCTGCTCCAGCACCACGCGTGGCAGGAGCTTCGGCGTACCGTTGACATCCAGCGATTCAAGTGTCGGCCAGAGAAGGCGAACGAATGCGTTGTACGAGATCGACACGAACTTCCGGCCAATGCCATCCATCCGGAACCTCCGTCGCACCTTCGCGAGGACCGGCCTCCGCGATTCCGACGCAGCCTCGTACAGCCGCAGCACATCCTCAGCGTCGACCTGCCCGTCGGCAGGGATGAAACCAACCCAGCGGCCGCGCGCCAGAGGCGCCCCGCTAAGCAATCCAAAGCCGTATCCCTGATTGACTTCAACCCGATGCGGCCGGACTGCGGAAAGATCGCGCGCAAGCTCGGCAATAGCCTCGCCCGTGCTATCGGTCGAGCCGTTATCCACAGCGATGATTTCAATCGCGCGACCCGCGGCCTCGAAGACTGAAACGAGCCGACGCACGGTGTACGCGATCGACTCCGCCTCATTGTAGCACGGGATCACCAACGATAAATCCGGCCCGCAACCGCCGGTGGTGTCACTACGCGAAGTCATGAAGGCATCACGGTATCGGCGCAGTTGCAAGCCGCCACGTTAGATGGGACGGTAAACGATCCACGCACAATATATGATCCACAGCACGACGTCGATGATGAGCCCGCGATCAGTGAGGAGCGTCACAGCGGGATCCCCTCCGTGGTCGCGGCGAGTGAGAATCAGGTATCGAAAGCAGCCGTAGAGTACGAAAATGGTGCTATAACTGAGCGCCTCAGATCCAACCGCGACGGCCGTACGTGAGGATATCGTGTACATGATGTACGAGACGATCGTTACAGAGAGCAGGATGCCGGAAATCTGATCCAGGGTCGCCGCGTCATAATGCAGGAGCACCGTACGTTGCGCATTAGAACCATCCGCGAGCAACGTCAGCTCGTGACGCCGTTTAGCGAATCCCAGATACAGCGACAGCAGGCCGCCGCACAATAGCAGCCAGACCGACGCGTGCACGCTGATGGCAGTAACACCAGCCAGAAGTCGTAGTATGAAGAACGCCGCAATCGCGAAGACATCCACGAGCACGATGCGCTTGAGAGACAACGAGTAAATGATGTTGAGGCCCGCGTACACGGCAAGAACGAGTGACAGACTCGGTGCGATGAAATAGCCCAGCAGCAACGAGACCAGTACCAGCGCCGACCCCAGCACGATACCTGTAGCCGGGCTCACGCGCCCGGCCGCAATAGGGCGGTCGCGCTTGGTGGGATGCGCACGATCCGCGCTTGAATCCGCAACGTCGTTCCAGCAGTAAATACCGCTTGCGATGAGGCAGAAGCAAACGAACGCCCCGACCGCGTGGGCAACGGCGGCGGGGTCGCCCGCTCTCCCAGAGAAGAGGAGCGGCGCGAGCACGAACCCATTCTTCACCCATTGCCGCGGGCGAAGCAGAACCACGAGCTCCGTCGCACGCCCTAGCACGTCGGTAGGTACAGGTGCACGATCAACCAGGATCGCCGGTGGACTCCCCGTAGCCGGTGGTATCGCCACGGATTTTTCAGTCATGCCCGACGGCTCGCTTCAGGCGCAGACATTGCCACGAGGCGCACATCACGCCCCGACGGCAGCGAGCATCGAACGTTGGTCCGCAACGACGTCGTTGATGATCTGCGCCAGCGAAATGTGCGGACGGAATCCGATGGTCTGCTCCAGCCGCGTCAGATCCGGTACGCGCCTCGGCATGTCCTCAAATCCTACCGCATAGGCCTTGTCGTACGGAACGCTAACGATCGGTGATGAACTTTCCGCAGCGTCGCGCACCAACTCCGCGAGCCTCAGGATCGTGACTTCCTCGTCGTTCCCGACATTGAACACGCGCCCGGCCGCCGACGGCGTGCGCATCAGTCGCACGAGCGACTCCACGGCATCGGACACATGCCCGAAGCAGCGGGACTGTGTTCCGGGTCCGAATACGGTGATCGGATCACCACGCACGGCCTGCGACGCGAATGTTGGCACAACCATGCCGTAACGCCCGGTCTGGCGCGGCCCCACGGTATTGAAGAAGCGCACGATGATCACGGGCAGGTTGCGCTCGCGCATGTAAGCGAGCCCGAGCCACTCATCCAGCGCCTTCGAGCATGCGTACGCCCATCGCGAGTGAGTCGTCGAGCCGAGTACCAGGTCGTCGTCTTCCCTGAACGGGGTACGCGGACTCTTGCCGTACACCTCCGACGTCGAGGCCAGGATTACGAGCTTCTGCTTGCGCGCGGCCGCCTCCAGCACGACCTCGGTTCCGTGTACGTTAGTTGTTATCGTACGAACCGGGCTTTCGACGATGAGGCGAACGCCAACGGCCGCCGCCAGGTGCACCGTGCAGTCACATCGATCGACGAGCTCAGAGACTAGCGCCGCGTTCGTCACCGACCCAATGTGATATGTGAAGCCGGCACGCCCGATCAGGTGCTCGATGTTATCCATCGAGCCAGTCGATAGGTCGTCGAGAATGATCACCTGGTGGCGATCGTCGAGCAACCGGGTTGCGAGATGCGACCCGATGAAACCGGCGCCGCCAGTAATAAAGACCTTCATGCAATGCCTCCGCTCGATAGAGCGTCCACGATTGACTGCTCGCCCTTCGCACTCGCCGTGCGGCAAATGAGATCGAGGTACTGGGGCATCACAGCTTCCTCACTCCAGTGCTCGACAAATGCCGAGCTGCCCGCTTTCCCCATCGCGTCACGACGCAACGGAGACCCTGCCAGTTCACCAATCGCGCTGTCCAACTCGGAGCGAGTCTCGAAGAGGAGCCCAGCACCCGATTTCTCGACTATTTCAGGAAACGGTCCCAACCTGCGCGCGATCACGGGGGTCCCTTGCCTGAAGGCTTCGATCAGAATAATACCGAACGTCTCAAAACAAACAGACGGTACGATCAGCGCAAGCGCATGCTCATAATACGATCCCAGGCGCTCGAGCGGCACACGCCCCAGGAAACGTACCCTTGGCATGTCACGGGCGAGCGCTCGTAGCGATCCGGCGTACTCGCCGTCCCCGGCGATCAGGAGATCCGGCCCCTCGGTGCCACTGAACGACGGGATGACGTCATCCAGTCCCTTGATCTTCTCGAGTCGCCCAACAAACAGGAAGAATGGCCGTTCGTTCGGCCGAGACGGCGGCGCGACCCTCTCATTCGCTGCGGGATTCGCCGGGAGAAAGTACGGTATCACTTCCATCTCCCGATCAAAGCCGAACTCGTGATGTTTGTCGCGACTGAATACGCTCTTGGCGACGAACGCGTCCACATTGTGCAACTCGCGCTCGAGCAACCCGGTCGATCGCCACAGCTGCGGCGGCCTGTGATAGGCCAGGGTGCAGCGGAGGCAATCACGCGCATCGCAAAGCTCGCGATTGTACCGCCAGAGCACGTGTGTCGGGCACACGAGCCAGTGCTCGTGCGCCTCGTATATCCGGACCCCGCGTCCTTCTCGAAGGATGCTCGGTCCGCCCACCAGCGAGATATTGTGAAAGAACGTTACGTCGAACCCTCGGTCGAGTATCGAGCGGATCCGCCTGGCGTGGACGACGGGGCGACCGAGCTGATGGGTAAGCAACGGAGAGACTTTCCCGAGTCGGCTGTGGAGTCGCACTACATCGACGCCGCGAATCGCGTCTGCCGGAGCTGGTTCGATCCCTCCGTTCAGCGCCAGGTAGGCATCAGCGTCGTGCACCACCGTGACCGAGTGACCCCTGCGGGCGAACCCGGCTGCGAGGCGCTGCACACCAATACCGTCTCCGCCAAAGTTGAACGGCGGATAGAAGGTGGTGAGCATACAGATACGGAGACCGCGCCCCGGCCGGCGGCCGCGGGTCGTGGCGTCATCTATCTCGAGCGCGTCAGGAAACTCCGTCACTAACACAGGTCCTCTTTCGCCCGGTGGCAAACAAAGATCGTAACGCGGCGAAGCGGAGGCGCCGCGAAATTGGTTCCGACTTGGTTGGGCGCGCACCCAGGTTCAAGAAGCATGCACGATCGGGGCGTCCGCGAAATTCAACGTAAGTCGTTGTAGAGCATAACGATAGGCCTGCCAGACAAATCCGCGGGGATTGCTCCTTCCCACCAGAGTGCCGTGCGGATGCAACAGTTGTAGCACATCCCGTCGAGCTCAAGCCTGCCTCGCCTCGCCGCTACCATAGTAGTTTCGGTACCAGTCAACGAATCTCCCGAGACCTATCTCGATTGGCGTTTCCGGCCGATATCCCACGTCTCGCTCCAGGTCGGTGACGTCCGCGTAGGTGGCCAGGACGTCTCCCGGCTGCATGGGTAGATATCTGCGCTCTGCTCGAATGCCGAGGTGGCGCTCAAGTACCTCCACAAATTCGAGCAACGGCACGGGGTCGCTATGTCCGATGTTGTAGACTCGGTACGGCGCCGAACTCGTGGCGGGGTTGGGCGAATCGCTGGACCAGTTCGCGTCGGGGACGGCAGGTTTGTCGGCGACGCGCACTACACCTTCGACCACGTCGTCGATGTAAGTGAAGTCGCGCAACATGTCACCGTTGTTGTATAGCTCGATTGGCCGCCCTTCCACGATCGCGCGTGCGAACTTGAAGTAGGCCATGTCGGGCCTGCCGAAAGGCCCGTACACTGTAAAAAAGCGTAGTGCAGTGATTGGTATGCGGAACAGGTGCGCGTAACTGTGGGCCATGAGTTCCGACGCTTTCTTTGTAGCCGCATAGAGGCTGACCGGATGGTCTACACGCTGATCGACGGAGAACGGCGTGGTTGTGTTCGCGCCGTACACCGAGCTCGAGGAAGCATGCACGAGATGGGATACTTTCGCGTGCCTGCAGGCCTCGAGGATATTGAGAAAGCCGACGAGGTTGCTGTCGGCGTACGCGCCGGGATTCTCGAGCGAATATCGCACACCAGCCTGTGCAGCGAGATTGATCACGACGTCCGGACGGTACTCGGCCATGGTGCGCGCGAGCAGTTTTGCGTCGCAAATATCGCCGCGCACAAACGTGAATGCGGAGTTGGGCTGCAACGACGCCAGCCGCGCACGCTTAAGCGACGGATCGTAGTAGTCGTTGAGATTGTCGATTCCGACTACCACGTCTCCGCGCTCCAGCAATCGGCGTGCAACGTGATACCCGATGAACCCTGCCGCCCCCGTCACCAACGTCGTCATGCTCTCTCCGCTATCGATCTCAGGTTTGCAGCCGCGCAACGGGATCTACCGTACGTGTGCGAACGTGCGCCGTTCAATATTGGCGTGTCACCGTGGTCGTGCCAGCGTAGAATTGGATCGCGTCGGCACTGAGCCCCACTCGACCGGACGAAATACCAGAAGGGGCCGGTTCAGCGCGAACTGATGCTCCCGGCCCCTCCATTTTGTACTACACCGCCGCTTGCGTGCGGCCGCGACGGGCGATCCTACGCCGCGAAGCTGCTCAGCGCGCGACCGACGTCGCCTTCCCGCAGCCGCTTGAGAGCGCGGTCGCGAAGTTGGCGGACGCGTTCACGCGTGACACCGAGCATGGATCCAATTTCTTCGAGCGTGTGCTCTCGTCCTCCTTCAAGGCCGAAGTACAGCTTGAGTACCTTCGCGTCGCGCGGTGGAAGCGTGCGCAGTGCGGTTTCAATCTCGTCATTGAGGAAGCGGTTCATCGCCTCTTCCTCGGTATCGGGCATTTCGTCTGCGACGAAGCGCTCGATCAGAGAACGATCGCCCTCGGGATCCATCGGTGCATCGAGTCGGACGTCGCCCGTGTTGAGCGCGGCGAGCGACTGGACTACATCGACAGAAAGACCGGTGATCTGCGCGAGTTCGTTCGGCGTTGGCTCACGACGAAGTTTCTGACGCAGGATCTCGGACGCCTTGATGATGCGTGACAGATCTGCAGTACGGTTCAGCGGCACGCGAACCGTGCGCCCCTGACGTGCGAGCGACGACAGAATTGCCTGGCGAATCCACCACACTGCGTACGAGATGAACTTGACGCCCTGATCCGGATCGAACTTTCTGGCAGCGGTCAAAAGACCGACGTTCCCTTCACCGATCAGATCGATGAGCGGGAGACCGCGGTTCTGATATTTTTTTGCAACGGAAATTACGAAACGCAGATTGCGTTTCACCAATTCCTGCAGCGCATCTGCGTCGCCCGCGCGAATTTTGCGGGCGATATCGATTTCTTCGGTACCTTTCAGGAGCGGATAAGTACTTACTTCGTACAGGTACTGATCGAGAATGTCGCGCTCCGGCTCACTTGGAGCTATACCAGCTGGCGAGGTTCCCGTACCCCGGCGGCGGCGTGTTTTTACTTCGGCCATGTTAGCCTCTTCACTCTATATGTATCAGACGCCGCTCGCGCGGCGCTGAATTCGTTTGGACTCCTGAACCCGCGAGTACCGCGGGAGTGCGGTGCAAGATACCGGCCGAAGGGGCTATGTCTAGACCCGAGCGACGACGACATTTCTTGACTTTCGACATACCCCCGGATATCCTTCGCGGTTCCTGCGGGACAGGGGAGTCAGCGCACGAATTTGGCCAGGAATTTTGGTCGATTCGACGGAATCGGTGATTCGGCTGGCGAGCGGGAGTGAAGCAGAAGTGAAGCAGCAGTGGGTGCAGCATCGAAGCAAAAGCGGGGCGGTAGCTCAGTTGGTAGAGCGCTTGAATGGCATTCAAGAGGTCAGGGGTTCGATCCCCCTTCGCTCCACTGGGCAAAACAATTGTTTGTAGGATGAAGGCGTGGGTGTTTTTGGTGAAATGCGGGAGTAGCTCAGTTGGTAGAGCACAACCTTGCCAAGGTTGGGGTCGCGGGTTCAAGTCCCGTCTCCCGCTTGGATCGTAAGAAATGGGCGGGCGCAGGGAGGCCCGCCCTTCCGATCGGTGGTAGGTGGGGCCCTCGGGCGGTTAGCTCAGTTGGTTAGAGCGCCACGTTGACATCGTGGAGGTCACAAGTTCGAGTCTTGTACCGCCCATAGTTGGATGAGGAAAGGCGGTCGAAAGACCCCACTGCTGTAAATGTGGATTTTAATGCGCCCGTAGCTCAATTGGATAGAGCATCTGACTACGGATCAGAAGGTTGGGGATTCGACTTCCTCCGGGCGCACTAAATTGAATCGGCGATATCACGCATTAAGTCATTAATATCTCTAGACTTACGCGCTTTCTTCTTTTTCGGCCCGCGCAGCGCCCCGCCAGTTTTGGGCAAGATTCTGCGGTAACTGGGTCTCGGGGCTGCAATCCGAGTGCGCGTCGCTCCAAAAACTCATCGCGGATCTTTCGAGCGGGCTCCAGTACTTCTCGACGCCATCTTTCCTGGTAGAGCTCCTCTCGCGGGCCCCCTCGATATCGCCCGTTATCGAGTCGAGCACCCGCCGGTCGAAGATGCCGAGCTCAGTCGCCGTGTCGACGTCCAGATCGGTTAACCGACGCCGCATCCCGTACCAGTTCAGTTCCGGTCGTGGACGTGAGAAACACCGGCTGCACCCTCTAGCTTATGCCATTCCTTAGCGATCAACCCTGGTGCGTGCGGTTCGCTGCGAGCTAACGCAGACGACCGATGGAACCGGTCTCTGACTCGCGATTAGCCGCGACCTTGCACCATCGATGGAACGGGCGCTGACGGTGGGGGAGTGCGGTCGGCGTGGGCAGCACCTTCACGCTGCGCCTACCCGGCGCCCGCTAACCGGTCATCGTAGCCGGTACGTATGAGAATCGGTGACGTGCTGCGCCGCGCAAAGCGATCGCTTCCGAGGCTGACGAGCGTTCGGTTTTTTTGTCGGTGAATTGCTTCAATGCTGGTCACGCGAGGGATGTGCGGGCCGACCGGCCGCAGTCTGTTGGGGATGCGCGCTTCGCTGAACCGCTGCACGTATGAGTTCGTCTTCTCTTTGCGTGTGACTCTTGGGAGCCAAAGCCACTGGCCCCGCGCGCGCCGGCGAGGGCGCGAGCGCGCCATGCTCGTCCTTTGCTATCTCCACCGGCGTTCTGTGGCTGCTTTCCGGATGCGGTTCGACCGGAAGCGCCGCGTTGTCGTGAGCTGG
>JBDTAZ010000057.1:0-7874 GCA_039924325.1 Gemmatimonadaceae bacterium
TGGGAGACCTCGACGTCTCCGTCGCCTGTGCGGCGGTACCGCGAAGCAACGCAAAAACGGAGCGACGCGGGACGGACGGCGAGGAGTCGGAGCACCTCATAGTACTGCTGAAGCAGGGACAGCCACCCGAGCGACCCTGCGGAGGGAAGGAGGTGCCGAGTTACGGAATCGTTTGGAGGAAAGATGACGGAGACATCGAGCTCTGCAAAAGTCTCAACGAAACTCGAACGGATAGCGAAACTGGCCAAGCAGATGCCGGGCGTGGCGCTGAGCACGCTCGCGCATCACATCGATCGTGAATGGCTCCACGAGGCTTATCGGCGCACGCGCAAAGACGGTGCTGTGGGAGTAGACGGCCAGACTGCAGCGGAGTACGCGGTGAATTTGGAGGGCAACCTCCAATCGCTGCTCGACCGAGCGAAGTCTGGTGACCACTACCGCGCGCCGCCCGTGCGTCGTGTGCACATCCCGAAGGGAGACGGCAAGAAGACGCGGCCGATCGGGATCCCTGCTTTCGAAGACAAGGTACTGCAGCGCGCTGTCGCTATGGTTTTGGAAGCCGTGTACGAGCAATCGTTCTTGGATTGCTCGTACGGCTTTCGACCGGGGCGCTCAGCGCACCAAGCAGTGCAGGCGATTTGGAAGCAGGCGATGGACCTCGGGAATTGCTGGGTGCTGGAGGCAGACATCGAAGATTTCTTCGGCTCTGTCGACCCGGCTCAGCTGCGAGAGATACTTGGTCAGCGGGTGCAGGATGGCGTGCTCTCACGGCTCATCGGCAAGTGGTTGAAGGCGGGCGTGATGGAGGAGGGGCGCGTCTATCGCCCTGAAACCGGCGTGCCCCAGGGCGGCGTGATTTCTCCGATACTCTCGAATATGTACCTGCACGAGGTACTCGACCAGTGGTTTGCGAACCAAGTGAAACCACGGCTGAAAGGCCGCGCTCACCTGACGCGATTTGCTGACGACTTCGTGCTGGTCTTCGAGAAGGAGGAGGATGCGCACCGCGTGCATGAAGTGCTGCCGAAGCGATTCGGTAAGTACGGCTTGCGTCTTCATCCGGACAAGACACGGCTGGTGCGCTTTGCACCGCCGCCATCAGGTCCACCGTCGCCAGAGACGGGAACGCAGCGAGGTCGCAGCTTCGACCTGCTGGGTTTCACGCTCTACTGGGGACGGTCCAGGAAAGGCCGCTGGGTCGTGATGCAGAAGACGGCGAGGGATCGCTTTCGTCGCAGTCTGCGTCGCGTCAGCCTTTGGTGTCAGGACCATCGGCATGACGCAGTCAAAGAGCAGCACCTCGCACTGAGTCGGAAACTGCTGGGGCACTACGCCTACTATGGCGTGACCGGGAACTCCCGGGCGCTCCTGCGCTACTTCGACAAGGTGCGATACATCTGGAAGAAATGGTTGAGTCGCCAGAACAACCGGGGCCTCGACTGGAAGCGCATGGGACGCATCCCGGAAGTGTTTGCACTCCCCAGGCCGCGAATCGTGCACTCCGTTTTCCGAACTGCAGTGAACCCGTGACTCGAGGAGCCGGATGCGTCAATTGCGCATGTCCGGATCTGTGGGAGCCCCGGGGGAGCGATCCCCTGGGGCCACCCGACAACGCTATCGGGTCGACATAATCATATCAGTATGCGAACTCGTCGATGCCGGCCGAGGGGTCGCTCGGTTGGCGGCGCTCTCGACGCGCGGCTCCTTGGCTTGCAAGAACGGTTTTACCGCGTCAAATGCGCTGCTCGCGCCGGAATTGGCGATGCCTCGCAGCGCGTCCATCTGATCTTCTACCGCGGTAGCGGCAGCCAAACCCTGAACTAGGCCGGCCACGATTGCGTCCGCGCGCGCGACCTCTCCGGCCTCGCGTAGGCGGCGGGAGATCGTACCTAGGCCGAGCAGCGCGAAGGTGTGTAGTGGATCACCCGGTTGTACGTGCCAACCGAGCGACCCCTCGGCCGGCATCGACGAGTTCGCATACTGATACGATTATGTCCACTCGATAGCGTTTGCTCCTCCTAGCCCCCAAAACTCTGCTCGGGTCCGCGGAAGCGCCGTCAGGGGCAGTCCCCGCGAAGAATCCGCACGTCGGTCACGTTCACCGTCACGAGCAAGTCCTACGCACCCGAGCGGATCCTCTCCACCGGATCGTGAACGTTCAGAGCGCAAGCCGTTCAAGGGCAAATTTCGCGGAGTTCCTCGGTGCGTCAATTGTCCGATAATCACACTCTGTCAACTCCGCTTCCTTTCCTGCCCACCCGGGCGGCGGATGTTCGAAGCACATGCCGCACGCTGACTCGCGCTATCGCGCGCGCGCCGACCTCTTCGCGATCGTGGTGTAGAACATGGCAGCGCCGAGGGTGCAGAGTGTGCCGACGATTCCGATCCATGCGGCGAGCCCGCTCAGCATTGCGCAATCGATCGCGGTCATCGCCGCGAATGCGGCAGCCCAAACGCCGGTGATCAGCATGTTTTTGTGGATGAAGCGCGGTGACCGCCACACTTCGGGCGGTGCTGATTCTCTTGCGTACTGCAGCGTGAACGGCCGCCCGATCGCCATCGAGAGCGCGACCACGATGAACATGCCGGCATCCACGCGCAGTCGGACGTCCAGAATCGACCAACTCGCGTGCATTGCCAGGCTATAGAGCGCGAGCAGACCGAACAACGCGCACGCGCCGACGTCGAGCACCTTCGCCGACTGTCGTGCTGCACGGCTGCGGAGGACCTGCACGATCGCCACGGCCGCGGCCAGCGCGAGCGCAGGTGTTGGTGAGAGCAGCCGCTCGGCGATGGTGAAGATCGCGAACGGGAGAAAACCGAGGAGAAGCTTCATGGTGTGGGCTCGCGATATTCCGCGCGAATCGCCCGCGCGCGACGGTGAAGTTGAACGATGACGATGCCTACGGACACGATCGCCATTGCGACGGCCAGTCCAACCGAGAGCAGTCCCGAGAGCGACTCGATCGAGAGGGTCTCCTTGATCGCGAGCGTCGTTGCACCACCAGCGATGACGAGCCAGGCGACCGCTTTCTCGTAGAATCCAAGCGCGGCACGTCGATCGTCGACTTCCATGTGACCGACGATGCTTTTCATGTACGCATTCCAACGATGCTTGGCGAGAAGCATCCGGATCGGAGGTGCGAACCACCACCAGGCCGAGATTGGCTCGGGTGGTCGGATCTCCGCCGCGTGGCGCGAGAAACGTTCACCGGTCATCTCGTGATCGCGAAGCTCGATCGCCGCTTGATAGAGCGCGCCGATCACGAGTAACCACGAACCAGCGAAGTCTAGCCACTGCATTTGTGTCCCCCTGCGAGCGACCTCAGCAGTAGCTCGATCAGCTGATACTTGCGCGACAGCGGTAGGAGCTCTCCCTTCCCCCACAGCGCGAAGTACGAGCTCGCGTTGAAGACGTCGAGATAGAGGTCGACATCTGTGTCGCCGGTGATCTCGCCGCGCTCGATCGCGCGCGCGTAGATCACGCGGAGCTTGGGATACCGCTGCGCCCAATATGCTTGTTTCTCGGCGTCCGGAAGATTCAGTAGCACGGCGCGCAGCCCTCGCCCTTCGGGGCTGCTGAGGTAGCGATGCGACGAGCGCGCGAGCGCCCGCAGATCCTCGCGCAGCGATCCGGTGTCCGGGATCGGGATTGCTCGCTGCGGTTGATCGGCGTGCGCCTCGTGGAGGAGGGCCTCCACGGTGGGCCATCGCCGATAGACCGTCGACTTTTGAACGTTCGCATCGAGCGCGATCTTCGCGAGCGTCGGCAGTCCTTCGCCAGGTACGAACAACGCGCGCGCCGCTGCGAAGACGGCATCGCGTACCGCCGCTGATCTGCCGCCGGGGCGTCGCTTTTTCTCTTGCACGGTGGCGCTCGACACCTTATCAGCTTAAAGCACCCAAGTTGCTTTAGCAAGCGAAAGAGGCCCAATGACCAGACTCCATCCAGATCAGACCTTCCACTTCGAGATTCTCCGTGCCCTTGGAGTCGCCCGTTATGGCGGCTCGGATGCAGCGGAGGTCCTCGCGATCATCGACAAGCTCGAGGCCGGGAACTTCGAGAGTTGGTATCGCGCGTGGGTAACGCTCGCCGAGCGCGTCGAGGCCAGCATCAGCGCCACGAGTCAGCCGGTCTCGGTCCGGGACGCGATGTTCCGCGCCGCGACGTACTACCGAGCCGCCGACTTCTTCTTGCACGGGGATC
The DNA here is from genome assembly GCA_039924325.1 of Gemmatimonadaceae bacterium. Lineage (GTDB taxonomy): Bacteria > Gemmatimonadota > Gemmatimonadetes > Gemmatimonadales > Gemmatimonadaceae > Fen-1247. The sequence continues at coordinate 4,208 of JBDTAZ010000057.1, forward strand.
CGGACGACCCTCGAATCGACGCGCTCTGGGCGAAACAACGCGCGTGCTTCGATCGCGCCATCAGCTTGCTGCCAATCCCCGGAGAGCGCGTGACGCTGCGCGCCGACGGCTTCAGCATTCCCTGTATCTTCTATCGCGCCTCGCTCGAAGCGGCGCCGCGACCGACGGTGATCATCTGCAGCGGCTTCGACGGTTCGCAGGAGGAGTTGATGCACACCTGTGGCTTTGCCGCACTGGAGCGCGGCTACAACGTGCTCACCTACGAAGGCCCTGGGCAACCGACGGTCCGGCGCGAGCAAAATGTCGGGTTCATCTACGACTGGGAGCGCGCGCTGAAGCCAGTCGTCGACTACGCCGTTACCCGACCAGAGGTCGACGCAAAGCAGCTCGCCTCGATCGGAATCTCGATGGGCGGATATCTCGCCGCGCGCGCGGCGGCCTTCGAACCACGTCTCGCGGCGACGATCCTGATCGACGGAGTCGCGGAGATGTTCTCCAATTTCTCGTTCGGTATGCCGCGAGAGATGGTGGCGATGCTGGACAGCGAAGCGAGCCGCGACAAGTTCGACGCGCTCGTCGCGAAGATGACGGCACCTACGGACATGAAGCTACGCTGGGCGAGGGACCAGGCGAGTTGGTCGTTCAACTCGAAGTCGGCGTGGCAGCTGATGAACGTGGCGCGGAAGATGACCGTCGCAGACCTCGGCGGGAAGATCAGGCACCCAGTGCTCGTGTGTGATGCGGCCCGCGATCACTTCTTCGGCGATCAACCGGCTCGGGTGATGGAGATCCTCGGCGCGACGGCCACACACTACGTGTTCGCTGATGACGAGCTGGGTGCATCCGAGCACTGCCACGTCGGCGCGAGCATCGAGATGAATCACCGCGTGTTCGACTGGCTCGCGGGCGTCTTCGGCGCGGCGCATCGAGAGCCGACGCGCCGCTAGTTTCGAGCCTTAGGAAAGTGGGTCGGTGAGCGGGTCCAATCGACAGCGGAATCCGAGCCGATTTCTCGGTGCGTCAACTGTCCAATTACGCCTTATCTGTCAACTCGTAGTGTCCGAAAACACATGCGTGTGGATTTTGGCATAAACCGCAGCAGGAAGACAGTCTGGAACTGTCCGTTCAGGGCAGGCATCCTGAGCGATCCCAATGCTCCCGGTGACTTTCCCGTTCATCATCGCGATGGTGGCGTACTCGCTCAACGAGCGGATGGCGCGCCAGCTCGATTACCTGCGGGAGGAGGTCCGCATCCTCAAGGAAGGGCTCGCGCTGGCGAGCGGCAAGAAGCGGACCGAGTTCACCGCGGACCAACGGCGACGGCTGGCCATCAAGGGCAAAGCACTGACCCCGGAGTCGACGGATTCTTGCGCAATGCGACGCATCTAATTCACGATCGGGATCCGTTGTTCACGCAAGCGTGGACGACGCTGCTCGAATCTGGCGGCGTCACAAGCGTGCCCATTCCGGCGCACAGTCCGAACTGCAACCCGCACGCCGAACGCTTCGTGAAGACGGTGCGAGCCGAGTGCACCGATCACTTTTTGGTCTTCGGCGAGCGACACCTGCGGCACCTGCTCAAGGAGTTCGTTGCCCACTACCAGACGGAACGCTATCACCAAGGCATCGGAGGTCAGCTCGTTTCACCGCGACCATGGCCCAGTAACGACAATGGACAGAGGGAGGCCATTCAATGCCGTTCGCGTCTCGGCGGTTTGCTCAACTTCTATCATCGCGTCGCTGCATGACTCACGCGTTCGGGTTTTCGGACACTACGGGTTCCATCGAAGTTTGTACGCAAAATGGCGCATATCCAGGATTGGAACGCCGAGTTGGACTTCGCCCCGATAGATAGCAATGTGTTGCCGCGCCACAGCGATGCCAAAGCGGCATTGCCCGACTGGATCCTTACGAGCCATCCGGCGGTATCGAGCTGGTTCGGATCCAACGCGATCTCGGAGTACATCCAGCCGTCGATCCCACGACAGTTCCACGAACTGTTGTGTAGTTACTTGCGATGACTGGAAGTTCGCGTCTTGGATTCAGTTGCGACCCTGCCCATGTAGTCCGACACGGAGCAGCCATGTGCCTCCGCGAGCTTTCTGAGCGTGTCTGAGTGGGGGAGGACCTCGCCATTCTCGATGCGACGTACCTCGCGTTCGCTGAGGCCAGCGATCTTTCCCTGTCGGAGCCTCTGAGATTCACGGACCCGTCGTATAGCTGAACCGTACCGGATGGCATCCGTGCGGTACTTCGACTCGGCTTCCTTGCGAGCTTTTGGATCAGTAAATTCTCGGATTGTGTCCATATCCAGGTCAACATCGCCGTCCGTCCAGTGGAGCCGGCTTCCACTTGCGGAGACCGTGACTTTCTTTAGGGCATCCGCAGAAAGGCCAGCGAGTGCAGGGATGTCGGACGATGAGCAGCAATACAGTCTTGGCTCACAACTCCAGACCGAGAGCATTCCACTTTTAACAGTCGCGTAGGCAACGAGGTGTTTTTCAGATCCAAGCGCATGCGCCTTGAGAACCCTTCGTGCCGCATCGACGGTCGGCGAAACAAAGGGGTCGCCATTCTTGGAGCCAAGCCTGCTCGAAAGGAGCGTAAGAAGCTGTAGCCCTCCGAAGGTCTGTAGGTCCTTCTGGAGCGCAACGACAACAAGTGGCGCGGCAAAGCTCGTTCCACGAACAATGAGACGTTGAAGCTCTTCCGAGCGTTTTTCAAAGTCGGAGATACGAGCAACCACCACACGGCGCACCGACCCCCCAACGGATGGGGTCGATACGAAGCGGACATGCTTCAGTGGCCCCGGCTTCTGAAGCGCGGCTCGGGTGGATTCGCTGGCGGTAACTTCTACGATGGTTTCCATTGGACTACCTCTCGGCTCCTGGATCACTCACAACGACTTTCTGTTCCCACTCGAGCAGTAGCTCGGGTCGATGTTCCTCTGCGAGGGCTCGCAGTTTCTTAAGGTCGCCAGCTCTTGGCTGACCGCCCCAGACCAGCTCGACCATTTCCGTACCGTCGCGCAAAAAATAGACGCGGACTTCCCAAACGCCGGTCTTCTCGGCATGGAAATGCGGCGGCTTATGGTCCGCCGAGTTAAACCAAAGTTCGATGCCGGCGATCCGGAAAGCATCGAGCCTAGGCATGTCTTAGGTTGGACCAGAGCGGACATATTGTCAAGCGCGCAACAAATGTCCGGTCGGGCCCTTTTTGGGGGAAGAAGACGTGCTCCCGGAGCCTGTGGCTCTCGAGATCTCGTAGTGTCCGCAAACCCATGTGCCTGAAGTTGGCCCGCGAAACGCCGAATTGAGACGACGGTGGATCCGTTCGGGCAGGTTGCCCGCTGTGGTGGCTACCTCGCTGATCCGCGCGGTCACGCGGCGATTCGATAGTCGTTGTGGAGTCCTCCGAGTATCGGGATAGCGAGCACGTTGGTGCCTGCGCTGTATGAGGCGCGCTCTGACGGAATCGGCACTTGCTGGGTAATGCCCTGGTGCGGCCTCGCGCAGTTGAAATAGTCGACGGCGTATTCTTGCAGCACCTGGAGCAGATGGCGTTCGCCGAGGATGAGCACGTGGTCGAGACACTCTCGCCTTACGGAGCCGAGGAAGCGCTCGCACACGGAATTCATCAGCGGCGCCCTAACGGCCGTCTTCAACAC
>JBDTAZ010000058.1:0-43355 GCA_039924325.1 Gemmatimonadaceae bacterium
ACCACTGAAACCTGCGGATACGGATACTGAAACCATCGTTCCGAGTATTCCTCGATCGACATGCGCGCCTGATCTGCGCCGTCGTCCCAGATCAGTGCGGCACTCGGCCTGTAATACGCCTGCGCAATGATTCCCTTCCAGCTTGATGCATCCCACTGGTATTCAGGCGATGCCGCCCATGCCACGTCGCGGACGTTGTGCGCCTTGAATTTCCACGTCATCGTACCAGTGGTCCGCGGTCGCGCTGCACCGCTGCTCAGATCAGCCGCCGTAATGATGGCAACCGGCGTTTCCGATTTTGCAGCCTTCGCGAGCCGACTTATCTGCGTCGCTGTCAGCACTTCGTGCGGATTCTCCAGCGAACCTGTTGCAGCGACGATGTAGCCGGACGGTACAGTCACGCTCAGGTTGAAATCGCCATACTCCAGGTAGAACTCGCCCTGCCCGAGATAAGGCTCCGTATTCCAACCGCGCACATCGTCGTAAACATTTACGCGCGGATACCACTGAGCCAATTCGAAAAGTGAACCGTCGCGGCCCATGCGATCGGCGCCATGTAACGGAATGGCGAAGTGCCAGGACGCGTCGATGGTCGCAGTCTTGCCCGGTGCTAGTGGTTCGGCGAGATCTACCTTGGTGACGGTGCCCTCATCCCGCAACTTTAGCGCTTTCTTGCTGCCCTTGATCACCTGGTCAAAGCTGTCGATCATGTCTCCGCCGACGAAGTTTCGCGATCCGAAGCGGCTACCGGGGGCATACACGAGCGTATTGAGAGAATTCGGCCGGAAAGCATTCTGCTCCGTCTGAACCCAGATGAATCTGAGCGTGTCCGGCGAATTATTTGTGTACCGGAGAGTCATTGACGCGCTGAGCGACTTGTTCGCGGTGTCGAGCGTCGCGTGTAGATCGTAGTCGGCTCGCTGCTGCCAGTATTGCGCACCTGGACGACCGTCGCCTGTTCGATACACGTTTGGCGAAGGATACAGATTGAGGTCTGCGAAGATCGAAGTATCGGGAACACCGCGAAGTGACTCCGCGGTTTGTTGAGGCGCTTGCCTCGCCTGTTGCTGCGCACCCGCGGTCGCCGCCGTCATGCCCAGCAGAACGGCCGCAAACGCGGCCGATCTTGGATGAACCATCGCTACATGCTCCAGATTATGGGGTCGGGTAGTCTGGCCGCCGACGAAACGCGAGGCTGGCCATCACATATCTTAGTCACCGGCAGCCTTCGCATGGGTTGGACCACCCCTGATGACGTGGATCCGTACGAGCTGCGATAAGGTCCGGCTTAGTGGCTCGACACGACCATCCGCCGCTCTAGCCCCGCCGCGCGCAGCTTTCGACCGAGCGTTGGACGGGATATTCCCAGGATGCGGGCGGTAGCGCTGAGATTCCCCTGCGTCAGAGCGAGCGTCGCCTGAATCGCCTCGCACTCGATCTCGTCCAGAGTCTTTCCGCCCGGAGGAATCCTTATGACGGTGCCGTTTTCGGCGTCCACCCCGGGCTGGGCACTGCGACGACGCTGGAAAAGGAGATGCTGTCGTTGAACGGTTTTTCCGCCCGCGACTATCACGGCGCGTTCAATCACGTTCTTCAACTCGCGAACGTTGCCTGGCCAGCAATGAGACTCTAGCGCGGAGGCTGCATCAGCAGAGAGTATGGCCGGCACTCCGTCGCCCTCGCGTGCTAGTTCACGCAGAAAATGCCGAGAGAGAACTTCGACATCGCCGAATCGATCCCGCAATGGCGGTAGATCGAGCCGAACTACGCTCAGCCTGTAAAAGAGGTCCTCGCGAAATGCCCCGCCATCTACCGCTTCAGCAAGCGATACGTTCGTGCCCGCGATGACTCGCGCAGCGATGGGAAGCTCCGACGATCCACCAACACGACGGAACGTGCGCTGCTCCAGTACACGAAGCAGTTTCGGCTGCAGCTTGAGCGGGAGTTCACCCACCTCGTCGAGGAAGATGGTTCCGCTTCCGGCGACTTCGAGCAATCCGCGCTTAAGCACTCGCGCATCAGTGAATGCGCCGCGCTCGTGGCCGAATAATTCGCTCTCCAGGAGCGTCTCTGGTATCGCCGCGCAGTTTATTGCAACGAACGGATCGTTGGCGTGCTTGGAACACGAATGAATCCCGCGAGCGAAGAGCTCCTTGCCAGTACCCGTCTCTCCGCAGATCAGAACCGTAGCGGCCCGACTTCTCCCCACCTGGGTGGCCATGTCCACTGCCGCGACGAGCGAGTCGCTCTCGCCAACGACCATCCCTTCGGACCAATCGGCCATTGGGATGGGACGCGGAGCTTCACGCGCAGCAGGATCGGGTAGGCGCGGTGGCGCCCAACCGATCCCGAGTGAGAGAGGTTCTGAAAAAGTGCTCAATGATGACAGAAGGTGCTTGACACCCTATGAGTGTCGACCGGGCGATGCCCAAGCTATAACCCCTGATACATCTGTTTGAGATGACTACAAAGCCGCTAGCTCCTCGGCAATCGCCTCTGCGCGCCGCACGGCGCCGAGTTCGGTGAAGCCCACGAGCGCTTCCCTCAATACGTCGCGGGTGCGATCGGGGTCCCCCTGCTCGCGACAGATTTCTCCCAGCTCAGTCAGCAGCTCCAGCTGAAGCAACGCGTCTTCGCACTCCCGGGCATGGTACCGTGCCTGGCGAAGCGTTTCTACGGCGTTGCCGAGCTGACCGCGCAGCCGTTCGATCCGAGACTTCAGCCGCAGCGCTTCTGACATTCTCAGCCGATCGCGACGAAACTCGGCGATTCTCAGGGCGCGCGCTACAGAGCGAGTCGCCATGTCCAATTCACCCTGTTGGATCCGCACGTCTCCAAGGTTTAGCTCCACCGTAGCTTCTACCACCATATCTTCCCGATCGTAAGCAATCGCCAGCGCCAATTCGTAAGCCTGAATAGCTTGGGCGTACTTCTTCCGTGCGCCGTATTGCAGTCCGATGTTGTTGTACGCGTATGACTCGCTTTCGCGATCACCGATGCTCTGAAACGCGGTCAGCCCAAGCCGTAGCCGGATCAGGGCAGCGTCCCAGTCCCCAAGCGAAGCCGCAATTACGCCGCGATTCATTTCGACCATGCCAAGCAGCTTTTGATCGGAGCTCGACTTGGCGTGATGGGCCGCCTGACCGTAGAGCTGCTGTGCGCTAGTCAGCTCGCCACGGCGCTGCGCGACAGTGCCAAGGCAATTGAGTGCCTGCGCCTGTCCGTTGACGTAGTCGATGCGCTCTGCCATTGCGAGCGCCCGGTTGAAAAATCGGAATGCCGCGGGCGTGTCTCCGCGGTCGCTCAAGACCAAGCCCTTCCATCGCAGGGCATCCGCCGCCATGGCCGAATCGCCCTCATCCTCCATGAGCGACAATGCGTCGTCATAGAGCTCGATAGCTGCGTCCGCATCGCCGTGCAGTCGCGCAATCTTGGCCTTCTCGATGAACTGCGCTGCGCGCTGGCGCAGTTCATCGAACGGGATAGCTGAGGCGCGCATCAAGTCGAGAGTCATTCCGCGCGTTCAGCGCTGAATGTTGCCGGAGGCGCCTGAGCACCTGTGCCGCCGACAGCCGTGGTGAAGGATCGAAGAATTGCGGGACGAAACATGTGCTTGGCTCCAGTAGGGTGCAGACTCGTGCTACTGCCACCCTCTAAAGCAACTGGCGGGCCGCAGCGCAAGTCGTTGTGTATCAATGACTTAATCTGCAGCCCGCCAGCTTGTGGATCAATTTTGATGTAACATACTGTTACACCTGCAAAGCTTTACATCATGCCAAAATCGCCCTGAAGCCCTGGCTTAGCGGGCGCTAGCGAGCGGTGATGGGGCCGAGGCGCCGAGCGAACCTGACCATGCCGCCAGGCGAGCGTCTCCAGCGCTGGTGAGCTGACGGAAGCGACCAGACTGGATGTCGAGCACCCAAATCGCCTTGGCGCCGCCACGGTTGGACGTCAGCGCCATGTGCCGCGCGTCCGGTGCCCACGACGGATCCTCGTTCTCGCCCTTCGACGTGAGGCGACGGACTTTCTGATCCGCACGGTTGACCACCCAAACCTGGAAATCGCCGTTCTGCTGCTGATATGCGATCATGCGACCGTCCGGGCTCCAATCTGGACTGGTGTGATATACACGAGTCTTTGGTGGCGCCGGTGCCTCAATTCGCTCGTCGGAGCCATCGAGGTTTGACGAGTAGATCTGAGGCGTCTTTGGCCGAGATGATACGTACGCGATGCGCGTCCCGTCCGGGCTGAGGATGGGCTCATCGACATCAAACGAGTGATTCAACGGAAGGTGACGCACGGCTGTCATGTTATCGAGCGATACGGCCACGAGACTGGTACGCGCATCGGTTCCATTCGCGTAAATCACAGACTTGTCGTCTGACGAAAAGACCGGCGTGATGTTGAGGCCGCGCGGCGTTGCTGCTAGAGCCTTGGTCTCACCGGTCATGAGATTGACCAGTGCGATCTGCGTACCAGCATCACTCATCTCGCTGAATACGAGCGACCTGCCGTCGCGACTCCACGCAGGCGACATTGCCTTGTCACCCAGCTTGTCGGGCGCGGTAACCGCGTGATCGTTTGCGCCGTCGAAATCCACAACGCGAATTACACCGTTCGATACGTACGCGACGCGCGACTGCGCGATACCACGATGGCCGGTTAGCCATTCCGAAACTGCATCCGATACACCATGCATCGCCCAACGGCGAGCCTGAACCGCTGAATCCCTGATAACGACTGCACGAGCAACGGCTGCCTTCTGTGCGGCAGCCCGTCCGGCCTCATCACGCTCGCGCTCGCCCTGAACGATCGCGGTGGTACCGAGCGCGTCGCGCAGCATGGTATTTCTGTCTGCCACGACCGCGGCATACTCAGCCTTTGCCTTGTTGTTGCGCAGGCGCGGTGGCTTCTTCGCCATCTCGGTCTGCAGCGAATCGCGTACCCATTCTGCGCGAGCCAGTCGCGTACGGCGTAGCAGATCGCGCGCGTTGAAAGCCTGATTCAATGAATCAGCGATCGCCTGGTCGTTGCGAGGCGCAACTATAGGAAGCTGGAACTCGTGCTGCTGACGTACCACGCCAGTCGCGGGGTCGACCACCGATACCATGAGCCCCTGTGCGGTGGCGACCGGCTTTATGACCGCCGTCGCCATGCGCATGTTCTCGGCTGGGAGGATCTGGACCCCATCTCCGAAATCGAGGTCGCGAGCCACGATGGTCTGTACGGAATCACTCTCAAGTCCGTCGACCGGCATCACGACGGCCTTTACGAGCGGGCCGGCCGAGGTTTTTGAAGCCGTGGTCTTGCGAGCTGCACTGGCTGGCGCTGGGTGGTGAGCCTTGGTGGTGCTCTGGCCAGCCGCTGGTACTACCGGTATCAGAAGGAACCCAACAAACAAAGCACGATGGGACAACATGGTCGAGCCTCCAAAAGGTGCGTCAGGGAGCGTGTTGGACTCGATCAGTCCAGCGTCGATTCCTCAACACGCAATCGCGTGCGTCCATCTAGGACGAGCATTGCCCGGATAGGTAAATCGAACTTTTTAACTGGCCAGAAATTCGACAGTTCTGGCGAGGACACTGGGCGGTATAACCCGGCCATATGTACGGATAATACTCAACGAAGGCCGGCCGCGAGGAAAGCGAGGAAATCATTCGGACTGCGAGTCAGCCCCGCGAACGTTGTAACCGTCTTTCCGTCGGGGTCGACGATAGCGTAAAGCGGTAGAGCGATAGTTCCAAAACGTTGCTGCTGCATCGTCTGCTGCTTTTCGTACATCTCACCGTCGCCATCAGTATAGAGGCGCGCGAGGACGTATCGATTCATCGCGATCTTGATTTCTGGCCGTGTAAAAATATTGGCTTCCATCCAGCGACAGTTCGTGCAGGTATAACCGGTGAAGTCAATGAAGACTCGTCGGTTCTGCTGGCGGGCGAGTGTGATCGCGCCTGGTAGATCATTCAAACGCCACGATAGTTCTGTCGGGACCTCGCCTTCATTCGCGACAGGTGGCGCACCACCGACTGGCGGCAGGAAGGATTCGAGTGTGCCCAGTGTGCCGCCGGCGAGTCCGGTTGCGAGCCACATGCCGAGGGCGAGGAAAACCAGGGCAGGAACCGCGCGCGCGGCGCCAATCCGAGGCAGCGCGTACGCGCCGCGGCCGGTGCGCTTTTCCAGTGGAGGTTCGTGGGGGAGCCGGAACGCTCCGAGCAGGTAGAACGTGACGGTTAACGCCAGGAGAACCCAGATCGCGAGCACGACATCGTGCGTGAAGATGTTCCAATTCCAGACTAGATCTGCGTTGGATATGAACTTCGCGACAGCGGCCAGCTCGACAAACCCCATCACTACCTTGATACGCTGCAACCACGGACCAGATTGCGGAAGTTGCCCGATCCAGCGCGGGACGGTTGCCAGAACAATGAACGGTAGCGCGAATACGATAGCGTAGGTGAGCATACCAACAATCGGTCGTTGCCATTCCCCCTGTGACGCCGCAACCAGGAGGGTACCGATAAATGGCGCGGTGCACGTAAAGCTCGTCAGCGTGAACAGCACGCCCATCAGCAATGCACTCGTCGAATCCGACAGGTGTCCGCTTCGCGTGACCGAATCTATGCGACCGAGCAATCTGGAAGAAACGCCAAGCTCATAAAATCCGAGGAGATTCAGCGCGAGCGCGAGGAATATCGCCGCAATCGCAAGATTCACCCACGCATTTGTCGCAAACCGCACCAGTCCTGCTGCACCGACAAGTGCGGCGACACCAACACCCAGCGCGGTAAAGGTCGCGATGATCCCGAGGCCGAACACACCCACCGCCACGAACGCGCGCGCGCGAGATGTATTCGCGTGGCGCATGAAGTACGAGACGGTAATCGGGATCATTGGAAACACACACGGCGTCAGCAACGACAACGCACCTGCCGTTGCCGCTAGCCATATGAACGCGGCGGATATTCCCGATGACCCCATCAGACGGTCAGCAGGCCGGATGGCTGCGGATCAGTTTGGCTATTCGCCACTTGAACGCACGGCGGTGGCAAGTTTCACCGTCTGTGGCGGATAGCAGAGTTTCGCGTTGCAGACCTGGTAGCGCACGTTGACATGCAGTGAGTCTGCCGGAGTCGAAGACTTCGTAAATAAGACTGGTACGTCAAAACCAACGCTCTCATCGTGTTGCTGAACGTTCATTCCAAACGCGTCGTCGAATTTCACCTCCGGTTTGGATGTCGGCTTTGGTTCCCCTGCAAGAGCAAATGGCTGATTCGACGGAACCGTAATCCGAGTTGGCATGGGGCCACCCGTCGGTCCGGCTACGGGCTGAGTGACGGCGTAGACGTGCCAGCCCGCCTGGAGCGACAAGTCAATCCTGACGAACGTGGTTTCACCGCCAGCGACCTTCGCCGTGGTCGGAGAAATGGTCCATTTGACCGGCTGACGAGTGGCGGGCACGGCTTTGTTGGGCGTTTCTCCCAGAGTCTCGGCCGGTTTCGGATCGCTGCAGGCGGCGAACATGGCCGCCGCCAGTAAGCAAATAGATGTTGGATTCATGGTGTAGATCTCCAAATATAGAGCGTTGGCCGGTGACGCCCATGAACGGGCATAGCGTCCGATCTAGCGGGACACCCCGATTCGTGTAGTATCCAGCGATCCCGCCGTGTAGGAGTACACCGCCGACACGGCCAACGTTTTTTCAGCCGCTTCAAGGATACGAAACATGAAACGAGCCGCTCTAATTGTTGCTGCGGCAGCATTGATACCCGTTGTCGCGATGTCGCAACGGAACTCGCAAGGGAGCTCGCAACGGAGCTCGCAACGGCCCACGGACCGGCCGGCGGACACAACGCGAGGCCGGGCGGACACGACGATTGAAACCACGGTTTCCCGTAGCTCCAGATCTGGACCGGCAGCGGAGGAGGTCCATGTCGCCACGCATCACACCGCAATGATCGGCGGAAGGCGTATCGATTACGACGCAGTGGTCGGCAACATAATTCTACGCGACACAGCGGATCAGCCGACGGCGGAGATCTATTACACCGCATATACACAACGCGGAGTCACCGATAATACGCGCCGACCGATCATGTTCGCGTATAACGGTGGACCTGGCTCGTCGTCGGTTTGGGTACACATGGGTCTCCTGGGTCCGCGCCGCGTTGACATTCCTGACACAACGCACACGGCTCCCCCGCCATACCACCTCGTCGATAACCAGTACAGCATGCTCGACAAGGCCGATCTCGTATTCATCGATCCGGTCGGCACTGGTTTCAGCAAGCCGTTGGGTAAGGGGAAGGGCCGCGATTTCTGGGGCGTGGATCAGGACGCCAATTCTTTGGGGGAGTTTGTTAGTCGGTATCTGAGCGAGACTGGCCGCTGGAACTCTCCACGGTACATCATGGGCGAGAGCTACGGCACGACGCGTTCGGCTGCGCTCTCCGCGGTGCTTCAGAATCGCTACCATATCGATCTGAACGGGGTCATCCTCCTCTCGTCGGTGCTGGATTTCCAAACGATCACATTCGACCCTGGCAATGACGAGCCGTACATAATGTATCTGCCGTCGTATGCGGCGGTTGCGTGGTACCACAACGCGTTGAGCAATCGTCCCGCCGAGCTGCGTCCGTTTCTCAAGGAGGTCGAACACTTCGCGACTACGGAGTATGCACAGGCGTTGCTTGCGGGAGGTAATATCTCGAGTGCGGATCGTGCCAAGATCCTGGACAAGCTCGTTCAGTACACTGGACTTGACCGCGCATACATCGACAAAGCTGACCTTCGCGTGAACGCCGGCCAGTTCGAAAAGGAACTTTTGCGAGAGCACGGCCTGACGCTCGGGCGACTGGACGCTCGCTACACCGGCGAGACCGGCGACCCGCTGAGCGAAGAGGCGGCGTATGATCCCCAGTCTTCGGACATCAGCTCGGCGTACGTCTCGCTATTTAATCAGTATCTACATGAAGACCTGAACTACGGACGCGACAAGCTTTATGCCATGTCCGGCAGAGTGAATCCATGGGATTGGACGCACGGCCAAATCGCCGGATGGCCAGGACACACCAACGTCGCAGTCGATCTTGCGAATACACTCAGCGTCAACCCGCGCCTTCATGTGTTGCTCAACAGCGGTCTGTACGATCTTGCAACGCCGTACTTCGCCGCGGAATGGACCATGGATCACATGGGCATACCGGCACGTGTCAGAAGCCAGATCACGGAGGCGGAATACATGTCAGGTCACATGATCTACGTGAACGTACCGGCACTGGCGCAGTTCAAGTCGAACGTGTCTGCTTTCATTGACAAGACCTCGGGCGTGAACTGACGTAGCCAACCACTTGGTCGAAAAAGGGGCACGCACCTTGTGGTGTGTGCCCCTCTGTCATTCCGAAACTAGTCGGCTGACGTCTAGTGACCCAGTTCCGTTGCAGCGCGGTCCACCAGAGTTGCTTCAGCGTTAAGCGCTACAGCAACTCGCGTAATTTGGGTAGCGGCAAGCGACCAGTCCTTCTGTTCGATCGCCTCCCGAACACCAGGGATGGTCTTCACTCCATATCCCGTGTGGTACCCGGGCGCATAGAGTAGATGCTTGTACCATGGGCGATTCGGGAGACCAGCGTCCGAAAGCAGGAGACGTTCGCTTTGAACCAGATCCTGATTGAGTTTGACGAAACTCGCCGTTGCAGCACCGTCAAGCGATTGATTGAAAGCGGCCTGATAACGAGTTGCAGCACTCGTGAGTGCAGCTGCGGCGCTGTCCAGTGGCGCAAAGTCGAGCTCAGGTACCGAGGCTACTTGTTTTGGTATCGCGAGTGGAGCACGCGGATCATTGGTGAGGAAAAACGTACTGTCTGCGACGTCCTTGTTGTGTTCAACGGCTTCGGATGCCATTCCCTTTTGAAGTCCCTTCAATTCGCCCACATACCCATTCACCGTTTCAGCGAGATCGGTGAAATCGTAAGGGATGACATCGGCATCGGCGAGGCGCATCGCCGCGGTTCCGACAGTTTGTGCAAGAGCGCGACCGTATACGAACGACGAATCGGAAAAGTGGGTGTACCAGTAGAAGTCGTCGTAGACCGAGTGATATACGCCTGCATCACCCTCACCACCAAAGCCGAGGTTCATCGAGGGAACACCAACATGCTGGAGGAACGCGGTGTAGTCCGAGCCTGATCCAAGCGCTCCAATGTGCAGGTCCTCTCGACTCCGGATCGCCTTGCGCGCTGTTGGCGAGGCGTTTTCCATCGCGCGCGCGCGGGATCTGCGCGCGACGCTGGCTCCCGTTTCCGGATCGGTGATGTCTCGCATCACGCCATTAATGAATTTCTCCAGTACATGTGACCCGCTGACGCCGAGGTATCCGCGACCGTTGGTATCGCTGTTGAGGTAAGCGACCGCATGTTGCGCCAGTTCATCCGCATGAGTTTCTGCCCATTCTGTCGAACCAAGCAGGCCCGGCTCTTCGCCGTCCCACGCGGCATAGATGATCGTCCGCTTTGGCCGCCATCCCTGCTTTACCAGCGCGCCCATGGCGCGAACCTCTTCAAGCAGCGCAACCTGGCCGGCGATCGGATCATCAGCACCGTTCACCCATGCGTCGTGATGGTTGCCGCGAATGACCCACTCGTCTGGCGATGAGCTTCCATGAAGCGTCCCGATCACATCGTAGATGGGTTTGATGTCCCAGTTGGATTTAACGAGCAGATGCACACGCGCCGGCCCCGGCCCGATCTTGTACGTGATTGGGAGCGCACCGCGCCATGAGCTTGGGGCGACCTGACCGCCAATTGCGGCGAGCAATGGCAGTGCGTCACCGTATGATATGGGAAGCACCGGAATTTTTGTCAGTGTTGGCGCATCTTTTATTGCGAGCCGCTTTGCATCCTTGGTTGCGCCAACGCCGGGCGTAAGCGGGTCGCCCGGGTAAGTTGGCATGTCCATGACGCTTCCGCGCTGAACACCGTCGGCCGGCCGAAGCGGGCCCTTCGGGAAAACGTCGCCGCGGCTATAGCCATCGTCACCGGGATCCGAGTAGATGATGCATCCTATCGCGCCGTGCTCCGCGGCCACTTTCGGCTTGATGCCGCGCCAGGATCCGCCGTATCTGGCGATGACAATCGCCCCTTTAACTGATATGCCCCGCCGCGCGAGATCGTCATAATCGGACGGGATCCCATAGTTCACATACACCAGCGGTCCGGTCACATCGCCATCAATCGAGTACGCGTTGTATGTCGGGAGTTGTTCCGATGTCTGTCCCGATGTTGGGTCGACTGGTACGGGCTGTTCCTGAAGCTTTGCCCTGAAGTGGGTCGGCGCGACAAGTTCAACCAGACGCTGCTTGGGAGTTGGGAAAAGCACGTCGAACTGCTCAATGTGTGCATCCCAACCAGCATTGGTGAACTGCTTGAGGATCCACTCCGCGTTCTCCTTGTCGTACGGCGACCCAACATGATGCGGACGCGCGGACAGCAGTTTCATGTCTGCACGCATGCGAGCCGGACTGGGAAGCGCACGGAATTTGTTCTCCCAGTCGCGCTGGACGCGCGATGACGCCGGGGTGAATCCCAGTATGTCTCCCGAAGGCGGCGGAGCGGCCGCTACCATCGGGAGAGCCAGAACGCCGCCGAGCGACGCGAGTAGGAGATTGAATCGCATTTATCCTCACAACAGTTATGGGGCGGCCGGATGTGACTCCCGTCGAATATACGAACGAATGGCTCGGCGCGTGAACCACACTAAGTTCCGTTACCGATGACACCGATCAATCGTGAAGCGCCTTCGATGCCATGGGCAACCGGCCTCCCTGTCGATGAGGCGCTTCCCGGCATCCGCGCGGCCCTGCGCACGACTGGCAGTGTCGTGTTGCAGGCTCCGCCGGGCGCTGGCAAGACAACACACGTGCCGCTGGCATTGCTCCACGAGCCGTGGCTCGGGAACAACCGAATCATCATGTTGGAACCGCGGCGGCTTGCGGCTCGCGCCGTCACGCATAGGATGGCGCATCTCCTGGGCGAAGTCGCGGGCGAGACTGTGGGGTACCGAGTCCATCGCGACACACGCGTGAGTTCCCGAACACGCATTGAAGTCGTCACCGAAGGTGTGCTCATTCGCATGCTACTGAGCGACCCAACTCTGGACGGCGTCGGGGCTATCATCTTCGATGAGTTTCATGAACGCAGCGTCCACGCCGACACCGGTCTGGCACTCGCACTTTACTCCCGGTCGCTCGTCAGGCCGGATCTAAAAATCATTGTCATGTCTGCAACACTCGATGATCAGAGAGTCGCAAGCGTGATTGAAGCGCCTGTCATTACCAGTTCCGGCCGAACCTTCCCGGTCGAAGTTGTCTATTCTCCTCGGCCCGATACACGAGCAATCCCTGAGGCCGTCGCGGCGACCGTGCTTCGCGCGCTTCGTGAAGATCCCGGCGACATTCTCGTATTTCTTCCGGGAGGTCGTGAGATCCGACGCGTCGCTTCACTACTGGATGGACGCACGCCCTCTGATGTAAGAGTGGAACGACTGTACGGGGACATGTCACAGGAGTCGCAAGACGCGGCGGTGGCACGCGCGCCAGACGGTGTCCGCAAGGTCGTGCTCTCGACGCCAATTTCGGAGACGAGCCTCACGATAGAAGGCATCGGCGTGGTGATCGACAGTGGACTCGCGCGCGCGCCACGGTTCTCGCCAAGGAGCGGTATGACACGGCTTGAGACGGTGCGGATATCACGCTCGTCCGCAGACCAGCGCGCGGGTCGCGCAGGCCGGACGGGGCCCGGCAAGAGCTACCGTCTCTGGCCGGAGCAGGAACAGCTGCACCTCATTGAGCACTCCGCACCCGAGATCCTGCAGGCCGATCTTGCACCGCTCGCGCTGCAACTGGCCGCGGCGGGAATTAGAGAACCGAAAGAACTACGATGGCTGGACGTTCCGCCCATTGCGGCAATGGCGCAGGCAAGCCAATTGCTGACGCTGCTGGGTGCATTGAATGCGGAGGGATCCATAACCGGTCACGGCACGGAGATGGCGAGACTTCCACTCCACCCGCGACTCGCCCACATGCTCATCTCATCGCGGAGAATCGGTGCAGAGAAAATCGCGTGCGATGTGGCCGCGATCCTGGAAGATCGAGACTTTGTACGCGGCGCTTCTGGTCCCGCGGACGCGGACATCGAAATCCGATTGGAGGCACTGCGAACTGTTTCGCGGATATCGAACAGCGATCCTGGCATCGACACAGCGGCCGTGCGCCGAGTGGCTGCGGAGAGCAGACAGTTACGGCAGAGCCTTGGAGTATCGCCAGGTGGCAATACTGAAAACGCGACCAGCGCCGGAGTTGTGTTGGGCTTCGCGTATCCGGACCGGATCGGCCAGTCGCGCGGAGGATCCGCGGATGGTCGCTTCCTGCTCCGGAACGGGCGCGGCGCGGCGCTCACCCATCCTCAGGGTCTCTCCGCCGCAGAGTACATAGTTGCGGCGGACCTCGACGGTGATGCGCGTTCCGCACGAATATTTCTTGGCGCTTCGCTCACACCGGACGAGGTCGAAGCAAATTTTACCAATCAGTTCGAGGTAGACGAGCAGGTCGAATGGAACGAGCGCACGCGAAGCGTGAAGGCCAGTACACAAACTCGTCTTGGGGCGATTGTAATTAGAGAGTCTGCTCTCGGCGTCCCCGACGCAATTATCGCCGCGCAAATTCTAACCGACGTTGTGCGGCGCGAGGGGCTTGATGCGCTGCCTTGGAGCGAGACGGCACTCAAGATTCGGCAGCGCGTCACGTTTCTTCATTCGCGCCACTCAGAGTGGCCGGATTTGTCAGACCATTCACTGATGAGCACTCTGGATGAGTGGTTGGAGCCTGTTCTCGGCGGGCGTACGTCATTGCGAGACATCGCGAAACCGCTTGATGAAGCGGTGCACGCGATGCTGGATTGGCAGCAACGCACAAACCTCGACAGGCTGGCGCCGACACATTACGTAGCACCCACTGGTTCGCGAATCCAGATCGAATACGGCGACAGTCGCAATCCCAGCGTCGCTATCAGGCTTCAAGAAATGTTCGGTGTTCGCACACAGCCCGCGATCGACGACAACCGCGTACCGCTGACGCTACACCTGCTGTCACCCGCACGAAGACCCGTGCAGGTCACGCAGGATATAGCCGGATTCTGGAAGGGGAGCTACGTCGAGGTAAGGAAGGAACTCAGGGGTCGATACCCCAAACACGTATGGCCTGAAGATCCGCTTTCGCAAATTCCCACTACCCGCGCCAAACGCCGCGGAGAATAGCGACCTGGGATGTCCGCGCGCCGCCGCGAAAAAAGCTAGCTGGCTCGCGCAGTATCTGTCGGCCGTTCCTCGGCGAGATTGACCATCGACTTGCCTTCGAAGTAGCTCACGACGGGCAAGTGGTCCACGTGATCGAGGCGACGCAACACCTTGCGCATACGCTCGGCCTGTTCGGCAATCGAAGCGCCGGCGTAGCGCGAATCCGTTGACGCGTCGTCGGATGCGGCGAGCATCTGGGCCTCAAGCATCACACTCGCAAGCGCGTTGTTGAGTTCGTGCCTGAGCCCGGTTGTCAGCTGTTCGATGTGACGAGCACGCTCGGATGACTGGTGTGACATCTCACCCCAGAAAGCGATTAGCGAAACGGCGAGCAGGAAGAATCCTACAAGACCAAGTCCGATATAGACGGATCTACCAGCGGCCCGCACCACCGCGGGCACGAGCAGCGCGGCGAGGCTCGGACGCAGCACGGTTTCTACGGTGAACCCATCGGGACCAGTCTGGAACTTGTAACTCCCTCGGTAGGGGCCACCATACCAGTTCGGTGATGCGTAAAGCAGCGCGCCATCCGCTGCGGATATGCGCACGCCGATCAACGAGTCGTTCGCCGGGATACCCGCCGCCGCAGGCAAATTCATGTTCCACGCCGTCCCCGCAAACGACGGCGGGAGAAGTGGAACACTCTGCATCGTTTCCTGCATCGCGTGCCTGAAGTTGGATGCGCGAGTTTGCGTGATCGCGTAGGCGTAGCGCTTTCCGTCGGAACCAGCTGCGGCCCGACTGGTGAAGATGATCGCGCCCGTGGCACCCGGGAGTTTCAGTATGGATGACTGGGGTATCCCATTCAGGCGCGCGATGGTGGCGTCGATCACGAGATTCGCCCTGGCCGTGTCGGCCATCGCCATGACCCCTTCCCACTTTCTCGTGTCGATCTCGACCCTCAGATATCCGCGATTTGGGTCCGGGGCGAACGACGCAGCCTTGTACAGTGACTCCGCTCGTTGCGCGAAGCTCGATAGCGACGGGACAGAGCCGTCCACGAACACCGTTCCCATCAGCGGGCCGAACAGCCGCGTGCGGAACTCCATATCGCGACGAATTGCCTCAGTTCCGAGGACGCGACCTGCGGCCGTGGCGTAATCTCCCATTGTGCGGCTCGACGCTGCATAGAGGGCGGCATTGGCTTCGCGCACCTCGGTTGCAAGGATCCCGCACACAATGACGGTGCCCGCGAGGCAAGCGACGACGAGCGCCGAGCGCCAGGAGCGTGAAGACGAGGAGGAGCGGGGATTCATTATCGAGCTTTGGAGGATTGATCTATGACGATTACTGGCCGTTGCGTGTCACTCGTTCCCCGCTCGGCATTATTCGTGTGAGTCAGCCAGCCAGACGTTGCGTATCGCGACCTGTCGCGACGAGGCGTCTGGCGCCTCCGCGACCGACCAGCGCGAGCCACTTCGATCCAGTTTGAGGCCGGCATAGCCGAGGACTTGATCGAAATCGATGTCCTTGGTCCCGCCGACGTACTGTTCGAACCAGGAGTGCATGTCCTTCCCCATAGCCTGGGAGACGGCGTGCTCGACGTCTGTCTCGGTGTATCCGCGACCCTGGAGATAATAGGAGGCATTTGGTTTGTCCCAGGAGAGCTTCTTGAGATTCCTCAGGGCGTCATCGAGAGAACGCACATTGTCTGTCTGATTCCGAATCATCAGGTCCAGCGCAAGCGCGATTCCCGCGCCCTTGGAGTAGTAGCTGAAGAACGTCTGTGACGCGTTCGTCTTCTGCGCCCGAGGCGCGCCATCGAAGAACGGCGCTTCGAACGACGCCATACGCGCGGATACTTCCTTGCGGCCCGGGGCGGTAAGATTGGCCTGCACGATGCCAGCAATCATTGCGTAAGTGCTGGCTGTCAGGCCAAGCTGCGCGCGCGACGTCGCCATTTCCCCATAATACTGCGTCCAGCCCTCGGCTACCCAGAGGCTGGGTTGATACTGCTCGCGGGTATAGTCAAACGGTCCAAGAGCCATTGGCCGAATCCGCTTCACATTCCAAACGTGAAAGTACTCGTGTGCGGCCGTCCCAACCCCAGCCAGGACGGAGGCAGTGTCCACCCATGGCTGGCGATCGATGATCTGCGTGGAGTACAGGTGCTCCATGCCATCTCCGCCCGGGAATCCGATGTGGAATAGAAAGGTGTACATGCGCAGCGGGGGCGGCCCGATCACGCGATTGTGGGCTTCAACAATTTTCCGCACCGAAGCGACGAAGCGCGCGCGTTCCTCAGGCGTTGTTGGTCCGTTGTGATGCACAACCGTGCGGTACAATCGGTTGTCGACAGTGAAAGAGTCGACCATGAAGCTGGGCGCCACTTCTGTCGGGGTGTCGATGAGGCGATCGTAGTTCTCGAACGTATAGTCAGCCTGATCGAGTTGCTGCGTATCACCGTTGATGATGTGCCATCCCGCCGGCGGGTCTATGTGAAGCGTGACAGCGGACGGCTTGCGACCCTCGACGTACATGAAAACGGATCCGCCGTTCCAGTTTGCGTGAAGCGAGTCCAGAACACTGAAGGTACCCGAGAGATCGTCTCCGAAAACACGATAATGTGCTACGATGCGTCGCGCACCAGCCGGATACACTCGCCATAAAGCGCCGTTTTCACGATCCCACTTCAACGCCTTCGCGTTGCCATCCGTCACCGTAAAGTCCTGCACGTTCTTCGCGAAATCCATACGCGCATATCGACCTGGCGACCAGACCGGCATCTGAAGCTTGAGAACCGCACTCTTCACATTGTCAACGTCAATCGTGACGGTGTACAGGTGCGAATCCGGATCGGACATCGAGATTGTGTAATGAATCGTCGGCGCGACCGCGGCGGCGGCGACAACATGCTTCGGCGCCGGCGAGCCAACAGCCAGCAGCGACGCAAGAGCAAGGACAGACACGAGCATGGGAGTCCTGTGAGGAAGATGCGAACTGAGTGACGCCGGTTATGCTCCGACGCCGACGAAACTGTAAAGCAGTACTCCAAGCACAATCGCCGTGACTACCACATAGACGTGGTCGTGCTGCTTGAAGAAAGCGAGTAGCGACAGCGCCACCCGAGCAATCGGAGTCGCGATAAGGAGGAGGATCCCGAGCTGTATCAACCCTTCTGGATTCAGGTGAACCGCGCTTCGCGCTACCTCGGTCACACTTTTCAGTGCATCGGGCTGCCCGTGGAACACCCGGTAATCAGCGATGCCACCACCGTGCAGCGACAGAAACAGGATGCCACCAACTGCGGTAACAGACGCGGCAACAATTACGCCCCAGCGAAGCAGATTGCCAATGAACAACTCAACGTGTTCATCGCTCCAGCGTCCCGTTCGCCACAATGGATTGCTCAAATGCCACCCCGCAATCCCTTGTAAGCCATCTCGATTGCCAGGAAGACAATCACCGCAGTGAATATTGCGCGGAGTGCTGGAACCTTTGCTCCCGCGAGCACTCTCGCACCCGTCAGCGCGCCAGCAAGCACACCCAACATCACCGGAAAGGCGATAACCGGGTCGATGTATCCACGATGCAGGTACACCCCCGCGCTCGCTGCGGCCGTAACGCCGATCATGAAATTGCTCGTGGTCGTTGAGACCTTGAACGGCAGGCGCATGGCCTGATCCATTGCGAGAACCTTCACTGCGCCAGAACCGATGCCCAACAGACCAGACAATATTCCGGCTGCAAACATCAAGGAGAAGCCGGTAGGCACGTTGTGCACCGTGTACGCCTGCTTCCCCTCTGCAGTGGGGTACGTACCATCCATCCGCAGCTTCGTCGCCCACTTGTCCGGCGGCCCATCAATAGAATGTTCGGCGCGTGGGCGCAGCGAGCGAAACGCTGAATACGCCAAGACCAGCGAGAATATCACAGCGATGGCGCTGGTGGATATCATCCCCGCTATGAACGCCCCACCGATTGCACCAACCGTTGTTGCCACCTCAAGGAACATCCCAATACGGATGTTGGTGTATCCTTCCCGAACATACGCCGCCGCCGCGCCGGACGACGTCGCGATCACGGAAACCAGCGAGGCGCCGATCGCGTACCGAATGTCCACGCCGAACGCGAGCGTGAGCATCGGCACGATAATCATGCCCCCGCCCAGTCCCGTGAGTGCGCCGAGCATACCTGCCGCGAATGAACCAATCGCGACCAGGCCGGTCATCAAAAGTATGCTCATTTAGGACTGCACTTCATGGATCGCTTAGCTTAGCGCTTCGGGGCCCGCGGCGCCACCGCGGGTTTGACACGTTCGGGTGCCGCAAGAACTCGGATAATGCAACAAGACACCCCTCGCACTCGTATGTTGTTTTGATGGGTGGCAGGCTGAAGTCCTGGTCTTCCGTCCCCCGAAACAAGCCACACGCTTCCTAGCTCCCCCCGACCATTCCCGTTCCATTCTCCCGCCGACCGTGCGTCCTCCTGTGCGCGGTCCTGATCCTTCCAGCGCTAGGGCACGCTCAGAGCGCTCCCGATTCGGTCCGCACAGTTACGCTTGCCGAAGCGCTGGCCATGGCGACACGCGCCAGCCCGGAACTGGCAGCAGGACAGGCAACCCTCCAGTCGGCTCGAGCAGGCCGCCGGATTGCCACAGGTGAGTACCTCCCGTCCCTCGGCGTTGCCTCCAGTGGAGGGCGTGGAACGATCGTTCAGGGATCGAATGCCGTCACCAACGGGATACCCGTAGCGTCGAGCTCGCGACCGTTGGACGACGTGTTCGGATCAGGTGTGTCTGTCGCACTTCCTGTCTTCACCGGCGGGCGGCGCGGAGCCGACCGCCGGAATGCGGATGCACTTCTGAATGCGGCGGATGCCGGTCTCGTGGCGGCAGAATACGACACTCGCCTCGCAACCAAAGAGACGTACTTCGATGTGCTTCGCGCGGGTGACCTGGTTGAAGTTGCCTCGGCGCAGGTAGCACAAGCCGAACGCGCGATGCGTGACGCGGAAAGCAGACTTCGCGCAGGTACGACAACTCGCTCCGACGTACTCCGAGCGCAAGTCGCACTGGCTTCGGCACACGACGCCCTTGCGAGTGCCGGCGCAAATCGCACAGCCAGTGAGTTCGAGTTGGCTCGTACAATCGGAAGTGATTCTCCGGTTGGCGCAGCGCCAGTCGCAGACGATGTGTCGATCCCGCTGCAGATCTCCCGCGAGTCGCTAGTCGCGAGCGCCGTGAATGGCGCACCGATTGCTCGCGCCGCTGCAGCCAACGCTCAGGCCGCAGACGCGGCGATTGGGGCCGCGAAGGCACAATATCTCCCTACCGTACTCGCCAGCGGCGGTTACGGCTGGCTGGACCAGCGATCCGTAAATCCGCATCCGGTTGGCGGCTGGACGCTACAGATGGGCGTCTCGTATCCATTGTTCAACGGCTTCCAGCGAGAGGCCGCTTTGACACGCGCGGAAGCGAACGCGGATGCCGCGCGCTCCATCCAGCTGGATACACAGCGCGGAATTCGTGCAGACGCCGTTCGTGCTTACGACGCGGCGACAGTTGCAGCACAGAGAATAGGATTTGCCCGCGAAGCCGTCGCTGCGGCACAGGAAGATCTGAGAGTTCAGGAGCTTCGATACCGCGCCGGCGCGTCGACCTTCCTTGACGAGGTCACGTCTCAGCTCAATCTCACCCAGGCAGCAACGGCACTTGTACAGGCGCGGTATGACTACCAGATAGCGCGCGCAATGCTGGAACGCGTGCTTGGCAGGGAATTGCAATAGATGTGGATTGTAAAACTTGCACTACGCCGACCATACACCTTTGTGGTCGTTTCGATTTTGATCGCGCTCTTCGGAGTTGTCGCGGCGCTGAGGATGCGCACCGACATCTTTCCTGAAATCGACATTCCTCTGGTGACTGTCGTGTGGCAGTACTCCGGAATGCCGCCAGAGGAAATCGAACGCCGAATAGTTACGAGCGCCGAACGATATTATAGCGCGACCGTTGGCGGGATTGAGCACATGGAATCTCAGTCGATCAACGGCGTTGGGCTGATCAAGATCTATTTCCAGCCTGGTGCCAATATTCCCACCGCCGTCGCGGAGATAACATCGGCATCGCAGACCGCGACGAAGCGACTGCCTCCTGGGATACAACCGCCGATCATTCTCGAGTTCAACGCGACCGATGTACCGGTGCTGCAGATCGGCGTGGACAGCAAGACGCTGTCAGAGACGCAACTATACGATCTGACTACGAACACGGTGCGAATCAAGCTGGCCACCGTGCAGGGTACGTCACTCCCCGCCCCATACGGCGGCAAGGCGCGCCAGATCATGGTGGATCTCAACCCTCAAGCGCTTTACGCCAGGGATGTATCTCCGTCCGACGTCAGCAACGCGATCAACGTGCAGAATCTCATCCTGCCTTCGGGAACCGCGAAGCTAGGGGACCGGGAATATTACGTGGGGCTGAACTCCAGTCCGGACGTCGTATCGATGCTGAACGACCTCCCCATAAAGACAGTCCACGGAACGACCATATACATCCGTGACGTCGCACAGGTGCGCGACGGGTACGCCGTTCAGACGAATCTGGTCCGGGAAAATGGACACCGCGGCGTGTATCAGAGTGTCTTAAAAACCGGCAATGCCTCAACGCTTGATGTGGTCGCCAAGATCAAGGCAGCTCTCCCGGCCGTAGAGGCGGCGCTTCCGAGTGGCGTGTCGCTCAACTTGCTGCTGGATGAGTCGCTTTACGTTCGCGCTTCGCTTCATGGAGTTCTACGAGAGGCGTTGATCGCAGCGCTGCTCACCGCGGCGATGATCCTTCTCTTCCTTGGAAGCTGGCGGAGCACGCTGGTCGTCGCGACCTCGATACCACTCTCGATCCTGGTATCGATAATCTGCCTGTCTGCGCTCGGACAAAGTCTCAACATCATGACGCTCGGCGGCTTTGCACTCGCTGTCGGAATACTCGTTGACGACGCGACAGTGACAATCGAGAGTATTCACAGAAATCTCGCGATGGGCAAATCGCTCATGCAGGCGATACTGGACGGCGCTGACGAGATTGCTGTCCCGGCGTTTGTTTCAACTCTGGCAATCTGCATCGTCTTTACGCCCGTGTTCTTCCTCGGTGGCGTGACTGGAGCGCTATTCAAGCCGCTGGCGATGGCTGTGATATTCGCGATGCTGGCGTCGTACGTCCTGTCGCGCACGCTAGTCCCACTCATGGTTCACTATCTGCTTCCGGCCGAAGTGAGCATGTACGCGTCACACCAAAGCGGCGCTGCGGTATCGGATATTTTCTGGCAGGTCAATAGATGGTTCGAAAAGCACTTTGATCGCCTGCGCAACTCGTACACGGCGGCGCTATCATCAGCCCTTGTACACCGTCGCAAGGTTGCGATCGGCGCGATCGCTGCGGTGATCACGTCGCTCATCATGATTCCGTTCGTCGGACAGGACTTTTTCCCAACGGTCGATGCCGGACAGTTTCGGATACACGTCCGTGCTGCGGCCGGAACACGACTCGAAGAAACGGACGCCATCATCGCGCAAGTGGAGCATGCCATCCACGAAGATATCCCTGCATCGGAACTTAGTGTCATTCTCTCAAACGTTGGAGTTCCTGTCAGCAGTATCAATCTGTCGACCGGCGACAACGCGACAATCAGCCCGGCTGACGCTGAGCTCCTCGTGTCACTCAAGGACAATCACTCGCGGTCCACTGAGGAATACATGCGGGAGCTCCGCTCGGATTTCAGAACGAAATTTCCCGGCGTTGTCTTCTCGTTCCAGCCGGCCGACATCGTCAATCGCATACTCAACCTCGGCCTCCCCGCTGCGATCGATGTTCAGGTCGTCCCGGGCAAGGGTGAAGACGGATTCAAGATCGCGACAATCCTTGCCGACTCGATGCGGAAGGTCCCCGGCGCTGTCGACGTCCGGCAGCAACAGGTGATGGATGCGCCGGAGCTGTATTTCTCCGTTGATCGGACTCGCGCGTCTCAGCTCGGGCTCACCCAACGTGACGTAGCACAGAGCCTTCTCATTTCGCTCAGTTCCAGCGGTCAGACCGCTCCGAACTACTTTCTGAATCCGCAGAACGGCGTTTCGTATTCTGTGGCAGTTCAAACGCCGGAATATCGCTTCAATTCGCTCAACGACCTGGAGTCGACGCCGGTCATGGCACCTGGGGTTACGCCCCAACTGCTCGGCAACCTCGCCACAGCGTCCCGGCGCACATCGCTCGCAGTCGTCGATCACTACAATATTCAGCGCGTTTACGATGTCTACGCCGGAACCGATGGACGTGATCTCGGCGGCGTCGCTCACGACATTGATCGGATTGTCAAAAACGTTCAGAAAACCCTACCACTCGGCACAACGATAGTGATGCGCGGGCAAGTCGAGAGCATGCGCGATGCGTTTAAAGGCCTGGGATTCGGGCTCGCGTTCGCAATCCTGCTTGTCTACTTCCTCATGGTCGTGAACTTTCAGTCCTGGCTGGACCCATTCATCATCATCATGGCGCTGCCTGCGGCGCTCGTGGGAATCGTCTGGATGCTGTTCGTCACGCACACCGCATTCAGCGTCCCGTCCTTGATGGGCTCTGTCATGGCCATGGGAGTTGCCACCGCGAACAGCATCCTCGTTGTAACATTCGCCAACGCGCGACGTGGAGATGGGCTGGATGCTGTTTCGGCAGCACTTGATGCTGGCAAGACGCGGCTCAGGCCTGTTCTCATGACCGCGCTCGCCATGATCATCGGCATGCTCCCGATGGCGCTCGGGCTCGGCGAAGGCGGCGAACAGAATGCGCCGCTTGGCAGAGCGGTAATCGGTGGTCTGATCATCGCTACTATCGCTACACTGATCCTCGTTCCCGTCGTATACAGCGTTCTGCGTACTCGCCCACCCGGCCGCATTCACGATGAATTGTTGAACCCATGACACAGCCTCCGCCAACTCGTCGTCGCTCTCGAGCGGGAATCATCATATTCATCGCCGTCGTGGCCGTTCTTCTCGCGATCGGGATTGTCCCGCGCATCACTCAGCAGCGTTCACTCGCCGCTGAGGTAAGCGCTGCATCGGACACGATGGTCTCTACATCTGTTTCGACTGCGGTTCGTTCCAAGAGCCAACCTCTGAATCTTCCCGGAACGTTGCAACCGCTCCACGAGGCTGTCGTCTACGCCCGTTCGGCGGGTTACGTTCGCCAGTGGTATGCCGACATCGGCGCGCACGTAAAAGCGGGACAGGTGCTCGCAACTATCGAAGCGCCTGAGGTCGACCAGCAGGTGCAGGAGGCAGAGGCGCAGCTGAAACAGGCCGGAGCCAGTCTCGCGCTTGCGAAGAACGACCTCGATCGCTGGAAGTCGCTGGCGCGCGACAGTGCCGTAAGCCAGCAGGAACTTGATCAGAAAACCGCTGCGTATGAAGCCAGCCTCGCGACAGTAAACGCGCAGCATGCCAACGTGCAGAGGATGACAAGCCTGCAGGGATTTAGTCGTGTCGTTGCACCGTTTGCTGGCTTGGTGACCGCGCGGAACGTTGACGTCGGGGCGCTCGTCAGCCCGGGGACAAGCGGTGCGGGCACGGGCGGCGCCGGGCTGTTTCGTGTCTCGCAGACGGACACCATGCGCGTCTACGTCAACGTCCCTCAGTCGCTCGTCACGGCTATACACGTGGGCCAGGAGGCGACTGTCTCGCTGTCGGGCCAAACTCATGCACCGTACACCGGTCGCGTTGTCCGTACCTCAGATGCGCTCGATCCATCGACACGCACTCTCCTCGTTGAGGTCGATGTAGCGAATAGCGATCGGTCGCTCCTGAGCGGCAGTTTTGTGCAGGTCGCGCTCGCGACTTCGGCCATGCAGCCCGCTATTGTCATTCCGGCGAACGCCCTGCTCGTGAATTCGGCGGGTACCCAGGTCGTCGTGATCGATGATCACAACATCGCGCACTATCACAAGGTCGCCGTCGGACGCGACTATGGCGCGACGGTCGAAATTCTCTCTGGTGTTGATGAGGGGGCGGTAGTGGCCCTCAATCCGTCCGACCAGATCCGCGATGGCCGCGCTGTACGGCCAGTCAAGGTCGCCAGCACCGACTGATTCCAGGCGGTAAGAAGCGCTGCGAAACGCCACAGTGCTTGCGGATTACAACGCGATATTGTTGTAAGACTGCTATATCCCGGATGCTAAGTCCTTATATAATAACGACTTAGCCCAAGCCGTCCTGCATGGCGCGAGCGTTGCCAGACCTCACCGGCACGCGACAACTCGCGTACGTAGGAGAAACTTGTTTACGGGGTCTACTGCATATGCGCGGATCAAGAGGCTTCACGCTCATCGAACTGCTGATCGTCATAGTGATAATCGGAATTCTCGCCGCGATGGCCATTCCCCGTTACAGCAGCGTCAAGGAAAAAGCCTACCTCGCGACGGTAAAGACCGATCTCAAGAACCTCGAGATCTCCGAAGAGGCGTTCGCTTCAACGAATTCCGGCAGCTACTTCTCCCATACCTACACATCGACTACGGACTCCGCAAACACGTTCGGGCCGTCCATGAACGTGTCGATCACCGCAACAGCGACCGGTACTACGGGCTGGAGCGCAACCGCAACGCATGCGAATGTCCCGGGGCATACCTGCGCGGTATTCGTCGGTATTGCGCCCGTCTCTCCGGCTGTGTTCGAGGGTGCACCGGCGTGCGACTGACGCCACGTCGAGTCAGCTAGCGACCTCGCGACGCATTACGATATCAGTCTGCGGGTCGCTCCCCAGCTGGAACAACTGAGTCGCCGTTTCCACAAAACCTGATTTCCGATAAAACGATATGGCTCGCGGATTGTTCTCAAAAACCGCGAGCCATATCACATCCGCACAACATTCCGCCGCGTGTGCCAGCGCTCGATCCATCAGACGTTGCGCCACTCCAACGCCGTGGAACGCCCTCGCCACGTAGAACCGCTTCAACTCAACGGGCGAGATCGCGTCAATGTCATCACGCCCACGATCCCGAATTACCTGCGCATATCCCACAATCGACCCACGTGACTCGGCGACGAAGACAACTCCCGCCGGGTCGGTTATGTCCGCCCGTTGATACGCGGGCCCGAACGCTCCGGCGACATAAAGATTCATGTCTTCAGCCCGGTTGTCCGGACCGAAGGTGTCTCTAAAAATTTGCTCGGCAAAACGAGCAAGCGTTTCGGCGTCCGAGACTGTTGCGAGACGGATGACAACAGACTCCGGGATCTCGGCCAACCGTTCGTCCAGCTATCGGTAGTTGCCGAACTGCAATTCGACGCCGAAGTCGCCGGCACGAAGGAGCGACATAGCTGTCTGAAGATCATCGCGCGAAGGCGAGCTGATCCGAACCTGATCTGCCTGAATTGCGGCCTGCACCTTGGGGATTTTCGCTTCCTTGATGGCGGCTGCGACTTTCTTGGCCGTGTCGCTGTCGAGTGATGTCTTGAGCTTGATATCACAGTGAACGGTGTCGCCGCCGGCCGGTTTCACATCGCCGATGTCGAGGTTCCGTACGGGTACGCCCCGCTTTACAAGCTTGCTCCACAGGACATCCGTCAGCGCCTTCATCTGATACTCGCTATCAGCAACGAGCGACAGCATTTCTTCGGCGCGCTTGAATTCAATCGTCGACTTGGATCCCTTGAAATCGTAGCGCTGGCCAATCTCCTTCTGGGATTGGTTGACGGCGTTGTCGACTTCCTGCATGTCGACACCTGTGGTTACATCGAATGAGTTCAGCTGTGCCATTATCTATGGTGTCTGTGCGTTCAGGGAACTTCTGCCGCTACGGCGGCGAGATCATCGTTGCCATACCCTGCGGCAATAATCGCGTCGAAGCGTTGTGCAATCGGTGGTACGAAGTGAAGCGTGCCACCCGCCGCAGCTGCACTGCCGATCATCAGCCTCAAGTCCTTGCGTGCCGCAGAAAGCTCGAACGCGGCAGGCGAAAATTCTTTCAACGCCATCCGCTGCCCGCGCACCGAGATCTGCGTCACAGGATTGAAATCCTCAAAAACCGTCAGCGCATCAAGTGGTTCGATACCGATCTCGCGCGCGAACGTTATCACGTCGGCCATTCCCGCTACGACAAACATCAAGAACATGTTGCCGAACAGCTTGTAACCGGCTGCGAGATCGGCGCGCTCCCCGAGAAACCGCACCTTTCCTGTCATCGCTTCAAGATGGACGCGAACTACGTCAAAAATTTCCTTGGGACCCGCGACGAGCATGGATCCCGTGGCCGAACGAGCGTTGGCTGGGCCCATGAAAACCGGCGCGTGCAAAAATTTCACCCCTCGCTGCTCGAGCCGCTTCGCGCGCGCTGCTGTCGTCTGAACTGCTGTCGTCGAATGGTCCAGTATCACCGCTCCCGCTTCCAGACCGGGAAGTAGCTGGTCCAATACATCGTCCACCGCTTCATCGTCAAACAGCGCCAGGTGAACGCGGCTTGCGCCACGTACCGCATCGACGGGAGTAGCGGCCACTCTGGCACCTTGAGCGGCAAGATCCGTGGTGCGCGACACGGTTCGATTCCACACCGTCACGCTTTGGCCCCGGGCAATCATTGCGCTGACAAAGCCGCTTCCCATCAGTCCTGTACCAAGAAATGCGATCATGAAGGTAAACTAGCCAATACATGATGCGTTACGTTTTCGAACGAATGTTCAAGTCCCCGCTTGCTCCGGATTGCACCGGCTTACTCCGCCGCCATGAGTTAAGTAACGCGCTCGGCACCGCGATATTCGAATGGTGGGAGTTTCGCGACAATTTCTGTTAATGTGGCTCACATTTCGCGGTGCGACGAATTGCGTATTGTTCCGGCATTTCTAGGCGCGGGGCGACCGTAGCCGTGCCTCATACCCACCTCGTGACCATTTCCACCACTCCTTTCCGCAACGTGTGCTTACTCTAGTGACGACAATTGATCGACAGGGCGCATCACGCGACATCGCGGACGATCAAGGGAAAAGGTGGCGCGTGCGGGAGATGGAGATGGCTGAAGGGGACGGGACGCTCCCTCGCAGGTCTCTGATCGCGCTAAACGAGATGATTATTCGTCGGTTCTGGACTTTTCCCGCCGGCTGGCGGGAGCTCAGCGACCCTGCGTTGCTCGCTTTGATCAATGGTCCCGCTCAGCCGCACCCCGAATCGCACGACGAAGTCGGCTAACTCAAGCGGTCGGCGTGGACGAATAGAAAAGGAGACACCGAACTCGCGTTCGGTGTCTCCTTTTTCTTTGACTTTCGGCCTACTCAATCACTACTTCAGACGTGCCTTTGTGGTACGAGGCGCCTTTTCGCAAGCGGGCCACGTGGTCGGCCCGCGGAAGCGACGGCCAGCACCCGCTGCCGCCGCAGGGTTCGCCTGTGCCATCTTGGCCGCTTCGGCGACCAGATCGACGCGCTCGCGTGTGATCATTGTTGGATCTTCCGAGGCCAGGTAGGCCAGCATGGCCGTGAGCGTCGCGTTGGACTTGAGGTCATCAAATACGATCTTGTCGTAGGTGTCGCGGTTGGTGTGCCACGTATAGTCGCCATAATCCCAACCCAGGGCGCCCAGGCCAAAGGCCGGAAGTCCGTTGCATCCGAAGGAGAAGTCGTCACTGCCGCCGCCAGCCGGGAATCCTGGGCCACTGAACTTCACCTGCTCCTGAAATACTGTCGGGAGTTTGGAGAGCCACTCCTGGATGTGCACCGCGGCGTTCGGTAGACCGCCCCCGCCCATGCGGACGATGCGGCCGGTGCCGTTATCCTGATTGAACAGCGCCTGAAGACCCTTGAGGACTTCGGGGTGGTCCTCGGTAAATGCCTTGGAACCGACTTCGCCTTCCTCCTCGCCGCTCCAATGACCGACAAGAATTGTACGCTTGGGGTGTGGGTAGACCTCCTTGAGGATCCGCATCGCTTCGAGCATCGTGATGGTTCCGGTCCCGTTGTCGGTCGCGCCAGATGATCCGTCCCACGAATCGAAGTGCGCGGACAACATGACATACTCGTCCGGCTTCTCCGTTCCCTTGATCTCGGCGATCGTGTTGAACACCGGGCGCTCACCGAGGAGTTGCGCATCAAGGTTCATACGGATCTTGGGGCTCTGATTGTTCTCCGTGAGGCGGAATACCAAGCCATAATCTTCGCAGCTCAGCGCGACAGTCGGAGCCTTCGTGTTGTAAGTCTCGAAAACACGGTATGTTCCAAGCGCATCCGTTGGCCAGGAAGTAATCACGCCAGCCACGCCGCCTTCTTCGAGTCGCATGGCAAGCTCACCTCCAGCCAAAGCCAGGCTGTAACCAGTTCCACGGACGTTGCGTCCGCCCCACTCTGCAGCGACCGCCGTTCGCAGGCTGTCCATGCGAGCCCTTGATTCAGGAGTGGCGTTCGTGGCCCAATCCGCACGCGGCCGGCACGTTGGCTGGGGTGCGGAGACAAGAATGAACTTGCCGCGCGCGGTGGGGAGCCATTTCACAAACTCAGTGCTGTCAGCAAATCGCGGCAGAATGACCGTGGTCGCGGTGAGATCTCGCTTGTCAGTACCGGGACTGTACCCGACCATGAGACCTTCGAGTGAGCGAACACGCGGCGAGATCAGGTCAATGTGCGAATAGCCGCGACGCCAGCCGCGCCACGTGCCGTACTGCTCATTATGCGCAGGGATGCCCATCGCCTTGTACTGGCTTAGCAGCCAGTTGTTACCCTCGACCAGCTCGTCGCCACCCTGGAGGCGTGGTCCGACAGAATCGAAAAGCGCCTGCGACATTTGGTAAACGTGGGTGCTGTCCATACCGATCGCCCAGATCCGCTTGATGATCGGGTCGTTGGTCGGGAAGGACTGCGCGTGCAGCGGGAGGCATGGCGCCGCGAGAAGGGCGCCGAGCAGTAGGGTCTTACGAATCATGCTGACGATAGCTGTAGGTGAGCCCGCTCGTTAGGCGGGTAGTCCTGCCCCGTGCGCACCGGCGCGCCCGGATCGTGACCAGAATACGCGGACCACCCGGATAACGTGGAGTGTCGTGCCCAATCACGCCAGAGGGGGTGGCATTCGCTGCCAGAATTGACGACAGATCCGTCACCAGATCTGTGGTACCAGGGCCCGCGGTCTCACCATCGGGTCGCCGGGCTTACAGTCGAACGCCTGTGCGAACGTTGTCATGTTGGATACCGGCCCGTTGGTCCGCCACTCGGCTGGTGCATGCGGATCCGTAGCCGCACGAGAGAGTAGCGATTGTGGTCGTGTGTGCTCCCGCCACGTCTGAGCGTATGCGATGAAGAAACGCTGTTCCGGCGTGTATCCGTCAATGATCTCGCGCTTGCCAGTCCGGTTCAGCGCACGCTCCATCGCGTCGTATGCGGTGAGGAGGCCGCCATAATCAGCGAGGTTTTCGCCGAGTGTGAGTTTGCCGTTGACGTGCGTAGTGTCCACCTGGATGTAGCCATTGAACTGATTCACCATTAGCTGCGCCTGCTGATCGAAGCGAATGGTATCCGCGGGTTGCCACCAGTCGCGCAGGTTGCCAGCGGCGTCGTAGTGGCGGCCTTCATCGTCAAATCCGTGGGTCAACTCGTGACCCGCCCAGCTCCCGCCGAGCGCGCCGTAATTGGACGCCATGTCGCCGGTCGCGTCGAACGTCTGCGGCAGAAGCGCACCAGCGGGAAACACCATCTCGTTCACCGATGGATCGTAATACGCGTTGACGGTGGGGACAGTCATTCCCCACTCAGTCTTGTCCACGGACTTCCCGGGTCGATTCGCAGTGCGGTTCCATTCGAACTTGTTCGCCGCAAAGAGATTCTGTACGAAAGCGCCGTCTGTCATCCGGAGTGCCGAGTAATCCCGCCAGTTGTCCGGATACCCGATCTTCTCGTTCATACTGGCGAGCTTTGATAGCGCGTACTTGCGAGTGGAGTCGGACATCCATGTAAGCGCGAGCAGTCGATTGTGAAATGAACTGCGGATGTCATCGACCAACTGCTTTGCCGCGGCCTTTGCCGCGGGCGGGAAGGTTCTGTCGACGTATGCTTTACCGAGCGCTTCGCCAATTTCGCGATCGGTGACGCGAAGGCATCGCTTCCAGCGCGGAAGCATCTCCTTCGCGCCACTGTAAAGTGAGCCATACGTAAAAGCTTCCGTCGCGAATGCGGAACTGAGCCACGGCGCGGCCGTGGAGATGAGGTGGTAGCGTAAATACGCACGCCATTGATCGAGGGGCGCAGTACTCACGAGCTCACTGGCGCGCGTGATGAAGGCCGGCTGCTCGACATTCAATACGTTCACCGGAACCGTTACGCCGACTGATTGCAGAAACGAAGCCCACTCCAGTCCCGGCGCCATGCGCTCAAGATCCGCCATCGAGGTCTTGTGGTACGTCGCGTTCGGGTCGCGCATTGCGACTCGCGTCATGGACGCCTTCGCCAGTTCTGTCTCGAGTGACATCACGCGGCGTGCGTCCGCCGACGCCTCTGCGGCAGGCTCTCCAGCAAGCACAAACAGCCGCGAAACGTGCGCAACGTATTTGTTGCGCAAAGAGTCAGAGGCCGGATCGGTCTTGGTGTAGTAATCGCGATCCGGCATTCCGAGACCGCCCTGTGAAACCCACGCGATATAGTGTCCAGCGTCCTTCGGATCCGCGGCCGGCCGAAAATCGAACACGACGCGGACGCCGGATCGTTGCAGTGCTCCAATCTCGGACACGAGCGCAGACCTCGAGTTGAGCGCTGTAATCGCGGCGAGCTGCGCCGTGATAGGTTGAACTCCCTGCTTTTCAGCTAGTGTCGAGTCCATGCAGCTTGCGTAAAACGTACCGAGTTTTGCTTTCGTACTGTTGGCTGGCTCGCTGTGCCGGTTGGCCATTGCCTCGTCAAGAACGGAGCGCACAACGAGCTCGTTGCGATCACTCATGTCCTTTGACACTCCTGACGACGAAAACGCGGCGGGGATCGTGTCCTTGTTCAGCCAGCCACCATTCGCGAACGCGAAAAAGTCTCGACATGCGTGCGCCGTTGGGTCCATGTACGCTGGATCGAACACCTTGAGAGGCGGAATCGGGACGGCGGATGACGCGGCGGTTGATTGCGCACCTAGCGGATGCGTCGCAGTGCATGCGGTGGCAACGAGGAATGCAACCGCGATACGAACAGCAAGTCTGGCACGAGAACTGGTTTGATTTGACATTGCAGGCGATGAAGGGATAACAGTAGTTTTGTAGCTATCGAACCGCAGCTTGTTGGCGATTGCCAGACTGGGGCGCCGAGCTGGTTGCGTGGGGTGTCTGGGAAGCGGCAAAGTCGATGAAACCCCGCATCGGATCAGTCGAGATCAACTGGACACGCACCTTGTCGCCAACATCCAGCCCGTTCTCGCCGCGCATGACACGACCTTCGATTGGCGGATTGATGACACGTACAAACGTACCGCTCTGATTCACTCCGGTGACAATGGCATCGAAGTTCTCTCCGACTCGACCAACCATTGAAACTGCGGCGGCCACCTTGCGTACCTGACGCTCCACCTTGCGCTCGGCGTGCTCCCGGTCCGTGCATCGAGCGGCAATTTTGGCAAGATCGTCCATCGAATATGGCGAAGGCTTACCTGCGAGAACCGCCTTCAGCAACCGCTGCGTAATCAGATCCGCGTACCGTCGATTCGGCGCCGTGGAGTGCGTGTAATCGTGGGTAGCCAGTGCAAAGTGGCCGATATCCGGCTGTCCCGCTGCGTGCGCGTCGTATTCGCCCGGGCCGATCAGTTTCACGATCGCCAGCGACAGGTCGGCAAAATGATCGGGGTCTGCCTTCCGCCTCGCGACAAGAAATTCCGACAACGCCTGCGAACTCGCTTCTGACGGCAACGTGGTTCCGAGCTTCGCTGCAAGGTCGACAATGCGGTCCCAGCGTTCCGGCGAACGGACAACTCGACGAATCGTCGGCGAGCCGTGCTCGTCAAGGAACTGAGCCATTGCAACATTCGCAGCGATCATGAAATCTTCGATCAGCTGACTGGCGCGGGTCTTCTGCACCAGTTCTATGTCTACGGATTGATCAGGCCGCACTACAGACTGCGCTTCGATGGTATCGATGTCGAGGGCTCCGCTTTTTTCCCTCGCGTCTCGAAGGAGCTGCGCTACGGTGTCCTGAAGATGCAGCTGGTCCTGAATCGCCCGTGTCGCGGAAGTTGGCAAGCTCGCCTTTCCGTCAAGCCATGCCCCGACGTTGTTGTACGCGAGTTGCGCGTGGTTTGTAACACGCGCCATGTACACGTCGTGTGATTTTATGCTCCCATCGGCCGCGACAACAAACTCCGTAACCACCGATGCGCGATCGTCGTTCGGATTCAGTGACGTCAGATCTGTCGAGAGTCTCTCCGGAAGCATCGGAAAAGTTTCGACGCCGGTATAGACGGACGTTGCGTTGACTCCCGCGAACTGATCTGTCGCGGAGCCCTGCTTCACGGTCCCGTCCACGTCTGCGATTGCCACTCGCACGCGAACAGTTCCGTCCGGCAGTCGTTCCGCTACTTCAAGTTGATCGAGATCCTTGGAGGTATCGTTGTCGATTGACGACCAGGGTAGCTGCCGCAAATCAACGACACCTGAGACTGGCGCGCCTGTGGGCTCAACAGCCCTTGCCACCTCGGCGGTCACCGCGACGGGCACGTCCGGGACAAATCCGTTATCGAGCATGGCTTTACGCGCCGCGGCGCGCAGATCAAATCGCTGTGTCATACCAATAACGTGCCGGCTGGCTGTACACCGCACAAGGGCGGTGAGCAACCAGGATCGCCCCGGGGAGGTGTGAATTTGGTATGTTAAGTCGTCCAAACCAGGGATTCAAATGAAACTTCTGCCAGCCTCCGTCCATCGCTCGCTCGACATGCTCGCCGTACTCTGCTTTCTGGGGGCTCCAATCCTCCTCGGGCTCACGGGCCGGCCTGCAATGGTTTCATACGCTCTCGCCGCGATCCACATTATCGTCACTTTGGCCACAAAATTCCCGGACACTGGACACAGGCCTGTTTCCCTCAGAGTTCACGGTGGTATCGAGTTGGTTGTCGGAATCGCGCTGATCGTACTTCCCTGGCTCGCCGGATGGAACGGGACCGCGCGGACGTACTATGTGACCGCGGGAATCATCCTGCTTATTGTCTGGGCAGTTTCCAACTATGGCCGGCAGTTTGGCGCCGAGCGTGGGCAGAAAGCACGCGCCTGATCTTGCAGCCGACAATGACCGGAGCGTTCTCCCTGGTTATCGCCGCCACGCTAACCCTTGTTGGGTGTGGCAGGAGCGAAGAGCAACAGAAGAACGCATCCGCACTCGCTGCTGCAACCCGGCCCCAACCAGATCCGCCAGAACTCGCATCCAACGCGGGGCAGATCATCGTCGATGACCATGCCATTATCAGGCAGGGAGCAGTGGGTCCGTTACGCGTCGGAGAGTGGCGTCGGCCTGTAATGTCTTTTGTGTATGTGATCAGTGCTCGCGTGGGACTCGACAGCGAATCCATAATCGTGGTACGCGGGATCGGTAAGGATACGGTAAGCCTGACCTTCTCTGACGACACTCTGCGGAAAATCCTCGTCACGCGACCTGGTGCACGAACTGCCGACGGACTTGAAGTGGGCACACCATTCTCCGCAGTCGCTGGCCGAGCAGATGCGACTACGGTATCGCGCGGCAAAGCACGTGTCGCGGCTCTGAGTGGTCTTTGCGGTGTGAAATTCGCGACCGATTCAGCCGCGCTTAGCGATGACAGCACGACAACGAGGCCGTATCGATCAGCAGCAACTGTGCGCGCCATCGCAATCTCGGCGTGCAAACGCTAGCACGTTCGCACTTAGCGACTACGTTAGAAATTCGTGGAGTAGAGAGTGAAAGTGGTGAACCCCATTCTCACGCTTTACAGAGTAGCGACCACGATCGTACACTCGCGACCTAAGGTTTTTCTGCACCGCCTCGCAGATCTCGATATCCTCGACCTGGATCTGATCGCTGAACTTGAGCAGACGGCTCCACGTTTCGTCGGACTGCACGTCGTCGGGTGGCTCAGCAGAGTACCATTCAAATACTGTGAGCGTCCGATCAACACCGAGCGGAAGGATCGAGTTGGTCTGCATCTGCCCCAAATAGACGTTGAGCATGATGTTGGGGAACAACCAATAGTACTGAGCCTGATCATCCGCAGAGCTGCGCTGCTCTGACGGCAGGTAATTGCGCCCCTCTCCATTCCCGACTACCGGACGTAGCGGCGCGTGCTGCAGTGAGTAGTACCTGTGAGGCTCGACACGATATTCGTCGTACGCGATTTCCTTGTGCAGGCCCGGATGCACCACTGGAATGTGGTACCCCTCGAGATAGTTGTCGATGTACACCTTCCAGTTGCAGTTGAGTACATATTCCCTGCGCATTACATAGCGCATCTCATCGATGCGAAAGTGCCGAGCACGGTCTGGGATATCTTCCAGGAAATCCGTGAGCGGCGACGCCTTGAGATCGAGATTCGCGAACACGAGCGGACCCCACTGTGCTACCTGAATGGCCTTTAGGTGCATGTCGCCGAGTGAGAAGCGCTCCACCCCTTCCATTTCAGGGGCGCGAATCAGCTCTCCCTGCAGATTGTACGTCCAGCCGTGATAGTGACATTGCAGCGTCTTGCGCTTGCCGCACCCCACTGCAACCATGCCGGCGCGATGGAGGCAAACATTGTGAAACCCGCGCAGCTCATCCCCGTCCCGCAGTACAACGATCCCCTCGCCCGCCACGTCCGCCGTAAAGAACTGACCTGATTCTGACACCTGCTCAGCACGTCCCACCAGTTGCCAGGTGCGCCCGAAGATCCGTTCCTGTTCAAGCTCGAGGTAAACCGGATCGGTGTAGAGTCGCGACGGGATTGTTGCCGCGGTCGCAATTGACGCATCGAATGGAAAATGGACTGGCACGAAGTGAACTCCTCGATGGGCGGCGGATTGACTGCGACGGGAGAAGTGTAACACCAAAAGGGGCTCGGCTGCACGATGCAGCCGAGCCCCTTTTTGGCGTTACCAAACCTGCCGAATCAGGGAATGAGGAGAATCAGATACGGCGACGGTCTCCAGAATGTCTTGGGGTCCGTTATGTGGATCGGCCCCTTGAAGACACGCCCCTTTGCGTTGGATCGATCGGCACCGCTCAAATCCTGCGCCGAAATAACTTCGTACGTCTTGGTCGTATCGACAGGCACGGTTGACAGTGCAGTCATGTCGAACGCCCTGAACAGCGTGGTATCAGGATGCGTATTCGCGGGACGGATCGTCTCTCCAATCTTGACGATGAATGGGAATCTGGTGCCGCCGACCGTATTCACAACTTTATGCTTGACTAGGTAGTCGGCTGTGCCGCTGATGACAAACACGCGGTGATTCTCATACGCGGTGGAGTCGATCGTATAGCCTAGCTGCTGTGTCTTGTAGGCGAGCGAGTCGATCCGGATATTCGCGGCGTAGAGCTGGCGTACCAGTGAATCTGCGCGCGTTTGAGATGTACCCAACTGCGTTTGAAGGGCCGCGACAGTCCGCGTGAATTCATCCACCTGCGACTGCAGCTGAGAATTTTCGCCGCCAAGCGCCTTGACGCGCGCATTAATCGCGTTGAGGCGAGCGCGCGTAGTGCGGAGGTTCTTCAATGCGGCCACGGTGCGATCACGCACATCGTTCTCATACGACTTGATCGGCTCACCCTTCTCCTTCGCCTTCATGCCAGCGAGCGAGGTTGCCGAGTCGATCGACGCCATCGCGGCGAGCAGGCTGCGAGTCGCACCGAAGAGTGAATCCTTCTGCGACTGAAGCTCGGCAAGTTGAGTCTTAGCCGTCGAATCCTGCGTTACAGCGGTGGCCGGAGAAGCTGTCGCTGCTCCCGTGGTGGCGCCTGCATCTCCCTTCCCACAAGCGACGAACAGCGTCGCAAGCACTACTACCGGTGATATCCATCTGTTGGCACGTCTCATAAGTCTTGTGTCTCCCAGGTGTTTGATGCCCTGCAGTAGCAGGGGCGTCCCTCGTGGAACAGGCGATCCGGCGCTGGATTTCGAGTATCACGCCAAACCAGTAATCAAATGTTTACAGGTGCTTGCTCGGAACTGTCCAGCTCAACTAGACGCCAGTTCTCTCCGCGATCCATCTACCATCTCTATCAGCTCACTGCAGTCCTGAGGCCACAATCCTCGTCGAACCGCAGTAGACCCGGGGATTAAAGTGAAATCGGATGCCTGGATCACATTTGTGGTTCAAGCGAACGGCCTCGGCCCCAAAACTCTCTACGCAAACTGCGGACCCAACTCCGTCGGGAAGCGCACGAAAGCGGTGCCGGGTCGCGCCTAGGACCATTCAGGAGTTACCCAATTTTCGATGGACGCGACGTTGAACGGCCGCCTCATGCGAGGGTACATGGTACGAGGGATGCAGCGATTGCATCATGCCGGGTCATTTGCTACGGCGTGGATGCGTTCTGTTGATCCCGTGTCATCAGCTTGCCAGGATCTCCCTTGCGGCGCGTGCACCATGGTAGAAATTGCGCATGGAGTAAAGTGCGATGTGGCCCAACATTACAAACGCGCCGCGGGGGCGCGTATCGACCGAATCGAATGACTTGAACCGGGCCTTTGCGCATCGCACCGCCTGGTGGAGTCCACTGGCATTCGTTGCGTTTGTGCTCGTGGCGCTAACCATCACCCCGGTGTTTGTGAGTTACCAAGTGCGCAAACTGAGGGACCAACTCAGCGATGGTAGCGACGCCGGACGCGTTATTGTAAACGACCTCGAAGCAGCGTTTACACGCCAATTGCTAGTACAGGAACAAGGGCGACTGGGAGAAGGCGAGTCCGCGGTAACCGCCAAGCGTGTAACGAATAACTCGCTCGCACTGTCCCGGGAGCTGAAAGACGAAGTCCAGCTGGATAGCGTCGCACGACGAATTGGGCCCGATGCAGTCGAGAGATTCGTCGAGCTCCGAACACAGGCGCGAGCTTGGCACGCCAGTCTCAACGCGGCGAGTGCAGCCGTTGCGAGCAGCCAGCCGGCCTCCCAGAGCATTTCAACATCGGCCTCACAAGCACGAGGCGATCTTGACGCAAAGGCCGAGGACGTGCTCACCAGCGCACAGTCACTCGATAATTACCTACGGCTGCGTTCACTCGATCAACGAGCAGAAATTCGGCGGATCTCGCGCTTCAATCTGATTTCCGCTCTTATTCTCGCGCCGCTCGCCCTTGCCGCGGCTCTCGCGCTATTCTGGACTGGACGCCGAATCCTGTTCTATGCGAACGCGGCTGAGAGAGACAGACTGGCGCTGTCAAAAGCAATGGTGTCGAAGGCTGCGCTTGTTCGTGGACTGACTCACGATCTCAAGAATCCACTCGGCGCAGCGTACGGTTATGCCGAACTACTTGAGGATCAGGTGGTCGGACCTGTCGCGCCAGAGCAGCGCGAGATGCTTGGGAGAATCAAGGGACTGGTAACTCTTTCTGTCACAACAGTCGACGATCTTCTGGATCTGTATCGTGACGGTTCCAACGGGCTTCAAATCAACCTGGTCGAAACCGACATCACGCAACTTGTTACGGGGATTGTGGCCGACTTTCGAGGTGGTGCTCAACAGGCAGGGTTGGTCCTAACGATGGAATCCACCCAGTTGAACACATCGGAGGGCGAGTCAACAAACGCCACTATGGCGATCGCGACACGCACAGATCCGGCCCGCGTGCGCCAGATTCTCGGCAACCTTGTGACAAACGCCATAAAGTATACGCCTACCGGTGGTCACGTTTGGGTATCGGTCAACCCGCCTTCCGGTGATGGGTCCCGTATCGCCGTCGACGTGCGCGACACGGGACCCGGGATTCCACCGGCTGATCAGGAGCGTGTCTTCGAGGAGTTTTTTCGTCTGCCGAGCACAATGGGAATTGCCGGCACCGGCGTTGGGCTTGCGATCAGCCGTCGCTTCGCACGCCTGCTCGGCGGCGACATTACCGTGACAGACTGGTTCGAAGGCGGATCGGTATTCACACTCTGGTTGCCGTGCGACACCGCCGGGACGCAGTCGGACGCGTCCTCACCAGAACGAGTTGCGTGAAAGGGTGACGCATCGACTGCGTCACCCTTTCATTCGAATTCCCGCGAGGCCGACGCCAGGTCAGCTCGCCGTAGCCATCGCCATCGCTTGAGTTGCTACGGCCGGGCGACGCGCCATGTGGCTCTGAAGCAGTTCGCGCGTCGCGGCGGCAACTGAAGGCTCAAGCTCGAGCCGCGGCGGCCTCACGTAAGCGGTACCACATCCCAGTTCCTGCTGGACAAACTTGATGTACTGGACGAACTCCGGCACAGTATCCAGTCGAAGCAGCGGTAGAAACCAATCATACAACTCGCGCGCTTCCTTTATACGTCCTTCCCTCGCCAGTCGAACAAGCTCGACAGACTCGGCTGGTAGCGCGTTGACGAGGCCCGCGATCCATCCGCTCGCGCCCATGAACATCGCTTCAACGATCATATCGTCCATCCCGGCGAACACATTGAGCCTGCCGC
Organism: Gemmatimonadaceae bacterium; assembly: GCA_039924325.1. Lineage (GTDB taxonomy): Bacteria > Gemmatimonadota > Gemmatimonadetes > Gemmatimonadales > Gemmatimonadaceae > Fen-1247. Next base: position 38,874 of record JBDTAZ010000058.1, read on the forward strand.
CAAAGCGCGCGACAACATTCGTAACACGACGGACGTCACCGCTCGACTCCTTCACTGCATGCAGGTTCTCGTGTTCCAGAAGATCTTCAAGTTGGTCTGGAGTAACGTCGGTACCGTACGCGATCGGATTGTTGTACAACATGCACGAAAGCCCCGTGGCGTCGATCACAGCACTGAAGTGAGCGTGCATCTCCCGCCACGTGCCTTTGTGAACATACGGAGGGAGGGCCATGAGTCCTTCACACCCAACACCCTCAGCGCGGCGCGCAAGTGCGATACACTCCGCGGTGCCGAGGCCAGCTATCCCGGCAACGACGGGTACTCGCTTTCCCACGGCATCGACGCAGGATTCGAGGATTTCCACCTTCTCCTCGAACTCCAGCGTCGCGCTTTCGCCGAGCGATCCGAGTGCAACAATACCTGTACAGCCGTGGTCAACCAACCAGGAGACATGACGGCCAATGAATTCGTGATCGACAGTGAGATCCTGCGTGAAAGGAGTTGTGATTGCCGGGAACACTCCTGCCCATTGCGCCTTCTTCATTGGTACGCTTCTCCGACGGAGGAAGTAAGAGGAAATAAGGAAGCCGCTTCGTCAGCGACCTCCGACGAGAGTACAGACACCAAAGCAGGTTCGACTGGAGGACGAACTGTGTCGGCCTGCCACGCGAGTAGAAAATCGAGGCTCGGCATGCAGGTTCGTCCCTGGCACGGCCCCATTCCAACGCGCGTGTACAACTTCGCCTGACGCGCGCATGCCGCGCCTTGTATTGCACCATACGTCACGTCCTCGCACCGACACACGATCGTGTCAGCGTGCGGAAGCGACCGCAACTCAGCACGCGGCGCGAACACTTCCAGCATTCGATCTGCGGCTTCGACCAGAGAAGCCCGACGTCGCGACAGATGACCCGACGCGGTTTCAACCGAACCAACCGTGCTGCCGGCGATTGAACCCTCGATTAGCGAGAGCGGAGCGCCGCCAATGCCCGTCGCCTCGCCAACCGCGAGAACGTGGTTTACGTTGGTTCGCTGCCGATTGTCTACGGCAATAGCGCCGTCCCGAATCTCGCAGCCGATCAGCCGCGCGATCTCAACATTCGGTATCAATCCGTAACCCGTGCAGAGCACATCCAGGTCCTCGCGCCACGTGTGGTGGCCATCGGTGATACTGATACTCTCGAGCCGATCACCACCTTGCGCCGCTGTCACCCAGGTACCAGTAGCGTATCTGGCTGATAGGAACCTCACACGGTATTTGGCTGCCTGGAGAAGCAGACCTGGTGTTTTCCAGAGGCCGGATGCAAATCGTGCGACCGCGGCACGTCCAGCCTGCTCAGCCACCAGCAGCAGTTTGGCGCCTGCATCCGCGAGCGACGCCGCGACCGGGAGCATCAACGGTCCCGAGCCAGCGATCACCACGCGCTTCCCAGCGAACGATGCACCCGACTTGAGGAGCGCCTGAGTACCGCCGATCCCCATGACTCCGGGGAGGGTCCAGCCATCAAACGGAATGAACAGCTCGCGCGCTCCAGTTGCCAGTACGATATCCGCAGCCCAAATGCGCAGAGGACGGCCGGACGATTCGACGAGAATTTCGAAGCCGCCTGCATCGGGTCGGACGTCCACGACGGACGCTCCGTTAATCGTTCGCGCACTCGAGTCAGCAAGTCGCGTGAGCCACGGCTGCGCTTCCGGCGCGGCAGCTGCACCGGCCTTGCGGCGCCATATCTGACCGCCAGCTTCCAGCCCGCGATCGACGACTACGACCCGCAGTCCCCTCTCGGCGGCACTCACCGCGGCCGCAATCCCGCCAGGCCCGGCCCCGATGACCGCCACATCGGCCGCAACAATCTCCGGAAACGAATCGACGCGCAGTCCAGTCACGAAATACTCGCAGTCTGGATGTGCATTCCGTCCACTACAGGCGTCAGGCAAGCGCGCTGATGCGGCCGACTGTCGATCGTCACACGGCACTCGAAGCAGACACCCATCGCGCAGACCGCGCCGCGGGGTTCACCAGTTACGGATGTGCGCAACGCGCTGACGCCGACGTTGAACAACGCAGCCGCAACGGTGATCCCAGCTGGTACCTCCACGCGGTCGCCGTTGATGACGATCGAAATCCTCGTTTGTCCGCCGCGCGGCATCAGTGCACTCCCGCGGTGGAGTGGACGCGTGACGGCGCGAACGGCATTGGATCAATCGCGGGCGTCACACCAACGATCAGATCCGCGATCAGCTGACCGGTACCAAGAGATGTCGTGATACCAAGTCCCTCATGACCCGCCGCAATCCAGAGGCCGGCGGTGTCTTCCCACTCCCCAATCAGCGGAAGCTTATCCGGAGTTGCCGGCCGGAAGCCCGTCCATGTCCTTATGGCGGAAGTGAGCGCCAGGCCGGGCATGAAGTCGAGTGCGCGATCGAGCATTTTTCGAACAATTGCGCGATTGACCGTACCGTCCCATCCTACAAGTTCGCGCGATGACCCGATAAGCAGTTGCCCCGTCGCACGAGGCTGAACATTGAACGCGACGGACTCCGCGTTCATGGTATGCGCGCTTGTGAGGTAGCCCAGCTCTACAAGTTGGTGGTGGCAGAATCCGGGATAGCGATCAGTAATTACCAGATGCCCCTTCCTCGGGACAATCGGAAGACCTGGTGTAAGCTGCGCAGCTTCCGCACCACCCGCGTTGATCACGCAGTCGCAAGATATCCGCTCGTGGCCGATGAGTACTTCGCGAGCCCCGATGGCATCGACGCGGGTCCCTTCCCGCAATTCCGCACCGTTTTTGATAGCGCGCTGGACGAGCGCGAGTGCAGCATTCGGCGGATATATGACTCCGTCGCCGGGCACCCGTAGCGCGCCAGCAAGACCCGGCCTCAAGTGGGGCTCGGCGTCGGCGAGTTGCGTCGGCGAAAGCGTCTCTGCCTCGATGCCAAAATCAGAGTACGTTCGCTGCTTCGCAACCACCAGATCAAGCTGCTCTTCGTCTTCCGCGACCCAGAGCGTGCCGCACGGCTCGTACTCGATATTCTTGGGAAGCTCGTGCACGAGTTCAGCCCAGAGCTTCCCGGAATACGCGGTCAGAGCCAACTGGGCGGGCGAATCATCCATCGCCACGAGATGCCCCATGCCGGCCGCAGTGGTGCTGCCGCCCGCGAAACTCGCATCGAGTATGAGCACGCGTCGTCCGGCGCGAGAGAGGGCTTCCGCACAAGCAGCACCAACTATTCCGGCACCTATAACCACCGCGTCGGGACGTTGACTCATCGCGCTTGGCGACAAGATGGCACGGTGCGCACGACACTCACGCCGACGGCGTTCCGCCGCGGAACGGGTCCGCTACGTCAAACCGCAGTGTTGCTTCGGATGTGACGTACGCAGTGCCGCGGACATGCGGAACGAGCTCGCCAAGAGCGTTCATTGTCAGCCAACCCGTGAACAGACTGCCCGTAATGCTCTCCTGGCGCCACCGAGTGTCCAGCGCTATCTCGCCCTTCGCATACAGAATGGCCAGCTTGGCGGCCGTGCCCGTGCCGCACGGCGATCTGTCGTATTCTCCGCCAGAACACAGGACAAAATTTCGGCAGTCCGCGTCCGCGCGCGTCGGCGGCGCAGAGATTTCGATATGATCGATCGGTTCACCATCAGCCCCTGTAATCCCGGCGGCGTTTATTGCATCCTGTATTGCCTGTGTTACGCGAGTCAATTCCTTTGCATTGCCGCTCTTGACTTGAACTGGAGTGTCGTGAGTGATGAAGAACCAATTTCCACTCCATGCAACATCGCCTGTCACTACCCCGATACCCGGGACGTCTACAGTGACATTGCGCGCATGGCAGTACGACGGAACGTTTGCAATGGTCACACTGCCATCGATCCCCAACTCCGCCGAAACTGTCCCCACTGGAGTATCGAGCCGGATCGTGCCGGGGACAATACGACCGAGATGTTGAAGCGTACGCACAACACCAATCGAGCCGTGTCCACACATGCCGAGATACGTGCCGTTATTGAAGAAGATTACACCGATTGTGGAGTCAGCATTTACCGGCGGCGTAAGGAGCGCACCAACAACGGCGTCGTAACCGCGAGGTTCACATACAACAGCGCGACGTAGATGATCGAAGTTGGCGCGAACATCTTCGAGTCGCTCGGCCATGGTGTTTCCACGCGGTTGCGGCCATCCATCCAGCACGACGCGAGTCGGCTCTCCCTCTGTGTGCGAATCCACAACCTGAATGGACGGAGGAAATACGGGTGATGCAGACCGAGCGGACGTACCCGTTTCGTCAGCCGTTGCCGTATTACTCAAGGGTTCACCTGCACTGTTTTGATTTCGGTGTAGAACTCTCGAGCGGCCGGCCCCTGTTCCCGGCTTCCCGAACTGGAGCCTTTCATTCCTCCGAACGGCGCGTGCGGGTCGACGCCAGTCGTGTCACCGTTCACCCGAACAAGGCCGACGTGGATTCGATTGA
>JBDTAZ010000059.1:0-4423 GCA_039924325.1 Gemmatimonadaceae bacterium
CGCCTGCACTATTCTTGATTGATGGAATGGGAATCCCATCTTTTGACGACCGCGGACCAGATCCGCCAGCTGCTGGAGAAGTCCAAAACGGTTGCAGTTCTGGGCATCAAGCCCGATCCGGCGCAGCCCGCGTATTACGTCCCCGAGTACATCCAGAAAGCCGGCTACGAGATCATTCCGGTGCCTGTGTACTATCCCGAGCTACGGGAAGTACTTGGGGAGCCAGCATACCGTACGCTATCTGCCATACCTGGGGATATCGACATTGTAGACGTCTTCCGGCGGCCGGAGGACATCCCGCAACATGTAGATGACATCGTGGCGAAGCACCCGAAGGCGGTCTGGTTTCAGCTCGGCATTCGCAATGACGAAGCGGCGGAGAAAATTGCGCGAGCCGGAATCGACGTTGTGCAGGACCGGTGCATGCTCGTGGAATTGAAGAAGATCGGTCGGTAGGCTGGCGGGCCCTGTCGAGAATCCACGTGCGACGGGGGAGGAAAATGGATCCCCGCATGCGCGGGGATGACTGGTGCACTTGAAGAGCGAAGGGACGCGGATCCCAGCGTGCGCGGGGATTACGCGGCTCGTTGCGAGCACAGACAATAAAAGGCGAGTCTTATGAGATCATGAAACCCGCAGTTCCGCCGCCCAAACGTCGACCCTTGTCAGACCCTTGTCAGACCTGCTAGACGCAAACCTGGTTGCGGCCCCGTTCTTTCGCCCTGTACAGGGCGACATCGGCCCGTGCGAATAGATCCTCGGCGCTATCTACCTGCGCAGATGGGAAGCACGACACACCCACCGAAACGGTTACGCGGACGTTGGCACTGCGCGCTGCTTCGAAATTATGCTGTTCGACGCGCTGGCGAATGCGTTCGGCGAACGCGATTGCGCCCATTTCACCGGTTTCAGGAAGCACAATCACGAACTCTTCCCCGCCGTAGCGTGCGACCATGTCCACGCTGCGGACAGAGCGTTGCAGGATCATGCCAATACCCCGTAGCACTTCGTCGCCCACGAGGTGACCGTAGGTATCGTTGACCAGCTTGAAGTGATCGAGGTCGATCATCAGCATCGTGAGCGGAGAATTATAGCGACGTACGCGTTCCAGCTCTGCGACAAGCCGAATAGTCAGTGCCCGGCGATTGAGCAGATGCGTGAGCGCGTCGGTATGCGCGAGTGCTTCGAGTCGGGCGTTGTCGGCCTTGGTCTGCTCGATCGTGTGCGCCTGTTCGATCGCGTTTACCGCGCTCTTGATGACAGTGTCGGCGAACTCCACGTCGCTCGCTGCGAGTGGGTCCTGATCGATGGTACGCCGGAGGAGAAACACACCCGTGCGAATCTTCTCGAATGCGAATGGAATAGCGATCACCGATCGCACGTTCATACGGGTGCCATCGCGTGACCACTGCTCGCGAAGGCGTGCGTACCACGGGCTTGTCTGGAGATCCTGTATCAGCACCGGCCGCTTCTGATCGAGCGCGGCGGAAACTTCGGGATAGCGATCCAGGTCGATTTCGAGGTTCGCGAGATTCGGCTGCTCGAAAGCGGTAGCAACCAGACCACGAGCGTCGCCCGGTTTGGCCAGGATTACGGACGAATGTGAAAGCTGTAGTGCACGAGCGAGGCGTCTTGCGACCATATGGAAGATCTCTTCGGTCGAGAGATTCCCCATGACCTCGTGCATGATATCGACCAGGTGGCGCTTGCTGTCCGCCTCCTGTCGTGTTCGCTGTAGCTCTCCTTCTGCCTTGCGGAGAGCTGCCCGCAGTGCTTCCAGCTGTTCACTCGCGGAATCATCGTGAGCGAGCGCGTCGGTCGGCGTGAGAGGCGCCGGCACGTTTTCAGAAGCCTGCGCGCCCAGAGAGGCAGATTCTAGTCCGGCGTTGGAGTTGCCCTTGGGGGTCCCCATATCCGGAGGTGAATCCGCGCTCCTGGAGCGCGCAGTTTCAATCAGGTCCTTGTCACTCTTCGTCAGCAAGCGTTTCGACTGTCTCCTCATCCACGGTGCCGTCATCATCCTCGCCCTTTTCCTCGGGAATGACACGTGCAACCGCAGTCACAAGATCGCCTTCATCAAGGTTAACGAGCTTCACACCCTGCGCAATTCGTCCAGTCACGCGCACCTGCGAAACCGACGAGCGAATGATGACGCCGTGTTTCGTGATGAGCATGATCTCGTCTTCTGGCAAGACTTCCATCAGGGTTACAACGTCACCGGTTTTGTCGGTTCGATTGACAGTGATGATTCCCTTGCCTCCGCGCTTCTGAACTCTGTAGTCATCGATGTGCGAGCACTTGCCGAGTCCCTTCTCAGTTACGACGAGAAGAGTCGCCTCGCGCTTGATGACGACCATTCCTACCACCGCATCGTCGGGGCGAAGTTCAATACCCTTGACGCCGGTAGTATCGCGGCCCATCTCGCGCACATCCTTCTCGTGGAACCGCACCGACAGCCCGTGCTTGGTAGCGAGAACCACGTCGTTCGTACCGCTTGTCACCTGTACGTCGATCAACTCGTCGCTGGAATCAATCTTGATAGCCTTGATGCCGTTGGCGCGCGGGTTTGCGTACGCGGAGAGCGCGGTCTTCTTGACCGTGCCGCGGCGCGTGCAGAATAGCAACGACTGTGTATCCCCGAACTCGCGCACGGGGACCACAGCTCGAATCTGAGTATCGGGCTGAACATTGATGAGGTTAACGATGGGCTTTCCCTTGCTGGCTCGGCCCGCCTGGGGGATCTCATGGACCTTGAGCCAGAAACAGCGGCCGTCATCGGTAAAGCACAGGATGTAGTCGTGGGTCGAACCGATGAACAGATGCTCGATAAAGTCCTCTTCCTTGAGCCCCTGCCCGTTCAGCCCGCGACCGCCGCGCCGCTGCTTGCGGTACGTCGAGGTCGAGGTCCGCTTGATGTAGCCGGTGTGCGAGATCGTGATCACCATGTCTTCTTCGGCGATCAGGTCCTCGACGGAGAACTCGCCCTCGTCGTTGGTGATCTCCGAGCGGCGTTCATCGCCAAAGGTCTCGTTGATCTTTTCGAGCTCTTCGCGGATGATCTTCATGCGGCGCGGACGCGAAGCCAGGATGTCCCGCATTTCCTTGATGAAGGCGCGCAGGTCCTTGAGTTCTGCTTCCAGCTTCTCGATCTCGAGACCGGTGAGCTTGGCGAGACGCATATTGAGAATCGCTTCGGCCTGCCGTTCGCTCAACTCGAAGCGCGCTTGCAACTGCGCGCTCGCCGTCGGAGTGTCCTTTGCGGCACGAATCAGTTTGATGACTGCGTCGATATTGTCGACAGCGATCTTCAATCCTTCGAGTATGTGCTCTCGCTCGAGCGCCTTGTCCAGCTCGAACTGCGTGCGCCGCGTCACGACCTCGTGACGGTGCGCGATGAAGTGCATCAGCACGTCCTTGAGCGGAAGCACCTTTGGAACGAGCTGACCGGTAACTGAGTCCGGGACCAGCGCGAGCATGATCACGCCGAACGTGGACTGCATCGCGGTGTGCTTGTAGAGCTGATTCAGAACAACGCGTGGAATCGAGTCGCGCTTGAGCTCGATGACCATGCGCATTCCGTCGCGATCGCTCTCGTCCCGGAGGTCGCTGATGCCTTCAAGCTTGCTCTCGCGCACCCGATCGCGGATATCGACGAGCAGCTTGGCCTTGTTAACCTGGTATGGCAATTCGGTAACGACGATCTGAGCGCGATTGGAGTTCTCGCGCTCCTCGATCACCGCACGCGCACGCATGACGATGCGTCCGCGGCCGGTTTCCTGATAGTCGGTGATTCCGGCCGTTCCGTAGATGTATCCGGCGGTCGGGAAATCTGGCCCCTTGATATGCTTGCGGAGCGCACTGCCCGGAAGATCAGGATCTTCAATGAGCGCGATCAACGCGCTCGTTACTTCACGAAGGTTGTGCGGCGGAATGTTGGTCGCCATTCCGACCGCGATTCCCGACGAACCGTTGACGAGCAGATTCGGCATCGCGGACGGAAGTACGCGAGGCTCCTGCAGTCGATCGTCGAAATTTGGCTGGAAGTCGACGGTGTTCTTGTCGATGTCACCGAGCATCTCGGTGGCGATTCTTGTGAGACGCGCTTCTGTGTACCGGTACGCTGCAGCGTTGTCGCCGTCGACAGAACCGAAGTTTCCCTGACCGTCCACCAGCGGATAGCGCAACGAGAAGTCCTGCACCATGCGCACTAGCGCATCGTACACAGAACTGTCACCGTGCGGGTGATACTTGCCGAGCACATCTCCAACGACGGTCGCGGACTTTTTGTAGGGACGCCCCGGGACGAGTCCAAGCTCGTTCATGGCGTAGAGAACGCGACGATGCACGGGTTTCAGTCCGTCTCGCACGTCAGGCAGCGCGCGGGAGACGATGACGCTCATCGAGTAATTGATGAACGATTCCT
>JBDTAZ010000060.1:0-3037 GCA_039924325.1 Gemmatimonadaceae bacterium
CGGGGTTCGAGAACTTCGATGCCGGTGCGGGGGTGCGGACACCGCTCGCACTACTCGGTCATATCGGCGACCTGATGGAATGGGGCGAGCGGATGGCAAATGGTGAACACAGCTGGTCGCCCGTAACGGGGTTGAGTTGGGACGCACAACGCGATCGGATTTTCGGTGCTCTTGCGCGACTGGACGCGCGACTGGACGCGCGACTGGAATCGGGACCTCCGGGCAAGTCAGCGGAATCGATCTTCTCCGGCCCGATCGCGGACGCGCTGACGCACACGGGCCAACTCTCCATGTTGCGCCGCATGGCGGGAAGTCCGGTGCGCGCCGAGTCCTATGCGCGAGCCAGGATTACACTCGGTCGCGTAGGGATGGATCAGTCATCTGATCGTGTTGAGTTTGACGGTGACGCGAGTGCTCCGCAACCGCCATCCGCGCCGAGATAACGCACTGCTCTTAGTGAGGCTGTGGCCCCGGCGCGGTTGGCTTGGGACGGAGGCTCAGCCGTATCAGTAGTTTGGCACCGTGCGCCGCGTTGCGTACAAGAATAACCCGCATAGAGTCGCCGGCAGCACGCTGAACGCGTGCAATAATCGAGTCGAGCCTTGCCGGGCTGATATCCGAATCGGCTGTAATCGTGGCCACGAGCGTGCGATATCGCGACATGACCGCGGCGATTGAATCGACCGCGGAAGGAGAGTGCGTATCCATACGTCGTTCGGTCCGAACGAACTGATTTGTCAGCAACAGCGACGGAGACTGCAGTGACTCACGCAGCTGTCGAGTCATGATCTGAACAGTTTGTGCGGCGAGGGTATCCGGCGCGAGATACACCAGATTCACTTTCGGCTGTGAGGTGCTATCACCAAATACAACATCGTAGCCGAGGATCGCGACGGAGTCGGGAAGAGTGAGCAAGCCTACGGCTGTGCCAATGGATGCTCGCATCGTGGGTAGAGCTGTCAACAAGCCGGCCGTCGGCGCTGCGCCGCCTGGAGATCGATTCGTCTTTTCCGATCCGAGAAGTTTGGTGAAATTGGCGACGTCACCGGTCGATGCGGGGAGTTGTTCGAGTACCAGCGTTACCGGTTCGTGTGCGAGCCGAGTTGCGTCGTTCTCAAACTCAGTACGTTCGGCGTCGGTAAACCAGGCCGTTGTAGCAACGTTCAGAGCAACCTGCGTAGCGCCATCGCCGAGCGTGACGTCGCTGCTCACTATGAAGGAGCGACCTGGACGCGTAAACTGCTTCTCCGCGACATCGATTGCGCGACGAACATGCGCCTCGCGCGCAATTTGACGTAGAGAAGAGTTGAGCGGGACAGCGACAAGCGCAACGAATGCAAGCACAAGAGCTACGCGAGCCCACGGTGATGCCAGGATCCCGAGAGAGCGCACACCGGGAACTCGCCCGAGCCACGCCCATCCGGGCCTGCCTTCCGCCTCGCGGTGCCACGTGCTGGCAGCGGCAAGCACTTGACGATGATGCATTCCCACAATTAGGAACATCACCATGGCACTCATGACAATACCGGCGAGGTTTGCACCATACAGCAGGAGACTGCCGCGTATGATCGCCCAATTCCAACCCGATCCGACCCCAAAACCGGCCACTGCGAGTGGGGGGACGAGTGCAACCGATATCGCGACACCCGGAACCGTTCCTGACAAGCGCTTGCCGCGCGCCACCGTAACGACCGCGCCAGCAAGCCCGGAAAGAGCCGCGATCGCAAGGTCGAGCATGTTGGGGCGGGTACGCGCGACAATCTGATCGGTAAGCGTGTGGAACGGCAGCGACAAGGTAAGGAGTGCCGCAACCGCGATCACGGCGAGTGTACTTGCAGCAATCACCAGTGCTGTCCGAATGGCCAAACGACTGTCGCCCATCGCAAGCGCCAACGCGAGACCAACTATCGGCGCGAGCAAGGGCGCGATCAACATTGCGCCAATCACCACCGCCGCACTGTCGAGAGAAAGACCCAACTCAGCGATTGCGCCAGCCAGCAGCAGGACGAGCCAGTACGGAATTCCAGTGTCGGTCGCGCTACCGGCCGCTTCGTGGAAAACATCTTCCCTGTCACCGGGGGTGAGCCACAGGTGCGCTGGTTCGGCGTCCTTGTCTTGAGCGTCCGAGTCAGACAACTGCGCGTTGCTGCGAGGCTTTACGCGACGCGCTGTCATTTGGTCGAGACCGTTGACTCCCTTTCAACCGGCAGTCCGGTGTTCGACTCGTTCGCGTCGGTTACATTCGACCTTCGCGTGTGTGCCGCGGCGATCGCCCCGCTTGCGGCGGAGTCGTTCGGTGTCAATTGCAACATCACAGTTCGTACCGGGAAAGCCATACTTATGCCCGCCTTTTCAAAGTCACCATACAGAATGAAGTTTATCGCCTGCTGGATGTCCATGTACTTGCTGTAGTCGGGGCTATGTACGTCGTGCACCGCATATCGACGGTGTGAGATACGTCGACGCGACGGCGATTCTGATGATGGCGAAGAACGTGTATCGCGTATGTCGAACTACATTCAGCGTGAACGCGTGCCCTGTTCTCGTCGGTTGCAGGATTTTTAGCACGGTCACGCGTATGATCGCGAGGACAGCTGTACAGCCGACCGCGATTGCGAGCGCCATCAGCCACGCAAGGGTGGAATCGCCGAAAATGTTCGAATCGATAAGGTGCATTGACATCCATTTGACGGCGCATACGAAAACTGCTGCTCTATTGAGCGGGAGTCCGCAACGATCGCGCCAAGAACGGGTGGCCCGATCTCGCGGAGAGCTCATCTGCCCATCACGTTCTCGGCGCGGCGGCTTGTTTGACAGCAGCAGGCTGAACATGCACGTTTGATCGGCATAAGGATCTCGTAAACACGATTCTCGCGCCGTCAGGCACAGGCCCCCAATGTCGATTCTCTCCCGGATTGCAACCTGCGCGGCCGTAATGCTGGCCGCCTTCCCTGCTGGCGCTCAGAGCGTCGCGTCACCCCAAGGCTATCGGGAACCGCCCGAGTCCATTCGGCGAATCCTGGACGCTCCACCCGCT
>JBDTAZ010000061.1:0-9475 GCA_039924325.1 Gemmatimonadaceae bacterium
CGGTGGTCGCGGTGCTGGCGCTGCTCGTGACCCGTGCGCTCGGTACCATCGCTGAAAGTCGCAGACTTGCTCAATCGGGCTATACACTTGAAGACGTTGATAACGGCCTGTCGCGCGTGATGGCGGAACGCGCGGAGCATCGTCGCGAACTGCGGGACAGTGCGCCTGTACGTCGCCGCCGGCGCCGCGGGATGTTGATTGGCGCGGCCATGTTCATCGGATCGATTGCGCTCGTGCGACTCACGCTCAGTATGCGTGTGCAGATCGGCCCGACCGCTTATCAGCTCGGGATAATCGGAGTAGTACTCATCTATGTCGCCTTCGCAATGCTGGGGACGAGCGTCGTACTGTTGCTGAAGAGCCCGTTCCGTACGCCACCGGGTGAGCTATTCTTCCGATTGATCTGGCTCGGTCCCGTGGGCCGCGGCATGCTCTGGCTATCCGCGCGCAGCGTGAGGCAGGATGTGCATTACGTCCATCGGCCGCTCGCTCGCGGCAACACAAGTACTATCGGCGTGGTCTCACCTGCACCTGCACATGCACCGGCACTTGCTCCAGCACCTATTGTTTCCGCGCCTGTCGATCCACTAGCAGCTCTCGAAGCGCGCGTGCGCGAGCTTGAGCGCCAGTCTCACCGAGTCTGATGCGGGAACCTTTCAGGCACGGATATTAAACCCGGATCGACCGCGCGGTGCCGTCACCGCCGCGAAATCGGGACAACTGTGCAGTCGCGCAAACGCGGGCTGGAGATGTATGCACATGGGGCACGCACGACATAACGAGTCGTGCGTGCCCCTTTTAGAACTCCTCAGAACTCCTCAGAACTCCACCAGCGGATTTTACCAGCCAGCGTGCGCCACTGATTCGGCTGTAGCACCACATCCGGCGACAACCGCAGGACGCGCGGCCGGTAGTGGTGTCAAGTGCGCCTGCTCCAGCATCGCGTTGAGTTGCGGAATGCCGGTCCTTTCGATCTTACGGAACGATGCCAGTCCCGACTCAAGTTGCTTGCAACTCGCCGCGACCGCCTCGAGATCGCTCCGTGTCGGAAGCAAATCACCGAAGTCCGCGTCTTCCAGATGCCGAGCCAGGTCGCGGTTTGCAACTCCCAGACTGCTGTCGGCAACCATGCCAAGCTGCTTGCCCAGTGATTGTACCGCCGCGACCAACGCTGCATTTGCCCCCGTTCCGGTGACACTCGCTTCGTCGTGCGCGAGGACATTTCGCAGACTGTCGATCTGATAGAAACCGTCGTAGGTCGCAGCCATTCCTGCCGTCATGTGGCGCTCGAACTGCAACTGCGCTGCGAGATCCGATTGCGGGATCTTGACGCGCGGATCGTTCACCAGCGTGAAGTCACGAGTGTAAGTGTGGCCGCCAACAGTCAGCGCTACCTGGTATTTCCCAGGTATGGCGATCGCGCCGGGAGGCTGCACACGTGGTGTGTGTCCCTCCACCGCGTGCCACGTAAGGGTGTATTCCGTGTAGGTGAGCAGATTGCCATAGTAGCCATATGGCAGCGTCTCGGGGTCGGGGTACCGGAGGTCCCACACGACGCGATGCGTTCCGGCTGTGGTGGACAAGCCTTCCGGTGGTGAGAACCAGTACATCGGCACGTTCGGCATCAACGCAGCCGGCGGAGCGACATTGGTGTATTGACGGACAAGGCTGCCTTGCGCGTCGCGAATCGAAAGGCTGATCGGCCCCGTCGCGTTTGCGTCAAGGTGATAGTAGATGATCGCGCCCTCGGGCGCGTTCTCGCCCGACGGCACCTCTGGCGGACGCGGTGTATCCTGGTCGTTGTCCCAACGAATGCGATACGTCTTTTCGGGTGTGTAGACATAAGGCGCAGCTCCCGCCGCGACGGCCGCATGCGCCTCGCGTAGTGGTGTCACGTCATCCATGATCCAGAGACCACGTCCGTACGTCGAGATCACAAGATCATTCCCGTGAATTGCGATGTCACTCACCACGGTGTTCGGCAGATTGGATTGCAGCGACTGCCAGTGATCTCCCTTGTCCAGCGACACCCATGCGCTCGTTACGGTGCCGGCGTACAGCAGCTTGGCCGCGACCGGATCTTCCCGGACCACTCTCACCAGTGCGTCATCGGGTAGTCCCGTAACGATTTTGGTCCAGCTCTTTCCGAAATCACTCGTGCGGTAGATGTATGGGTGATCTTCACCAGCCACCGCCGCCGCCGCATACGCAGTTCCGCCTTCGTGGTGCGAAGCATCGATCATCTCCACAGAAGCACGCGCCGGTATTCCCTGCGGCGTGACGTTGCTCCAGCTCTTGCCACCGTCCCGCGTGAGCTGAACGAGGCCGTTGCTCGTTCCCACCCAGATCTCGCCGTTGCTCACGGGAGACAACGCCATTGCGCGGATCGTTGCACGAAACAAACGCGCCCGCGGATTCGTCTGATCGACTTGCGCCGCCGCAGCCGTCACGGTGAGATCCGGACTGACCCGATGCCAGTCGCGCGCGCTGTCGGTCGATGCCGCCACGTACTGCGAGGCCAGATACATCAGATGCGGATTCTGAGGCGAGAACGCCATCGGCGGAATGCTGGACCAGTGCTCGTCCGGCGTCGGCGTGTACAGCACGGCGACCTGACCCGTGGTGCGATCGTAACGCCGAAGCACGTGATACCAACCCTGTACGTACATCCAGCGCGGATCTACCGGATCGGGCACTATGCCACTTGCCTCGAATCCGCCGACTGCGCTCCAGTCGTTCTCGCGAATGCGACCGTAATCACTGCGACTGAGCACGCAGGCGGTGCCGCTGTCCTGCTGCGATCCGCACACACTATAGAAAACGTTGCCATCCGTCACAACGTTATAGAACTGGCCGTTCGGAAGGTTGTACCACGGCGTCCATGTCTCGCCGTTGTCGACGCTGATTGTTGGGCCCTGGTCTGCTCCCATGATCATCCGCCGCGGGTTGGCTGGATCAATCCACAAGTCGCGATTGTCGTCTCCGCCCGGCGCGCCCTTGTACGACGCAAATGTATGTGCACCGTCCACGGAGCGGTACATCGATGTACCCATCAGATAGACGACGTCGGGATTCTTCGGATCCGCATAGATTCGTCCGCCCGCGCTGCCGATCTCCTTCGTGCCAAGCGACCATGTCTCGCCGCCGTCGTCGGATCGATACACGCCGCCCGCATCTCGGCCGCGCCCCTGTGCTTCTGCGTACACCCGAGCACCGTGCGTTCCGGACGCGACGGCAATCTCATAGCTGGGTATTCCGTCTGGAAGTCCCTTGCCACTCACCAACTTCCACGTGGCTCCCTCGTCGGTCGACTTGTATATGCCGGAACCGAGTGGTGTCAGCTTCGCACGCTCAGCGGCCGGCGCTCCAAAATCGCTCCGCTGAAACGACACGTACATGACACTCGGCTCGGCAGCGTCGTATGTCATTCCGGTGACGCCGGTGTACGGGTCGATGTCGAGCGTGTGTGTCCACGTTGTGCCGCCGTCAGTTGTGCGATAGACGCCGCGCGCTGCGTTGGCCGCACCGCCGCGACCGGAGGCGCCGGCCGAGCCGACAACGACGATGTCCGGATTCTGTGGATCAACAATCAGCGCGTTTATGTAAAGCGTCTTTGCGAGCCCGACGTTGTGCCATGTCTTTCCAGCGTCGGTCGTCTTGTACACACCGTTACCAGGCGTGAACGACCAGCCAGTCGGATTCCCGGTGCCTGCGTATACGATGTTTGGATTGGAAGGCGATGCTGCGATCGCGCCTACCGATGGCACGTGCACGGAATCGAAGACAGGCTTCCAGACAGTTCCGCCACTGGATGTCTTCCATACGCCGCCTTCGGGCAACGCGATGTAGTACGTGGTGGGGTCGCCCGGAATTCCAGTCACCGCAGCGACATTTCCGGATCGATACGGCCCGATCGATCGCCATCTAAGTCCCGTGAGATAGTCGGGATTCACACCCTGCGCCGCCGCCGCGTGCGAAGGCACGGCGACCAATGCGAGAGAAACGACCAACGCGAGTAAAACCGGCGCCGATGACACTTTGA
Organism: Gemmatimonadaceae bacterium; assembly: GCA_039924325.1. Taxonomy (GTDB): domain Bacteria; phylum Gemmatimonadota; class Gemmatimonadetes; order Gemmatimonadales; family Gemmatimonadaceae; genus Fen-1247. The sequence goes on from JBDTAZ010000061.1 coordinate 4,043, forward strand.
TGGCGACTGGACCGCAGCGATTCACGACTTCCTCCGGGCGCGTACGCGCCGTGTGTATACAGTATCCAATACGGCCCACATACTATATATACGTTGCGGACTCGCCGTTCGTGGCACTACCGCCGCGGAGTGTACAGGGCGCCATCCGGCCACCGATGGCTTCGGAATGTCTTCGGGGTGGGCGTTCCGTTTTTCCCGATCCTGATTACCCGGTCGGTGCCGTCAGCGCCGCGAAATCGGGACGGGAGTGCAGACGCGCAAATGCTGGCTCGAGGTGTATCCACATCGGCCATGCGCCGAGATCCAGCGCATCCTTGACTCGCGCCACCGCGACGGAGTCGTGACCACTTAGCGCCGCGATTCGCGCGCGATAGAGGTTGGCGCTCCACCCAGTACGAGCGTCAGTACGCGCGGCGAGCACACCGTCCAGAGAATCCGCGAGCTGTTTTTCGCCGCGCTCGACCGCTAGTCCCGCAACCTCGCCGATGTAATCAACGTTTGTTGGATCTTCCAATAACAACGCATGCGCAAGACCATCGGCGGTCGTGTAATCATGCGCGAGTTCGAGGGCCCATGTCGCCACGAGACGCTCTTCGGATGTCGCGCGTTCGTCGGTCGATCGCGAGCGATACCATGCGTATGACTTCGCCGCTGTTGCGCGTGAGGTAGCGCTATCACCGTGCGTCATCAACTCGCGCGCAATCCATACAGTCACCCAGCCCGGCGTCGCGGCATACTGGGGCCGGCCGTCCGTGTACGGTCCCAGGCCGATAGCGAGCGCCGTTTCCGTCGGCAGGGTAACAATAGTATCAACCAGGGCAAGCGTCGCGGTAGGCCTGCCGAGCGCCGCAAGTGCTCGGCCGCGCATCCAGGACCGACTTAATGGAGTGGAGGACGGCATGTTCGTTGTAGCCGCGAGTTCTTCGTCGTGCCTGCCGAGCAGGTGATACGCTTCGGTAAGATCGCTGAAGTAGGCGAAGTGAGTGGAGTCGGTGCTCCATCCGAGATCTGTCTCGGGATTGATGCGGCGAAGAATCGTGAGCGCGCGCGATGGACTGTACGCCCAGAGCGCCGCGGCTGCAGCGGAGAGCAGCGTGCTCGAAGTGCGCGGCTCGAGATCCGCACGTTGCAATGTCAATCGAAGCATCTCGTCGTTGCGACCCGCACAGCGGGCAGCCGCAATCTGAAATGAAAGCCGGTCGACCTGTGTTACGCCATCGCCGCGAGTGTCAGCCCAGTGTCCGAGCGAATCGACCAACGTACAGTGATGATAGTTTGCAGCCGCTGACGCGGCACCCACAGCGGCTGCCGTGAATGTAGGGTCGAGACGCATCGCATCCACGTACCTGGCTTCGGCGCGATGCCCATCTCCGTGCCAGAACGCATCTCGGCCTTCGACGTAAGCCTGATATGCCTCGAACGACGGAACCTGACTCCCAACATCAGGATCGTTCGCAACGCGCATATCGACCTGCGAGGCGAGCGCCGTCATCACACGCGACCTTAGCTCATTCAGCGCAGCGACTGGCCTTCCCACGTTCGACACGATGGGACCAACGACGCGGACTATCTTGTCGCTCGTCGCATTCGTTACGGCCGCCTGGAATAACAGACTGTCGCCCGAGCGGTAATAACTTCCTGATACAACGAGCCCGGCGCCGGTGCGCTTTCCCAGCACGGAGGGATCAACCGCGCCTCCATCCGCAGTGCGTCCCTGAACCTGCACGACGCGCGGATCGACTACGTCCACCAGCTGAGTGCGCATTATTCCTTGCGTCAGCCAGTCTTCGGCCATGCGGCCTAGCACGTCGAGCGACGGATCGCCCGTGCGATTGTCGAACAGCGCAACAACTACGCGCGTGCGCGCTGCTGGAGTCGGTGTTTTTCCTCGCCTTGAGACCACTGCGAATGCCACGCCCGCAACCAGCAACACACCGACGATCGATGCTGCGATGACGCGCCACCGCGAGTGTATTCGACGCGGTGCATTTGGCGCGGCCGGCTCGTGCGATGCCGCGCTCGAGAGTTCGGGATCGATCGATGCAACGACGGGTTCGGGCTTTCGCTGCACCGCTGATGCGCTTGCCTCCACGCTCTGCGTTGCGCGTTGTTGAGTCGCTGTTCCATCCTTGATGCGTTTCGCAAGCGATTCTGTTTCGGCCGCAGGCTTCGCTCCAAACTCCGCGGATAATCGCTTTGAATAAGATTCGTGCCGACGCAGTGCGCCACCGCGATCACCGCTCGCATCGAGCAATGTCATCGCGCGCCGAAGCCATGTTTCATCACCGGGCAGTAATGTGCAGGCGCGTTGCGCCCAGTAGACAGCCGCTACTGTGTTACCGGCTGCCTCCTCGCGATCTGCAAGTGCACGCACGGCACTGACGGTGACTTCCAGCACCCGCGCACGTTCGGCGCTCAACCATTCTTCGAACCCTTCGCCAGAGTTCGCGAAGTGCATTCCGGCCAGCAGTTCGCCGCGATAGAGATCGACGGCATCCTCATAGCGCCCCTCCTCAGCAGCCTCGCGCAGACGCGACACATCGCATCGGATCATCGACGGATCGATCGCCACCTGCTCATCGCCGTGGGTTAGAATGACGCCGTCGCCCAGCGCCTCACGGAGGTGGTAGAGCGTATTGCGGAGGGCGCGTCGAGCAGCTGACTGGTCGAGATCGGGCCAGAAGATGGCCGCAATCGTGTCGCGCCGGAGATACGAGCCGGCAGCCAGCGTCAGAAAAGCGAGAAGCGCGAACCGCTTCGGCTGAGCCGGAAGGGTACCGAACTCGCGCCCGTCTGATCGGGAAACGGCCTGAGGGCCGAGCAGGCTAAGCTCGATCATGACCCGGCCAAACGTACGTCTCGCGGTGTCTCTCAGCAACCGACGCTAGGCAAACGGCCGAGCGACGTCCGGCGGTTAGAGTACCAGCGCAATCCATGCTGACCACAGCCCTGTGATTTTCTCGATAGCGTCTCGAACGCTCGTCCTACTCGTCGCTCTCGCCGCCTGCGACGCGCCGAGTTCGGTCGCGGGCGCGTGCAGGCACCGCATCGGGATCGGATCGGGCGACGTCTCGGCTGCGCTGAATACCCGGACGAGCGAAGAGCGCACAGTCCAGGGCGATGCGCAGACATGCCAGTTTGTGATTTCCGGGCCGACCACGGTGGATGTGAGCGTGCGACCTGGGATGGGACGTGTGACGGTCAGCAGCTGGATCCGCGGGCGAATGCCCTTGGCCGCCGCTGCGGTTAATGGTGTCGGTGACTACGCCGTCTGGCAGCCGCAGCTACGCGAGCTGATCGCGGAGCAGAACGACTTGCTCTGCGACGTGACACTGAGCGCCGACAACACAAAAGAAAGCGCGGATTCTGTTCGGGATCGAGCAGGAGCGCTGTGCACGATGGTGTTTGCGTCGGCACGGAACGCGAACACACCAGTTGCTGGAAACCATTCAACAAGGAGATAGAAATGCCTGTCGTGAAACTGCGGCCTGTCGCCGCATTAGCTGGGTTTGCACTGGCCATCGGTGCGCTCGTCGCGTGCACCACGTCACGCGACTCCAACGACACGCTGACGAAGCTTCTCGCCGATGCAAAGGCCGATGCTCCATCAAGCGGTTCCGATCCGTGCACGTTGCTCTCAGCAGCAGAGCTCGAACCGTACGTCGGCGCACTGGCAACACCACCGTATCGAGCCGACGATGGCCGCGCGAGTACGACCGGCGATCAGTGCATCTATCGCGGCAAGGATGGGCGGGTGGTGTCGATTGCGGCTCGCACTGGAGGCGCAGTCGCGGGTCAGGCGATGCAGGACATACCGGACAAGCTCGGTGCTGCGCTCAACAAGGGAGGAGCGTCCGGGATGGGCAGCATGGTCAATGAGGTGATGAAGAAAGAAGTAGTCGCCGGACCCTGGGACAAGGCCACGTGGATTCCCGGTGGCGCGCTATTCATAACGAAGGGAGACAACTCGGTTCAGGTCGACATGACTGGCGCGAGCGGCAAGGAAGCAGACGCGCTCGCACTCGGCAAAATAGCCGTGCCGCGCATTGATCACCCGCTGTCGTACAACGGCGCAAAAGCAGTGGCGCTGGTTCCGAAACCACCGGCACATCCAAAGAATCCGTGTGACGTGATCTCGCGTGCAGAAGCAGTGGCCGCACTCGGACCGCTCTCGGGCAACCCTGTCGCCGACTCGGATGGAACTGCATGCACTTATACCGTCGCATCGCCGAACGGCACACGCAACTATCCGATCGGATACACGTGGGAAGACGGTGATCGCGGTTACAACATGCTGAAGCACAGTATGGCGACGGTGAGCGGAATGCTGCACGTGCCCGGCGGTAGTGTGCTCGACACGATGAAGCCCACAGGTCAGGTGGGCACGATGATGACCGGCCTTATGAAGATGGTCAGCGGAGGAAGCGCGACCACCGCGCCCGGCGCGGTTGCAACGGTGGGCCTGCAGACCGACACCACGCTGAAGGGGCCATGGGATCAGGCGATGCTGATGCACGGCACGCAACTGCTCGCGGTGCATCACGACGTGATGATGACAATCGATCTTCGGTCGGCGGACTACGAACACGCGAAGGCGTTGCTTGCGACCGCGTCCAAACATTTCTAGGGAGATACGACCATGACTAGCGGCGTCATACAACAAGAGCCCGTGAAAAAGCGGCGCTCACACTGGGTGCTCTGGCTCCTCTCGGTCATAGCAGCGTTCATACTGGGATATCTGTTGCACAAATGCCCGAATCCCGGATCGGGGGCGGCCGGAAGCGGCACGGGCACCGCAGTCGCCGGGGCACCGGGGGCTACGCCTGGCGCTGGCGGTGGTGGCGGCGGCGGCGGTGGTGGTGGTGGCGGTGGCGGCGGCGGCGGTGGTGGCGGCGGAGCACCAAGCTCGGCGCCCGGCGGAAACCCGAACGGAAACGGCAACGGCGATGTACAGGGGGGAGGGGGAGGCGCCGACAGCGCACTCGGTGTCGACGCATCGGGCCAACCGATCAACTCGCCCCCAGTAAAAGGGTTCGACAACATGCTGTCCAATCTCGCAATTAGCGGCGGTGGCGGAAAACTTGATGATGCCACCCCGTCGGGTTACGCAACGAACAAAAAGTCCGCCCCCGATTTCAGTCTCGATCACACAGGTCTGCCGCGCTATCCAAATCAAACGCGCGTGATGAGCGGCATCGCGAGTCGCGTCGACATTCCGGGTGACAGCAGTACAGTAGCCGTGATCGAGACCAGTGATTCTTTCGCAAAGGTTGCCGATTGGTATCACGCGCAGGTTCCAAAAGGCTGGAAGGAAACACGGCTGGACGATATGCAGAAAACAGCGCAAATGGTAAGCCCAGCCGCCATACAGAAAGCGCTCATGGCCTATACGACTGGCACCCCGGCGACTCCCGACAGCGCGGCAGCAGCGCC
>JBDTAZ010000062.1:0-26122 GCA_039924325.1 Gemmatimonadaceae bacterium
AGGGCAACCGGCGATTCAGCCATGTGGATAGGATAACGTTAAAATCGTCCGGTCGCTCGTCTTGCGGAAGATCCCCGGCCGGCGAGAGAATATGCACGTCGAAGTCAGGCTTTAGCGACCGGAAGCCGCGAATTTCCTCTACCGGAGCGATCTGCGCCTCCTCCCCCCAAAATAACAGTGCCGGCTGATGCAGCCGTCTGAGCGCGCGCCGTATGTCGATGTTGAGATGGCCGGCGATGAACGCCGCAGGCGCATGCCTCGCCCCACGCTGGTGCGCGACGTCATACGACGTTTCAACCAACTCGTCCGTGACCAGCGTGTTGTCGGCGTAAGCCTCTTCCAGCCAGCGCCGTATGTTTCTGCGTGACGCCAGGGCGTTGAAAGCGGCGGTTCCGACGACCGGTGAATCGATCGCCATACGGCCAGCGTCGCCGCCTACCCCAGCAGCGTCATTGAGCCGCGTCAGCCCGGTCGGCTGAATCAGTGCCAGTGCGGGAAAGCGATGCGGGTCGCGCGCACCAAGTATGATCGCGTATGCGGCACTGAGTGAATTGGCCACCAGGGTACATGGGCCGCCGATCACTTGCGCTACAAAGTCCGAAATCAGCGAGATGTACGTGCGCGAGGAGTATCGGATAGCCGGACGGTCCGAGCGCCCAAACCCGAGAAGGTCAATCGTGTAAACGGTATGATTTCGCGCCAGATAGTCGACATTATGGCGCCATTCATACGACCATGCGGCCGCATGGATCCCGTGAATCAACAGTATGGCCGGCCCTTCGCCGCGCTTGGTGAAGGAAATCCTTCGTCCACGCCAGCTCCAGCCACCTTCCTCCCCGCCGATGAGATTGGGGATCCGATCCACCCCGCGCCGAGCGTAGACGTTGTACGCCGCCGCCGCGCCAAGCAGCGCTCCGCCCGAGAGGAGGAGTCGACTCCAGATCGATCCATTGTCGTCGTCTGAGGGGGAATCTTCGTCGTTATCAAATTCGGGTCGCATACGGTGTCGAGCCATGTCTGGAACCGGTCGTCGAGGGTCTAACTGATATGGTTGGCACATCCCGGGCCGAATTGGGTTGCCAACCGATGCGAAGAAGGCCCCCGGAGGGGCCTTCCTGGTTATCCGAGCGATAGAATTCCTGCGGCTTATCTCCGCCCGCGGCCGGCGGCTTTGCTTGCCTTGTGCGCCGGTTTCCGAGCAGCGCTCTTTTTGCTCGCTGACTTGGAAGAAGCTTTCTTCTTCGGGCCACTTGCCTTGTGCGTCGCAGGCTTGTGGGCGGCGCTCTTTGCGACCGGCTTCCTGATCGGCTTCGGCGTCGATTTCTTAGCCGCTTTCTTGGCTGCACTCTTGGGAGCCGCCTTCGGAGCAGTCTTCGGAGCACTCTTGTGCGCCGCACTCACCTTTTTTGCTGCTGCCTTTTTCGGAGCCGCCTTTTTTGCTGCCGGTTTCGGTGCAGACTTCTGTGCAGCCTTTGGTGATGGCTTGGAATGCGATTTCACCGCTGGTTTGGGTGCCTTCTTGGCCACGACCTTTGGTGCCGCCTTCGCAGCAGGCTTAGCCGCCGGTTTCTCTGCTAGCTTCGGAGCCGGTTTTGCGACAGCCTTTGCCGCCGGTTTTGGCTGCTCGAATGACTTTTTGGAGTCGGCCTTGTTCGCGCGTTGCGCTGGCGCGACTACGATTACTTCGACCATTTCCACGTCGTCATCGCCATCATCGAGGTCGTCGATGTCATCAATGTCGTCGAGATCGTCGTCGAGATCATCATCCACGGATGCGGCGGAACGCGCTGGCGGCACCGGCGGCGTTGAGCTCAGCGACTCGAAAATGGACGTGCCGCCGGAGGAAGTATTCTTCTTCCCCGACCCCTTCGGACGCCCGCGACGTCCCGGCGCGCGTACCAGCGGTCCGGTCTCGTCGTCATCCAGATCTTCGATGCCCATGTTCTGAGCGGCGCTTGTCGGGAACAGATCCGCGTCTTCGTCCTCGGCTACTGCCTCACCTTCAACGGCGTCGTCATCGTCCTCGTCGAGATCTTCGGCGCTGTCCCAGAGCTGGTCACTGTTATCGCTGTTGATGCTCCAGCCGCCTTCATCGTCGTCGTCTTCGTCGTAACGCGACCGACGGCTCCGACTCCCGCCGCCGTATCCGCCGAGGTCGTCATCATCGTCGTCCGCGACGCGGAACGTCTCTGGCACCTCGTCTCTGCTGGGCATTGCCCTCTCCTGTCTGGGGATTTCCGGTTTTGCTATCGCGCGTTGCACGTCGTGTGCCCTTTACCCTCGCGATTCATTGCGATCCTGTACACGTTGCGCGGGATGATACCAGCTTTCACGCCGTGGTCAAGGAGTAGTATGAAGAGCAGTCTAACACCCTTGAGTCGGCAGCGGCATCAATGCTGAATCGCACTGGCAACGAGGGCCATTACTGGCTGCTCAAACTCCTGTGTCGATGTCGGCTTGGTGCCGCTTGTACTCCGGAAGATTCTTGGCCAGTTCGCGCTTTTTCACCCGTTCGAACGTCGATTTGTACTCGGTATACGCCGACGTGTTTCCCGATAGTTTGGCTGACTGGGCAGCGAGGATGAGACCCAGCAAATGGTCAGGCTGCTGCTGCAGTATTGTATCAGCCTGCGCCCGGGCAATCTGGAGAGCGCCGGCCACCTCCCCAATGCGCCCAACGTCAAAACGCTGATCCGCATCCAGTGGATGCCCCTGTTCGGACTCTACCATCTGGTACGCCTGCACAGCCATCGGCGCGAAGAAGGCGACCGAGTCTGCCTTGCCCTGATCATTTAGTCGCATAACGCGATCAAATAACTTGTTGGCGATATCCGTCGGCGACAGATTCGAGATATCTGGCGCTCTGACTCCCTGCGCCGCGGAGCCGGCGAATGGGGCTGCCCCCGACGCCACGTCGCCGTCGGCAGCGCCCGCATCCACGGTCGGATTTGGGAGCGCATTCATTGGCGCGTCGACTGACGAGCCTCGTTTCGCGTTGAAGCCCTTGCTCGCAAGCATCGCGAACAGCGTGAGGAACGCGATCGCGGCGACGGCCCAGGGCAACGTGTTGGCCATGGTCGCGCCCGACGACCGTACTTGAGCTGGCGAGCCCGTCGTGCCGCCACCGGCGACCGCGCCACAGTGGTGGCAGAACTTGGAGCCGGCCGTGAGCGGCTCGCCGCAAGTTGCGCATGGCGCGCCGTTCAGAGGTGCGCCGCACTCGGTGCAGAAACGACCGGTTCCCGGCGCTGAACAACGCGGGCAAACGGTAGGAGTTGGTTGTGGCTGATCTGTTGACATCGTGCCGGTAAATCTAGACACCAACGCGCTCGAGAGTTGATGCCCGCTTCTTGCCTATTCAGCGATTCTTTTCGCCCTACTTCACCTTGTGATACGTACCCATAAGCTGCGCGGCGCCAAGCACATGGCCCTTCATCGCATTCTCGAGATCGGTTTTTGTGGGCTTGGTGAGGGTCAGGGTGGTGTCGAGGGCACTCAGTTTGAAGAAATATCGATGGGTCCCAATCGGTGGACATGGTCCGCCAAACTCGGCCTTCTTCCAATCATTCAGACCCTCGATCGTGCCGGCCGGCATTGCACCCTTTCCGGCTCCTTCAGCAAGTTCGGTAACGGTCGCCGGAATGTTGTATGCCACCCAGTGCACATAGGTCATCTTCGGATGCGCGGGGTCCGGGGCATCGGGGTCATCCACGATGATCGCGAAACTCCTGGTTCCGGCTGGAGCGCCTGTCCACGACAGCGGCGGAGAGGTGTCCTTTCCCTCACAGGTATAGATAGTGGGGATGCTGCCGCCTTCCGAAAAAGCGGCCGATGTGAGCTTGAACGACATGGTGCGGCTCCCTTGTGATGTCTGCTGTGCCGAGTCCGCTTTGTCCGCTGGCGGAGGTGCCGAGGATCCGGCGGCGTCTGTCTTAGCGCTCCGACCGCAGGCCGCCATCAGCAAAGCAACGGCGATACTCCTCAATACGGGCTTCTTCATAATACGAGCCCGCTGCGTGGACCGTGCCATGGAATTCCAGAAAATCGCGATCCAATCCCCTTCGCGACCCATAAAGCCCTATAAAGTCGCGCGATCCGTGACCGACACTTACTCGGGTAGAACTCAAACTCTGGTAACGTATGCGCACTTTTGGTCCTCCACTGGCCGCGATCGCACTTGGCGTCGCGCTGGTATCTCCATCCATGGCATCCGCTCAGCGGAACGGCCGTCGTTCTACCAGCGGCCACGCCGCGCCGCGCGCCGCGAACGCGGCCGCCAATCCTTGCTCCGAGAACTGCGGAGACTATTCACTCTCGATAGTATCCGCGCTGCTCCCAAGCGAGTCGTCCGGAGCGCCAGGGGCTGAATTCGTGACCTTCGTCATCGAGAATCGAGGGACTGCGCCAGCGCCGGTCTCGTTCATCTCGGTTGCGCCAAAGAACCAGCTCGCCGCCGCTCGGCACTCGACGATTCCCGCGCTCGCGCCTGGTGAACGTGCGACCGTCCGGCTACCGGTTGAAACCGGACCAGACGGTACTCAGTGCATTTCCATCACGATCAGCCCGGCACCGGTTCGCGATCCCGGGACCGCACAAGCTCTGGCTTCGGCCACGCCGAACCCTGGAATTACAGCTCCGACGCCAGCAACCGTACCTGACCTCTCCAGGCCTTCGGAATTGCCGTATTGGCCAAATCCGCCCAAGGTTTTTGTTGCCCCGGATGACGCTCTCTACGCGAATGCGGACGACGCCTCCTATTTCGATGCAATTCGCAAATCAGAAGCCTTCGGCTCAATGGACGCCTGACACGGAAGCTGCGCCAGAATGACTTATGAAAAAAAAGGCGGCCACGCAGGCCGCCTTTTTTGTTGCATCCCGGACACCTAGCGCTAGCGCGGCTCATGCACGAAGATTCCATAGCTAACAGTCAATGGAGGAAGTTGTGGAATACGCAGGTTCGACCCAGGCGCGCCCCTTTCGAGCGATGGTGCCGCCAGTCGCCGGAGTCATTTTCGCCGTAACGCTGGCGTTCATGCTCCTTTTTCCCTTTGTAAGGCTATCGCTCGACGGTGCAGGCGAACCGGAGACGCTGCTATTCCTCACAAAGACGGATTTTGGGCTCAACATCTTCGCGCTGATCCTGTTCATCGTGCCGATCGCAGGGGTCTTCGCATCCCTCGCCCTCAAGCCACGCGCCGCGCTGCTAATTGACGCGCTTCTCGGACTGATCGGTGTGATAATGATCCCGCTGACACTGATCACCATCGGGCACGACGCGGGTACGAATGCATTGCTCATGTCACACGTATCGCCTGGTGTAGGGATGATATTCGTTTCCATAATGCTGCTGGTTGTAACAATCAGCTCGGGAATCGCTGCGTTCCAGATTCGGCACTAGCCATCTGCGGACTGGCCGTAGAGGTCTACCGGTGCGTGCTGGCGTGATGATTTTGCGCGTGCACCAGTTGCGTTCAACGTTGGCTCACAGGATCTTTCGCCGATGACAACGCCAATCGAGAGTGGCCTCCGCGAAGCACTCTCGACTCAGTACGAGATCGATCGAGAGATAGGGCGAGGCGGTATGGGCGTTGTCTATCTCGCACGTGATGTGCGCCTGGATCGACCCGTTGCCATAAAAGTACTTTCGCCCAGTTTGAGCGACGATGTCGCTCTGCAGGAGCGATTTCTTCGCGAAGCTCGCACTGCTGCTCGGCTGTCACATCCAAACATCGTCTCGGTGTACAGTGAAGGCGAAGCGAATGGTCGATCATTCATTGTGATGCAGTACGTGAATGGTGCATCTGTCGGCGAAAAGCTGCGTGATTCGGGTCCGGTCGCGTCGGTTGATGGCGCAAGATGGCTGCGCGATGTCGCGCTTGCTCTTGGCTATGCACACTCGCTCGGTGTTGTGCACCGCGATATCAAGCCAGAGAATATCCTCATAGACTCTGCGAGTCGGAAGGCAATGATCGCCGATTTCGGAATCGCTCGCGTCAATGAAGCTTCGAGGCTGACTGCAACTGGCGAGGTGCTGGGAAGTGTGCACTTCATGAGCCCCGAACAGGTAGTGGACGCTCCAATGGATGGACGTAGTGATCTCTATTCACTCGGCGCAGTCGCATTCTTTGCGCTCAGTGGCCGACTGCCGTTTCCAGCTGACGCCGTCGGCGCCGTCATGGTCGCTCATGTAAACACCGCGCCTCCACGGTTGAATGATGTCGCGCCCAATGTTCCACACGAACTAACCGCAATAGTCGATAGGTGCCTGCAAAAGGACCCGGCGAAACGCTATCAAACTGGCGAAGATCTGGCGTCCGCGCTCGATGCAGCCATGGTTGCCATGAGTGACCCCGATTCTGCGATTATCGGAGAGGCCGACGCCGTACTGTTGTGGAAACGTGCTTCTGAATTGCAGGCCGACGCCGCGCGCCGCGGTGCCATTTCTGGGGACTTACCGACTGGAGTCGTTCCGTTGCTTCCTCGCCGGCTCGCCGGCGAGGGCCACAAGCTCGGCGACGCGAAGGCTGCCGCCGTAGAAGCCGGAATATCGGAGAAATATGTGGCACTCGCACTCCGAGAAATTCGAGCCGGGAATGTCGCCGAGTCACACAAGGCCACGGTCACTGTTAGGGACAAACCGCACTCGATCGTCATCGGCGCGCCGATGCAGATCGAGCGTGAGGTGAAGATCGACGGTGAAGTCTCTCCCGATGAATTCGGGTTGCTCGTTGATACCATTCAACGGTTGGTTGGAAATGTGGGCCAGGTGACGTCACTCGGCTCGTCGCTGATATGGATGTCGCAGCGATCGGAGAGAAAGCTGCATGTCACCATCACCCCGAGGCATGGCCAGACAACGATACGGATAACCGAAGGGTATGGCCAACTCGCTGGTGGACTATTCGGCGGCGTTGTTGGCGGAGTCGGCGGTGGCATAGGCGGACCTGCTCTCGCCCTCGGTGCGACTTTGTTGCACTCGGTGCCGGCTGGTATTGGCATGTTCGCCGGAACTGTTGCGCTAGCATACGGCCTCGCTCGTACGATTTTCGTAGCCGTGACCAAACGACATGGTCGACAGGTTGATCAACTCATCGCATCGCTCCAGTCGCAAGTCGAAGATTCAATACGCAATTGACACGGGCATCGACGGCTCTGGATAAGCCAGACAACAAAGGCTACACGCCGACCGGCACAACCATGCGAGTCCTCGCGGCGCTCGCATTCTGTCATCTGCTGAATGACATGATGCAGTCGCTGTTGCCGGCGATTTATCCGATGCTGAAGACGAATTACAAACTCGACTTCGGCCAGATCGGCCTGATTACGTTGGCGTACCAGATGACAGCGTCTCTGTTGCAACCGCTCGTCGGGATCTACACCGACCGGAAGCCGCAACCGTATTCGCTGGTTGGTGGAATGAGCTTCACACTTGTTGGACTTCTGCTCCTTGCTCACGCACGCAGCTTTGAAGGCTTGCTGATCGCTGCGTGCATGGTTGGCGTCGGATCGTCGGTGTTTCATCCGGAATCTTCACGCGTCGCACGCATGGCGTCGGGGGGACGCCATGGATTGGCACAGTCGTTCTTTCAGGTAGGTGGCAATGTCGGGACGGCGATCGGACCGCTGCTCGCCGCGTTCATAGTGTTGCCACTCGGTCAGTCCAGCATATCCTGGTTCTCACTCGCTGCACTGCTCGGCATCACAGTTCTCTGGAACGTGGGAACCTGGTCTCGCGCGCAAGGACGCGCTCCGGCCAAACCGCATGCAACAAGCGAAGTAGCGCACGTACAGCTATCGGCCGGTCAGATCCGTTTCGCGCTCCTGATACTCATGCTGTTGCTCTTCTCCAAGTATTTCTATCTTGCGAGCCTGACGAGCTATTACGCGTTCTATCTGATCGACAAGTTCCACCTGTCGGTGCAGAGCTCGCAAATACATCTCTTCGTATTTCTTGGCGCCGTGGCGGTGGGGACCATTCTCGGCGGGCCGATCGGTGATCGGTATGGGCGCAAGCTGGTGATCTGGTGTTCGATACTCGGCGTGCTTCCGTTCACACTGCTGCTGCCGTACGCGAATCTTTTCTGGACCGAAATACTCAGCGTTCTTATCGGTCTGGTGCTCGCTTCGGCATTTTCCGCGATCATTGTATTTGCGCAGGAGCTCGTCCCGCACAAGGTAGGGACAATATCCGGTCTGTTTTTCGGACTCGCCTTCGGCGTAGGTGGGATCGGCGCCGCTTTCCTCGGTCAGCTGGCAGACCACACGAGCATCTACTTCGTCTACAACATCTGCTCGTATCTTCCGGCATTCGGATTGCTCACGTGGTTCCTGCCGGATATGAAACACCTCGATGTGGCTGCATAGAGAGATCTCGCTCTCCACGCAGCCACATCGCTGCGTTTAATCAGTTACTCAATACTTCCATGATGTTACGTCCGCGCCCTTGGGTGCAGACTCTGTTATGCGCTTCGACATCATGTGAACCATCTCGGCATCGCTCATTGGCTGCCAGCCGTGTCCTTTCATCGGACGACCATACTGAAATACGGCGTCGGACTTGGGTGACGAGGTCGTAGCCAGGAAGTCGTTCATGCGATACACGGCGAGATTGAGATAGTAGTTGTCCATGTCGCCGACGTACACGTGAAGCTTGCCCTGAAGCTTGGGGCCGATCGTCGCCCAGTTCTTCGACAGTATGTATGTCAGATCGAAATGGTCGCGCCAGTAAGTGGCCACGGAACGATCTATTGTGCCGGTGGTCTTGTTCCAAAGCGGCCTCGGATAACCATCAGCACCGACCGGACCCCACGCAGCATCCCACGCGTTGAACTGCTGGCCGGAACGTTCATGGCTGCCAAGTACAGATTCGATCTTGCTGAGATCGCGCTGCGTCGTCTCGGGCTGACCTTCGGAACTGCGGCTCATGTAGCGCGGCGTTACAACAATCGGACTGCCATTCGCGACGAATGCGCTGGTGTCGGCGTACGCATCGACCATCTGCAGGCGATTGAAATCGACTGGATCAGGGTACAGTGTCCAGGTTCCGTTGAAGAAATCCGGGTGCAACACCTGCAGCGCAATTGACTCCCAGCCACCCGTGGAACCGCCCGTAAGGACCCGCGCGTAGGGCTTCGGGATCGCGCGGAAGTGCGACTCGATGTACGGTATCATCTCGGTGAGCAACGCGTCGCCGTACGGGCCGCTGTTCGGCGAATTGACGGCGTATGAATCATCGTAATAGATCGTTGGATGCTGGAACTTCACGCCGATCATGCGCGGGAAGTTGTTCGAGTTCCATGCCTTGTAGAAATCAAAACCGGGTTCACGACCATCCGTGCGAGCCTTCAGCGTCGTGCGCTGCGTGGCGTAACTCGCGCCGCTGTCAGTCGAGAATCCGAACGCTGGAGCGAGCGAGAAGTGATCCTGCTGATAAATCGCGGGGTAGTGCGCGTTCGGATGGCTGTCGTAATCCTTGGGGAGAAGGATCGTCGCGCCGATGTAAATCGGTTGACCCCAGAATGCGCTTAGCAGTTTGCTCTGAATCTTTACGTGCTTGACCCACTTTGTATCGACGGGCGCCGGCATTGGCGGAAGAATGCGCTCGAACGACAGCTTGAGATCGAGCGGCGTGCGTCCATCGATGTGAACGCGACGCACGTTGGTAACCAGATTGCCGGGCGACCTGTTCCACTGCTGGCCTTCCCATTGATCCACGTGACCCCAGATCACATGGCCATCGGCGCGATGAAACTGGGTGTACACGTTGAAGACGGCCTGTACGAAGTAGTCACCCGCCGGCAGCTGTCCGAGAGTATACGGGTAGCCATTGGCGGACGCGTCGAGCGTTGCACTCGCTCCGGGCGCCAGTGCCGATACGTCCATTCCGAAGAATGGCTGTGTGCCGCCGTAACCGCCCGCACGCATGCGAGGTTCCGGCGAAGAGTCGCGTGCGACAATCAGGATTACACGACCTGTGATAGGCGCAGCATGAAGGCTGGCGGGGAACGACACTTGAACTCGCTGCGCCAAGGCGGCGGTCGCAGAAATTGCCGGCAGGATGAGACAGGCGGAGAGCGCTATCGCACCGATTCGCCGGGCGTAGCATACGGGGGATTTTTGAGTCATGACGGGCGATACGTGGATGTGACCGCGGCAGCGTTCGGTGTCAGTCCGCGCGATCGGGTTGGAACAGCACTCCTAACTAGGCGAGTGCGAGCCTTCGCCGCAAGGTGCTCCCGAAGGCATGCCCGCCTGAGCCATGCCCGCCTGAGGCATGCCCGCCTGAGCCATGCCCGCCTGAGCCATGCCGGCGAATCAGAGGCTCATCGCGGCGGTGTCCTTGTCGTCCGGTGCGTGAAGCGAGAATATGACTGCTGCGCCCACGATGAGGAGCCCTCCGGCAATCGCTCCGGGTCCAAGCGTTTCCCCAAGAAGACCGACACCCAGGACCGTCCCAATAACTGGTTCGAGATTGATGAATACCCCTGCGCGCGCCGCCGAAACGCGTTGTAGTCCCCAATTCCAGAGCAGCGTGGTCAGCGTGGTCGCGAGAAAACCCTGTGCAGCGAGCGCGAGCCAGGCGCGCGTCGAGATTCCATGCACCGGCGGCAGCCCTTCAGTAGCCAGGACCCAGGCAACGAGCATGGCTGATCCGAATAGCAGGATATAAATGCTCATAACCAGCGATGGATATCCGCGCCCTTTATGCATCACGCGCTGCGTGATCAGCACCCAGCCGACACCGCCGAGCAATGCAACAAGCACCAGCAGGTCGCCGAACAACGTTGGACCAGCCCCGCCGGTGTCACTGTGAGCCTGAAACGCGATCAGTATCGCTCCGACGGTCGACACGACGAGAGCCAGCCAGCCGGTGCGATCGAGTCGCTCGTGCGTGAAAACAACCGCACCAGCCGCAAGCATCAACGGAAGTGTTCCCACCATCAACGATGCGTGTGACACCGTCGTGCGTGCGAGGCCCTGAAACTCGACGATGAATTGCAGAGGGATGTACAACGCTGCTGCAATCAGAAAGAGTGGCAGGTCGTCGCGCCGCGGCACCTGGCGATTCCGTAATAGGACCGGGATGAGTCCAATGCACGCAAAAACGAAGCGATACACCAGCATGTGACCAACGCTCATCTCCTCCAGGTCGATCTTGCCGAAGAAGAAGCCGGTCCCCCAAAGACAACTCGCCGTAGCGAGAGCGACGTACGCCGTGCCGCGGCCACGCTGTGCAGCGTGGCTCATCTCCGCTGCTCCGGGGCTTCGGGGTACCGCGATTCGTTCATGTGTGACTGAATGACATGATCGATCAAAATAGTCGTCGAGACGTCAATCCAGCGGCGTATCCACGCCGGAGTGCCCTGCCAAACAGAGTCAGATTCGCACTCCGCTATCACAAGCCTCCAATGTCGAAGCCTGAGACGTAGCGCTCCCAATAGCGCGGAGCCTATTCTGATTCGGCATGCCGTTGGGCATATTCACGTGGCCAGCGCGATCCCAGTTCGATCAAATGGCGAGCAACCGTATCTACTTCTACGAGGCCTGGAGGCTTTATGGGGATGTTTGATGGCTTGTTGGGTGGTGTCGTCGGGGCTGAAATGGCAACCGTCGTCAATGGCTTGATCCAGCAACATGGTGGAGTACAGGGGATCGTCAGCCAGCTCCAGTCACAGGGCCTTGGCAATACTGTCAAGTCGTGGGTAGGCACCGGCGCGAACGAGCCGATTACTGGAGACCAGCTTCACGCCGCGCTTGGCTCGGATATGATGACTCAGCTTGCGGCGAAAGTGGGAATGAACCCCCAGGAGCTTTCGGCAAAGCTCGCTCAGGTACTCCCTGGAGCGATCGACAAACTCACGCCAAATGGCGTGGTCCCGCCGGCGAGCTGACAGCCCCGCCGGGAGTGAGTACCCAAGGCCGACGACACATTAGTGTCGTCGGCCTTTGAGTTATATGCCGCGTTTGGTTAGCGGATTTTCACGTACGCTGGCTAAGTTTTCTTAGCTTCCGCAACTGAACCACTTTATATGACGGCCCCGCTGAACCCGCCCGAAGAAACATTCGATCCTGGCTCGCCTGAAGAGTGGGCAGCTTTTCGTACGCTTGCACATCGCATGGTGGACGACATGCTCACCCACCTCTCCACTTTGCGCGAGCAACCCGCATGGCAGGAAATGCCGAAGCAGGTACGCGCGACGCTGGTCAATGAGCCGATTCCACGTTCGGGCGTCGGTGCAGAAGCTGCATATCAGGACTTCGTCCAGAACGTGCTGCCGTACCCTGACGGAAATCTCCACCCGCGCTTCTTCGGCTGGGTCAAGGGAAACGGCACACCACTCGGCATGATGGCCGACATGCTAGCGGCCGGTCTCAATCCGCACCTGGCCGGCTTCAATCAAGCCCCGGCACTTGTGGAGCAGCAGCTTATAAACTGGATGGGAGAGCTACTGGGCATGCCCGGCGCGAGCGGTGTGCTAGTAACCGGCGGCACAATGGCAAGCACGCTCGCAATCGGCGTCGCACGCTTCGCGATGGCGAGACGCCTCGGTCTCGATATTCGCGAGAATGGAGTGCAGTCGTGGCCGGCCGACGTGAACCAACGTCCCTTCGTCTTCTACGGATCGTCCGAGACACACGGCTGGGCGCGCAAGGCTGCGGAATTCATGGGACTCGGCAATCGCGCGTTCCGACGCGTTCCAGTGTTGCCCGATTATACCATGAACACGGACGCTCTCGCCGCCATGGTTGCAGCAGACCGCGCAGCTGGACTTACGCCGTTCTGTGTGGTCGGAACCGCCGGCACGGTTAATACCGGTGCGTCGGATGATCTCAACGTTATCGCAGACTTCTGTCGCGCCGAGAAGCTGTGGTTCCACGTCGACGGTGCGTTCGGTGCACTTGCGTATCTGTCAGACAAACTTCGTCCACGGGTTGCCGGACTCGAACGCGCCGACTCGCTCGGCTTTGACCTGCACAAGTGGGGTTGCCTGCCATTCGAGTGCGCATGTGTACTTGTACGCGACCCTGAAGTTCACAAGGCGACATTTGCAGCACCCGCGAGCTATCTCGCTCCTGCCACGCGAGGCGTAATTGCGGGCGGACTGCCGTTCGCCGATCGCGGCATAGATCTCACGCGTGGCTTCAAGGCGCTAAAAGCCTGGATGTCACTCAAGGCAGATGGGGTCGACAAGCTCGTCCGGTTGGTCGAGCAAAACGTTGCACAGACCAGGTATCTCGCCGAGCGCGTTAAGGCACATCCTGATCTTGAATTGCTCGCTCCCGCGCCACTGAACATTCTGTGCATGCGGTATGCGCCCGCTGGCGCTTCGGAGTCCCTGTTGAATGCGGTGAACGACGAAGTACTGCTGCGTGTTCAGGAATCCGGCATAGCGGTTCCGTCCAGTACTATGCTCGATGGGCGTTTCGCGATTCGCGTCGCGAACGTGAACCACCGTGCGCGACGCGAAGATATCGATATCATGCTGGACGGAATCCTGCGCTTCGGCAAGCAGGTCTTCGCCGAGATGAGCTAAACCGGGAACAGCATCTCGCGATACTTGGGGAGCGGCCAGTCGCAGTCGCTAGTCATCAACTCCAACGCGTCGCACGTCTCCCGCACTTCTTCCATCGCGGCTGCGCCCTTGCTGGTGAGCAACTTCGCCTGCGCATTCGGATCGTCATGGAGCGATTCGGCTTTCGTGAGAACGCTCACAAGATTGTCCTGTGCCTTCAGAAGCTCCTCGATCAGCGAGCCGACCTTGTTGGCCACGCGAGTCTGAGGGACAACTGTAATTCCAGCGGACTTGGCCTGTGCCGCAGAGGCCGCGAGTGATCCGCTGTATTGAAGCCCGGTCGGTACTACGAGCGTATCCACCATTTCGCGTAGCGTATGCATTTCGATCAGCATGTCCTTGGTGTAACGCTCGAGGCGGACGTGATAACGCGATTCGAGTTCTTCCAGCGTGAAGATGCCGAGTGATGTAAGCAGCTTTTTGGACTGTTTCGTCACGAGTTGTTGCAGCGCTTCGGGCGTACGACGAAGATTCAGGAGTCCGCGCTTATCAGCCTCTATCACCCAATCGTTCGAATAGTTGTTCCCCTCGAATCTAACTGCGCTGCTATCCTTGAACGCGCGACGCGCAACCTTCAATGCCGCGTCATTCACCGTCTTTCCATCACGCTTGCTATCCTTGAGCTCGTTGCGCAACTCTTCGGTGATGTCGGAGAGCGCTTCCGCAACAGCTGCATTCAGAAGCACGATCGGGAAGGCGATGCTCTGGCTCGACCCAACCGCCCGGAATTCAAACTTCTGTCCAGTGAATGCAAATGGTGACGTGCGGTTGCGATCAGTGTTGTCCTTCTCGATTTCGGGAAGCTTCGCAACTCCGAGCCCGATCATCTGCTGCTCCGCGCTCTTTGTGCTCTTGCCGTCGATGATTTCCTCGATGACGCGAGTGAGCATCGTACCCATGAAAACCGAGATGATCGCGGGTGGCGCCTCGTTCGCGCCCAGCCGATGTTCGTTGCCAGATGTAGCGATTGCGGCACGGAGCAACCCAGCATGCTTGTGGACACCCTGCAGTACCGCGGCGAGGAATAGAAGGAAGCGGATGTTCTGATGTGGAGTCTTGCCCGGCTTGAGCAGATTGATTCCATCGATAGCCGCATCGTCAGATCGGACTGCCATTGACCAGTTGCAGTGCTTGCCGCTCCCATTCACTCCGGCAAATGGCTTCTCCGCCAGAAGCGCCTGAAGGCCGTGGCGGAGTGCAACGCGGCGGAGCGTCGACATCACGATCTGGTTGTGATCTACCGCTATGTCGCTCTCTTCGAATAACGGAGCCATCTCGAACTGACATGGGGCGACTTCGTTGTGTCGAGTGATGATCGGCACACTCAGCTTGTACAGTTCGTGCTCAACTTCAGCGATACATGCCTGGATTCGTTCCGGAATTCCACCGAAGTAGTGGTCTTCCAACTGCTGTCCGCGCGAAGGTGGTGCGCCAATCAGTGTACGACCCGCCATCACCAGATCAGGGCGCATCGAGAATAGCGTCCGGTCGATCAGGAAATATTCCTGCTCGGCGCCGAGCGTGGTGTACACTCGTCCGACACCATGATCGCCTATCAACTCCAGCATGTCTATTGCCTTCTGCGATAGCACATCGGAGCTGCGCAGCAGCGGCGTCATTTCATCAAGCGCTTCGCCGTTGTATCCGATGAAGACCGACGGAACACACAACGTCCGCGCGCCAGCACTTTCAACGATGAATACCGGGCTCGCCGGATTCCATGCTGTGTAACCGCGTGCCTCCCACGTTGCGCGCAAACCTCCCGATGGAAAACTCGATGCGTCGGGCTCGCTTTGGATCAGCTGAGCGGCCGAGAACGACTCCATCGGCTCCAGCTCGTCATCGAAAGTGAGGAAGGCATCATGCTTTTCAGCAGTCAGCCCGGTCTGAGGCTGGAACCAATGCGTGAAATGGGTGACGCCGCGCGACACTGCCCAATCCTTGATCACCTGCGCAACAGTCGGAGCGATATCGCGGTCCAGCTTCTTCCCCTGTCGAACCGCGGAAAGGAGCTTGACATAGATCTCCTGCGGCAACTTCTCGCGCATCTGGCGAGCGCCGAAGGTATTTACGCCGAAGTATTCGGAGGTGCGTACAGGAGCAGGGGCCGTGGATTCGTCTGTGATACGTGAGCAGATGTCCTGCAGAGCGAGCTGTCGGGCGGTTGGCATTGAGGCTTGTGGCTATTGAGCCGATTTGAGAAAATTGCAAAACTTGCACAACTGGGGTATCAATCTGCATATTTCTACCACCTGACGCAAGGAAAATGGGGTAAAAAATGCAAAAGAAGGAAGTATTGGACATCACCAAGAAGCAAAATGTCCGATTTTTACGGCTCCAATTCACCGATATCCTCGGAATAAACAAGAACGTCGAAATCCCCGCCTCCCAGATCGAAAAGGCGCTCGACGGCGATATCATGTTCGACGGCTCCTCGATAGAAGGCTTCGTCCGCGTAGAGGAGTCCGACATGCTTCTCGTCCCGGACCTGGCCACTTTCCAGGTGTATCCCTGGGGCGACCCCGATACCCGCGTAGCTCGGCTGATCTGCGATGTCCACACCCCGGACGGCGAGCACTTCGAAGGCGATCCTCGATGGGTCCTCAAGCGGGCTCTCGCCCGCGCCGAAGCCATGGGCTATAGCATGAACGCAGGCATGGAAGCTGAATTCTTCATGTTCCGGCCCGGCGTCGGTGGAGATGCTTCGACTGCTACCCATGATGTAGGAAGCTATTTCGATCTTGCCCCCTCGGACCTGGGCGAGGATGCCCGGCGCGCGATCGTCGTCGCGCTCGAAAAGATGGGATTCGAGGTCGAGGCGGCACACCACGAGGTCGCGCATGGCCAGCACGAGATCGACTTCCGATACGCCGACGCACTGCATACCGCCGACAACATCGCCACGTTCAGATTCGTCGTTAAATACGTCGCACAGCAATTCGGTCTTGTCGCGTCGTTCATGCCCAAGCCGATATTCGGCCAGAGCGGCAGCGGAATGCACACCCACCAATCCCTGTTTCGCGGCAACGAAAACGCGTTCTACGATCCCAACGGACGATATGAATTGAGCGAGGCTGCACTCTACTATATCGGCGGTCTGCTCAAGCACGCGCGCGCATGCACTGCCATCACCAATCCCCTGGTCAATTCGTACAAGAGATTGCTTACTGGCTATGAAGCCCCGGCAAATGTCGCGTGGTCCATGCGCAATCGCTCACCGATGCTCCGAATCCCCGCTCGTCGACAGATCGGTACGCGCGTCGAGCATCGCGCGCCGGACCCCGCGGCCAATCCGTACCTGGCCCTCGCGGTGATGCTCGCAGCAGGTCTCGACGGGATCGAAACGCGCGCCGACCATCGCGAGCCGGTCAACGAGAACATCCGAGAGATGTCACACCGCGAACGTCGGCGTCTTCGAATCGACGACCTGCCTCATGACCTCAACGAAGCGTGTGACGAACTGGAAAAGGATGATGTGATTTGTGGCGCGCTCGGTCCGCATGTCACACGCCACTTTCTCGCAGCCAAGCGCGAGGAATGGAGCGAGTACATGACGCAGATAAGCAAGTGGGAGCTGGACAGCTATCTGGCCAAATACTAAGGCCCGAATCACATGGTGAAGGCGGGCTGCCCGTGAATGCTGAAGGTTCCGACGATGCCATTCTCGGAGACACGCGATATCGCTACCGTGCCGCGAGTGCCAGCTAGATAAAGTAGTCCCGTTCGCAAAGGGAGAGTGTCGTTGAACTTCTGCTGGCTCATCCCGAACAACGCGGCACCGGCACGATACGGAGCCGTTTCCATCGTCGGCAACCCCAAGCGAATTTCATAGCTCCGCGGTTCGGCAAGCTTTCCAGTCGGTGCGTACAGCATGACGACGAACACTCGATCCGTTGCTGCAAGCGGAAGCATCGGTTGCTCCGGACTCTTCGGCGCGCACCAAATCTCGTGCGCGTCGAATCCGGCTGGCGCGAGGTTGATTGTTGCACCACGAATGTACGTTGTCTGCGCACTGTCCGTCGTCTGAAACGCGGCGACACCATCGGCGAAGACCTGGCAGGTTCCGTTGTCCCGAAATTCTCCGGTGATTTCTGCGCTGCCGTAACTACGGTTGGTGTCGCCGGATGCCGGCGCCGAAGTCTGCGCCGAAGTCTGCGCCGAAGTCTGCGCTGAGGTCTGCGCTGAGGTCTGCGCTGAGGTCTGCGCTGAGGTCTGCGCA
Source organism: Gemmatimonadaceae bacterium (assembly GCA_039924325.1). Classification (GTDB taxonomy): domain Bacteria; phylum Gemmatimonadota; class Gemmatimonadetes; order Gemmatimonadales; family Gemmatimonadaceae; genus Fen-1247. The sequence continues at coordinate 17,794 of JBDTAZ010000062.1, forward strand.
GATAGTGCGGGGACGAGCAGCGACATTCCCGCTGCGGCAAGCATGAAGTCACGCACCAAACGCAACACTGAATGTTTGCTGATCATGCGGCAAGATCTCATGCATGCCCGCGAGTAGTTGTAGCGGGAAATCATTCGTTGTAACAAAACAACGCGTGACCGGGAGACGTCAGCAGGCCGTCCTGAAAGGTCGCTTCTAGAACATCTCCGCGGCGATCCGTCGGCCGATGTAAATCCCTGCGCCCGTTCCTACCATTGAGATCATGAAAGCGGTCATAGTTCCAAAAAAAGCGCCGAGCCACCAGCCAATGCTCCCTCCAACGAACGAACCCGTGAAACTGAGTACTTTTCCCATGCCGGATCTCCAGATATTGAAAGCACCGCTTGACCTCGATGGATCGCGGCGTCTTATGCCAATGACGCCACTCGGCTGTTTTCGGTAACGATCATCGCATGGCCGAGACGGCGGCGAAGTCTTAGATTCCCCGGTAATGAATCCGGCGCGCCAGGATCAGGCGTACTCCACGAAACCACCGACCGTACCGCCTCTCGACGATGTAGCCGTTGTGAGACGAATAGCGGAAGGCGACGAATCGGCACTTGCCACCCTGTACGACAGGTGGTCTCAGTCCGTCTATTCGCTGGTGGCTCACCTCCTTAAAGACGCCGATGGCGCGGAGGACGTCGTGGAGGAAAGTTTCTGGCAGGTGTGGCAGCGTGCGTCTTCGTATGATCCGTCCCGTGGGACGGTTAGAAGCTGGCTGCTAACCATCGGCCGGAGCCGCGCCCTCGATCGTCTGCGCAGCCGCAAGCGCAATCCAGAAGATATTGCAGTCGATCTGAGTATCATTCGCGATCCGCGCTCAGACCCAGCACAGGAAGCCGAAGGCGCAGAACGGCGGCAGTTGGTTTACGCTGCGCTCGTCGAGCTGCCAGAGGATCAACGTCGCGCACTGGAACTCGCGTATTTTCGCGGCTTGAGTCAGTCCGAGATCGCCGACTTCCTTGGTGAGCCGCTCGGAACGATCAAGACCAGAATGCGGCTCGGAATGCAGAAATTGCGCGACAAGTTGATCGTATTGCGAGAGAGCAGGGCATGAGCGACGACGAAATGAAAAACGACCGGTCAGGACCGCACGATTCGTCCAAATCCAACGACGACGTCGTATTGAACCCGGCAGACCAGACGCCTTACGACGACGCGGACCCCCGCTTTGACGTCGCGGGTGCTGCGCTCGGCGCGCTCGATCGCACGGAGGAGGCAGACGTCTTCACCGCTGCGGCAGCCGATTCAGTGATTTCGTCGGAACTTGCGGCGATGGAGAACGTCGCGGCAGAGCTGGCGCGACTGGCCCCGGTGAAACCCATGAACCGCGGTCGCTCCGCGGGGATTCGCTCGAGGCTGGTTGCACGGGCTGCGGCAACGCGTCTGGAGCGTCCCGCTCCGCGTGCTTCCGCCGCGCCCGGTGACGCGGACCGTCCGGTGTCTACGCCGCTGCAAAGAGGGATCTCAGCACGCCGTACGCCTCTATCAAACCCGCACACTGTTTCTGCGGCAGCGCCGACACCATCCAGGCCATCTGCGCCCAAGCGGACGCTCAGCCATTATGTGCCATTCGAGCCGGCTTCGCGTGCTAGCTTCCGCCGAGTCGCTGGAATGGTCGCTATAGCTGCGGTATTGGTGATTGCTGCGATAGGGGTGCGCAACTGGACATCACGATCGTCGCTTGGCCGGGGTTCGGATAGCGCGGCAGCGTCCCGCGATTCCATTCTCGAACTGCGGGTGGCTTCGCTACAAGCGTCGCTGGCCCAGAAGGACAGTCTGATTGGTGCCCTGACCGGGATGCGTACTCGGGTCATCGATCTTGTCGGCTACAAATCAGTCGACCCGATGGCTCGGATGTTCTGGGATCAGAAATCCCAGATGTTCATCATGTACGCATCCCACCTGAAGCAACCAGCTGCAGGGAAGACGTATCAGGTGTGGTTGATCGCCCGAGGCGTTGCAGCGCCAATCTCGGCCGGCACCTTCATGCCCGACTCCAGCGGTGCTGCGGTGATGGCGGCCAAATACGCGATGGAACCCGGCACGCTTCGACGAATCGCAGTAACCGAAGAGCCAATGGGTGGGATGCCAAGCCCGACCGGCGCGGTCGTATTCACGGGACAGGGCAAGTAGCCGTCAGAACAAATGTTCGAGTCAGTTCATGGCTCGCTCCTTCGAGTGTCCTTGGTCAACTCAAGTCAGCGAGTGGTCTCTGCGTAAACGCTGCACCGATTCGAGTGTACATATGCAGAAGATAGCCCATGCGGTTCCGATTACAGCCCCGCCGAGTACATCGGTTGGATAGTGAACGCCGAGGTAAAGCCGACTCGTGCAGATAGCCGCAAACACAAACAGGGCAAGGACTTGAGTGATCGCACGGCCGGATCGACGCCGAGTCAGGTGCGCTGCGAGATAGGCGATCGTGCCGTACACAATCACGGCGTTCATCGCGTGACCGGACGGGAAGGAGCTACCCACCGCGTTCGTATCCCATGCAAAGATGTGCGGACGTTGACGGTGGTACTGCAATTTGAGAATGAGATTCAGCGCCAGCCCCCCGATTGTGGCAACGAGGAGAAGGACCGCTAGACGGCGTTGCCCGGTTAGCCCGAGAAACATCGCTGTCACCGCTGTCAGCATTATCACGACTGTGCCGGTACCGAGTGCCGTGATCTCGAGGGCTACAGCCGTCGCCGGATGGGATTGATGGGCTGCCATCCATTGGAGGACAGAGTTGTCCAGCGGCATGGTGGTGCCCGACTGGACAGCTTCAGCGAGCCCTATAAAGAGCAACGCTGTGGTTCCGGCAACCAAGAAGCCGATAATTAGATCCAGGCCCAGGGCCGTCGTCAGGCTATCGGTCCTCTTGATTGTCGCTCGAAGAACCTTCTTTAGCGGTCCCGCAGATTGTGAATCCACTCTGGTTCTCAATGTATCGGCGAGCCCGGTTCTGCGCCGTCCGCAGCGTCCGGGCAAAGAAAATTCACGGGAGTACCACTCTTGTCACGTAATGATTGACGTCTTCGTAGCGCGCCAACCGATCTTCGATCGACACGACGGCCTCTCAGGATACGAGCTGTTGTATCGCAATACCGCGCTGTCCACAGTCGCTGACGGCGCCGCGGCAGATGCGATGTGCACCGACACGGTGATCCATTCGTTCCTCGACATCGGTCTGGAGGATCTTACCGATGGGCATCGAGCCTTCGTCAACTGTACACGCGAATTCCTTCTTGATGGTCAGGTCGAGTTGCTACCCCCGGGCAAGGTCGTTATCGAAGTTCTTGAAACGGTGGGTAACGACGAAGCCGTCGTTGCGGCATGCCGCCGGTTGGCGCAGCGCGGTTACCATCTCGCTCTCGACGACTACGTCGACGACTCGGGTTTCGACGCTCTGCTTGGCACTGTCTCGATAGTGAAACTGGACGTCCTGCACAAGAAACCAGAGGAACTACGTACCGTCCTGCAGAGGCTGCGCCCGTTCAAGGTCCAGGTGCTCGCTGAGCGTGTTGAGACGATGGAGATGCACAAGGAGTGCATGAAGCTGGGCTTCGATCTCTTTCAGGGTTACTTCTACCGTCGTCCCGAGCTCGTCACTCGAAAGGAAATCGAAGTTGGACAGACGGCGATGTTGCGGCTGCTCAACATGCTCCGTGATCATGAGACGCCGGATGCGGCAGTCGAGAGTGGGTTCCGCTCCGACCCAACTCTAACGTACAAGCTGCTTCGCATAGTAAATTCGGCGTCGATCGGTGGCCGCGGCATCGATTCAATAGGCTACGCCATTCGCATGGTCGGTCGCCAGATGCTGTATCGCTGGCTTGCTCTGTTAATGGTCTCGTCGATGGTGACGGGAAATGATGTAAGCGATCAACTTGTATACGCCGCGTTGTTACGCGCGCGTCTCTGCGAACTGATCGCCGAATCGAGCCCACAGGTAAGACATCCGCAGGCGCTGTTCATGACCGGCCTGTTCTCGATGCTGGACGTTCTTCTGCGCGTTCCGATGTGCGACGTACTCAGCAGGGTGAGTGTGTCGGACGAGATAAGGCAGGCAGTTATGGAAGGGAGCGGGCCGTACGCGGAACCGCTACTTCTTGCCGATGCGTATCAGCGTGGCGAGTGGGATCAGGTCGATCTACTGGCTTCGTCGCTGGGCGTCCTGCCGATGCAGATGGCGTGGTTGTACACCAAGTCACTGACATGGGTGAACGAACAGCTCACTGGCGTGCGAGACGCCGCAGCTGCCTGAGATCTGAGATTTGCGGCGCGACCAGCGAAGCGACTTATTCGTCGCCGCGTCGATCTGACTGACGCCGGTCACGGTGACGACGCTCGTGCTGCTTGCCGGCCGCGCGGGAGCGGAACCATCTCCATGTCACCAGCGACACTACGGCGAGGACAACGAAATACACTGGCCTGAAGAGCGTGGAAAGCGCGGGTTGAATGTTCTCGATCTTGTACAGGCCGCCGATCAACGCAAGAGCAATCACCCAGACTATTACGAGCGGTTCTGCGTGTCGCCCGTGCCAGATTCTCAAAACCGCCCCGCGCAACTATGCATCCGCTTCCTGACTGTTGCCGGAAGCTTCCAGTCGTTCCAGCAAGCCTTCAATCCGTTCGAGCCTCGTAATCAGATCGGCGAGATGTCGTTCGTTCTCTGTTGGGCTCTCAAGTTCGAACGTGAGAACGCCGCCGGCTTCAAGTCTGGCAACGCGAACGTCAGCGATATTGGAGATACCCTGCTTTCTGGCGGCGCGTTGGAGCTCGAGATTGGTGATGAGCTGACGCTTCATGTTAACGTCAACCAGCTTGCCATGATGCACGAGTATGGACGAACTTCCTTCGATTGCCCTGTCGGCCCGCCGGTGCTTGTAAAGGATTCGCACCACCACGTAGTTAGCGACGATCAATACGACTGCGCCCAGTAGTCCCCCAGAGAGCGAGTTGTCGTTGCCGATTATTGCGTTTTGCACGGTATTCGATAGCAGCAGCAGTACTACAAGGTCGAAAGATGTGAGTTGCGCCAGGGTCCGCTTCCCCGCAATCCTGAGCAGCACGATCAGGAAGCCGTATACGACAACCGATCGGATTACCTTCTCGACGACAGATACCCCCGGAACGAACATGTCCGTGACCAGTTGATTCAGCATCATTCTGGAATCTACCATCAGCGGCGCAAACCGCGTGTACTCGCAATCGGCGTTGGCGTGCCTGCATCCCGCCTTACGGGCTGGGGCAATTAGCCTTAATCTTGAAGAAGACTTGGCCGAGACTTCAATGCGAAGTGTGTCCAAGTCGCGATGAAATCAGGAGTCGGTGCCGTCGGAATGCACCTGTAATTCGGGGGCGGGTATGCCTGAAGACCAGCCACGAGTAATTGAAGCTCTACGGGGCTTGCACCGGAGATCCACAGCTGTAGTCACGCTGTGTGCTCTGGTCTTTGTCGCGGCAGTGGCTGTTCGGCGGACGGTCTTGCGGCACGCAGCGCTCGAAAGCTGGGCATCACGCTCCGCAATCGATGCCCGACTGAGCGGAACCAGCGTCCAGGCGTGGTTACTTGCGCGACGGGGCGAGACGAGACTTCTGGCAACCGCCGCCGCACGCACACCTGAGATATTCGGAGCGCCGCCGGCTCCTGGCAGGATTCCAGCTTCTGATTCGGATCTGTCCAGGTCGCTTGAGCAGAGTCTGACCGGGATGAATCAATTGCACGCATATAGTGCGATCTGGTTGTTTGATGGAAACGGGCGGCTCAGGAGCAGTACGTCCCGGGCACCCCCAACAGCGCTTCTTCAAAAGGTCGCGCGAGACGCGCTCTCCGCCGACTCGGGATCGGCGTCGGAACCGTTTTCGGATTCCGGCGGCGTATCAATTGCAATCGCGCAGCGAGTTGAAATCAAGGAGCCGGCTTCTGGAGAGTCTTCTGCTCCAACGGTCATCGGCTCTGTAATTCTCGTGGCGAGCGCATCGACGCTGCTGGAGCAGCTGGCCGCGTTGAGCGATCCGTCGTCGTCCGACACGACCTCGCTGATCGTCGGTTCGCCGGATTCAGTCGTCGCGTACGCGCTCACGCCGAGGCAGTTGAGAGGCAGTGAGACAGGCGCATGGGAGAAAGACCGTGCCCCGGCGTTTGCGTTGGCTGCATATTCGCAAAACGCGGATTCTATAGCACACATCCACGGCGCCGATGCCGAGTTCAGTTCCCGGATTGCTGGAGTTCCGTGGGCATTGTCACGTATCGAACCGCTCAATTCGGTGTTCGACGGAATCAACGGCAGGTTAAGCACCGAAGCTTCCACCGCGGCTGCAGTCATATTCATGATTGCAATTGTATTGATCGGCCGCCGACAGACGAAGCGCGAGCAGGAGCTTATTGAAGTCGCCGAGTCTGAGGTCCGCTATCGGCTGCTGGCGGACAACGCGACAGATGTAATAGCGCGGCACGAGCCAGACGGCCGCATACTCTATATCTCTCCTGCAGTGTTCACAATCCTCGGGTATCAACCGCGGCAGATTCAGGGTCACTTGCCGTCGGAGTTTTTCCACCCGGATGACGTGACTACAATGGGCGACATCCTCGAAGTGCTCCGCAAGACAAATGGTGCATCCCGCGCCGAGCATCGGTTACGGCATGCGAAGGGGCACTACGTTTGGCTCGAGACGACTGGTCGCGCGGTTCGCGATCCGGTCTGGAACAGGGTGACAGAGCTGGTCACGGTCAGTCGCGACATTGAAGACCGCAAGCAGGCCGAAACCGCATTGCGTGCATCGGAAGCAGACTACCGAATGCTCTTTCAGGGAAACCCGCTGCCAATGTGGGCGTTCGATACGAATACGTACCGGTTCGTCGCAGTCAACGACACTGCTGTATCGCATTACGGTTACTCCCGCGACGAGTTCCTGGAAATGACGATCTTCGACATTCGTCCGGAAAGCGAGCGGCCGCGAGTTCGCGAAAGAGTCACTGGAGAATATCCAGGTCTGTTGAACATCAAGGGCGTTGCACACCGGAAGAAGGATGGTAGCGTAATTGAAGTCGATTTAACGATACATGAATTGCAATTGAGCGGTCGCATGACTCGACTTGTGCTCGTGCAGGATGTGACCGCCACCAGGCGCGCCGCGACGGCCCTTCGCGATTCGAACGAACTCGTGCGGGCGTTGTTCGACAGCTCTCCGCTGGCTATTATGGCAACGGATCTGCATCACATCGTACTCCAATGGAATGGTGCCGCCGAGCGCCTGTTTGGTTGGACGGCCGCGGAGGTAATCGGCAAGCCGTATCCAGTCGCTACAGCTGCGATGATACAGGATGTGGATCGTATTCGCGACAAGGCTCTCTCGGATGGTACCTACATCGACGTGTATGCCCAACGGGTGCGGAAGGACGGCTCGATTGTCGACCTGAGCCTGTCAGTTGGCGTAATTCGTGATGCCAAATTTGAACCGTCCGGATTCGTCATTCTGGCCGCGGATGTGTCCGATCGTGCGAAACTGGAAGCCCAAGTTCGGCACGCGCAAAAAATGGATGCAGTGGGTCAGCTTGCGGGTGGCGTTGCGCATGACTTCAACAACTTGCTTACAGTTGTGACAGGATATGCGGGCATCGTCCTCTCCGATCTGGCCCCGGATTCTCCGATCCGTGCTGATGTTGCGGAGATACTCGCCGCGTCTGATCGCGCTGGTGAACTTACTCGCCACTTGCTCGCTTTCAGTCGCCAGCAGATACTGCGACCGCGACTGATCGATCTGAATCCACTTGTGACGTCGATGGAACAGATCCTTCGGCGCGTGCTCACTCCGGATATCGAGTTGGCGATCCGTCTGGATCCGTCCCTCAGCACTGTCAATGCAGACCCCGCGCAAATGGAACAGGTGTTGATGAATCTCATCCTCAACGCGCGCGATGCGATGCCGAATGGTGGGACCATTGCGATTGTAACGCGTGACGCCAGACTGAGCGCGCCTGGTCAGGGCAGAGTTGACGGTGCGCAGAACGATTATGCAACGCTGAGCGTGACGGACAATGGGCGCGGCATGACAAGCGAAGTGCAGGCTCGCATCTTTGAACCTTTCTTTACGACAAAGGCACGCGGTGAGGGAAACGGTCTGGGGCTTTCGACTGCACATGGAATTGTTACGCAGTCGGGCGGTCGCATGACGGTAATCAGCAAGCCTGATTCGGGCACGACGGTCACCGTCTGGCTCCCGCGCCTGAAGACCAGGCCGGCCGTCCCTGAAAATGCCGTTGACGTTGCCGGGGGCGCGCATGGTGTCGAGA
>JBDTAZ010000063.1:0-7215 GCA_039924325.1 Gemmatimonadaceae bacterium
TGTGGGTAACCCTTCGACTACCGCCGCGCCGGCCGCTTGCTCATGATGGCCTCAATCTCGTCAATTTCGCGCGGTGCGCTGCTCATTCTCTCAAGTCCCTTCGCTGTTATCACGTAGTCATCTTCGATTCGAACGCCGATGTTGTTGTAGCGCTCGACTTTGGATCGAACATGCGCGATTAACGCTCGATTCTTCGGCGTATCCGGAAGTGCGGCGAGCGCCGCCGTACTGATGTAGATCCCTGGCTCGATCGTGAAGGCATCTCCTTCCTTGAACTTGCGATCGCCGGTGTAAAACTGAGCAGGATCGTGGACGGCGAGTCCCAGGCCATGGCTGATTCCGTGAATCATCCACAGCATCGATTGCTTGCACGTGGCCGGTGCCGCAACGCAGTCAACTTTCCAGGGCGGATCGAATGTCGCATCGACACTCTCGATCAAACCAAGTTTCGCTAGACCAACCGAGCGAACCGCAATTGCGGAATCGGTTGCCGCCGGCGCTGACATCCCCGGTTTCGAATTACGCTCGGCAGCAGACTGTGCATCCCGCACCAGCTGGTAGATGACACGTTGATCCGGAGTGAACTTGCCGCTCACTGGAACTGTTCGAGTGATATCCGCGGCGTATCCCTTGTATTCCGTTGCGGCATCCATCACCACCACATCACCGGGACGGATGGCATCCCTGTCCAGCATATAATGCAGCTGAGTGCTGTTTTTCCCGCCGCCGACAATCGATCCATAGGACGGGCGCGCGCCACCGAGTCTCAAGAAGTTGTATTCAAGCACGGCCTGCATCTCATACTCGTGCTGCGGCTCGGGCATGCTGAGAACAGCGCGGTGACCGACGGAGCTGATTTCCGCCGCGCGCATGAGCAACGCGATCTCTCCCGCGCTCTTGCGAGCGCGTAGCTGATCCACGATGGGATGCGCGTCCCTGATTTCAAGCCCCGGATGCCGTGCGACGAGCGAGCGCATGAACATCAGACCGCGTGTGAGCGAATCCTGTGCTGCAAAATCCGCGTCTCCGAAGTCCGCAAGTGTGTAAATCGGAAGCCCGGTGCCCGCCAATGAATCGGTTACCCCTTCCAGCGTCGCAAAGGACCGGGCGCCGACGCCGAGCGTGGTTACAACCGTAGTCGAGTCGGGTCGGCGGCCATAGTAGAATGCCTTTCTGGGGTCGACCGGCGACAGGAAGAGAGTGCTTTCGGCGCGACCGTCGCGAACGATCATCACGAAGGCCGCGTCCGGTTCGTCGAAGTCCGTTAGATAGTGAAACGCCGGGAGCTGGTAGAACGGACCAAAATCCGTTACCGGCGTCCGGCCGCCGAACGCGATTACTACCCCGGTTCCGAGGCGCGCGGCCAGGGAATCGCGGCGCGCGGCGAATTCACTCGCGGGTATCTGAGCACTGGCAGCCGATGTAGGCACTGCCACGCAGAGCGCCGAGAGGGTAAGGCACAGATGGCGTCGCATTTGTCGTCTCCGGTTCGGGTGGTTGAAACAACGGCCACGCCGCGTCGAAACGCAAGGTCAGAACAAATGACTAATAAATTTGCGGCTGCCTTGCGTTGGGAATCGGTTTCAACGTGCCACCGCGAGTAACGGTGAATTGCGGAAAGAGGACGGTTTCACGCATGCGGGTGCCAATACTCAGCGACGGAGCTATCGAGCTTCCGGGGCTGTTCGAGTTCACAACGTTGATGTCGTCCGCAGCTTCCGGGACAACCGTGTAACCAAAATCACCGAGTGCCTGAATTGTCACGAGACTGAGCGGATTCAGACCGTTATGGAGCGTGCCCGTCATCAACTCGTGCCCGAAGACCGACGCGCGCCAGTGCGCGTCGCGCGTGCCGTCGCCAACTTTGCCGGTGTTTTCGATTGGCACGCCGAGTGTCGAGTCGGCGGTGAAGCCGAGTGCCGCGGACGCAATGCGAGCCTGGCGTCCGATGAATACAGGGTTGGCCCCGCCAATTCCCGTTGCCAGGTTCGGGAAGAACGTGTCAGCCGGGTCCCAAAGCGTTCCGATGCCGAGAATGTGGCCGATCTCGTGCGTCAGCGTTGCGACCAGCAGGCCTTGCTGCTGAAGCATCACGGCGTCCGCGCTATCGAGCGTAACCGTCCCAAGCGCGGTCAGTTGTGGCGCATCGTCGCGAAGTACGCACGGGCCGCCGAGTCCGACAGTCTTGCCCGGGCCATCAATGGAATCCTCCTGAATGATTACCAGCACATTCGTTTCGATTTTATCTACTCCCGGTATGCCTGCTCCGCAGTCGTTTGCCTTTGTGACGATGTGATATGGGATGAGCGGCGCGGATATTATCTGTTCCCACCTCTGCACTGCCTGCTGAGCAGCCTGCTGCGTAGCCTGTGAAACGGTCCCTACGAATTGCAGATCGATAACAAAGCCGCCGGGGCCGAGTTGCGCGACCGAGATAGGCACGGTTTTCGAAACACTATTCGTCGATACGGTAAGATTCGCTTTGCCCGGAGAGACACCGGTGACAACTCCGCTCGTGGATACCTGCGCAATCGCTGGTTTATCGACGACGTAGGTGTACACACGTCCCGTAATCTTCTGCCCGCTCACTCCGGTCGCCGACGACTGCGTCGCGACCGTGTGGCCTACACCCATGTCAAGTATGCTTGGCATGACTTGAACGTTGCCGATCGGCGCTGGAACGACAGTGAACGAAAGTTGCACACTCACCGTGTCCAGCGTTGCCGTGATCACACCGTTTGTCGCGGTTACCGCAGTTACGAGCCCGGTCGGGGATACCGTCAGGGCCGACGAATTGGAACGGTACGTGGGAGTGCGCCCGGTGACGACAGCACCGGTACGATCGACGATTTTGGGCGCTGGAATCGTAAGCGTATCACCCTCAGTCAGCGTGAATGAAGTCGTCGCGTAGGTAATAGAGGCGACCGCCGGTGGCAGGATAACGATCCGCAGCAGTCCTGTTATTCCGCTCGATACCGTCGCATGTACCGACGTGTTGCCGGCCTGGTCACCCGTGACGACGCCAGTCGGTGACACAGTTGCAATCGTCGAGTCATCGACGCTCCACGTCAGCTGACAGCCGGTGACATTCGTCCCCGTTGAGTCGACACAGGTCGCCACCGCGCTGTCCTTGCGCTGCACTTCGACGGAATCAACGGTCTTGGAGAAGATGATTCGCGACACCGGCGGCGGCGCCTTGACCTGTCGCGGGCCGGTGCTGGAATCGCTGCCGCAACTCGTGAGGACAGCCGCGCACGCGGCGGGGACCACGCCGGCACCGATTCGGCGCCAAAGCTTGAAAAAGCGCCGCCCTTTAGGCGTGCGGAACGACCCTTGCGCTCTATTACGGCGACTCCAACCCATCGACATTGCCTATTCTCCGCTCGGTAACAGCCGCCATGGTCAGTCGTCGCACTGCGCGCCGCCTGGCAAGAATAATCCCAAACCCGCTAGTGCGATACGTGCTGGTAACCGTAGCGACCGCACTGGTTCCCGTAGTGCTCGAAAGGATTTCCCAAAGACTCACCAGGGGACGACAGTCTCTTCACGACGATCGGCAGGCGCGAAGGATTCAATACTGAGCCGTTGCGAGTCCCACTTGGCATCGTCTACCCTAAATAGGGACGACCCACGCACGCGGATCCGTCCCCCTTTTTTCACCCCGCGGAGATGTGGTGGCTCAAAATCAGCGGTCCGTGTCAGTGATCGTGCTCGCCCTCTCCGCGCTCCTCGCCTCTTGCCAGTCATCTGGGCAGGATGCCTCAGAGCGCCGTCGTGATCGCGCCGTCGCGGATTGTGAGGAGGCTGTGCGCGGCCAGTTGGCCTCACGCGCGACAGCCCAGTTCAATCCGGACTCCGAGCACGTCTTCTACGATTCTCTCGGCGGGGCAGCAGTCATGGGTTTTGTCCGAGTCCTCCCCAGTCCGCGCAAGTTTGCCTGCCTCCTGACGCCGGCATCGGAGAGCACCTGGGTACTCACCGCAGCCCGCTTTTTGGACTGAGGCTTTTTCTCCGCGGTCGTCGTGATAGTTTGCATTTCACGCCTGGTGCCGCGGCGCCGAATGTCCCAGACCATCTACCATGTTCGTATCAGTACTGCTCGTCCTAACCGGCTTGGCCGGCCACGTGCAGCAACCAGTTTCCCCAGTTACCTGCACGCTCAGCAATGGCGATCGCCTGAGCGGCGAGTTGATCTCCATTTCCCGGACCAGGCTCTGGCTTCGGCACGCCACACTCGGACGCCTGACGATTAAACGGCGCACGGTTGCCGTTTGCGAGACCTCGGATAGTACGACGCGCGCCAAACTCGGCAATCTCTCGCTCAGTCCTCTGCCCGAGAATCCGAGGACGACGCTCGGCGTCCTGCCGGACGTCATGCCGTTGCCGCCAGGATATGTCACGCCCCCTGTCTCCCTCGAGCACCTGATACATCCGCCCAGGCCGACTCCGCTCGCGTCCCGTGCGCTGCCGACCTATGTGGCGCATGTCGGGTGGAAGCGCGCCATCGGCATGAACTACATGCTCACCAGGGGCAATGCCAACGTGAGCAATCTCGGCTTCGTCGGATCGGTGGCGCGACGCGCTGATCGATCCCAGATCGCTCTCAGCGCAAAACGCGAGTTTGGCAGCAAGGACGGAAGCGCCACCGAGAACTACTTCTCCGCTACGCTGCGATACGATCTTGCGCTCGGTCCAAACGACTCGACGGCGGCGTTGCGGCCATCGTTCTTCAGTGAGGGCGTCGTCGAGCACGATCCATTTGCGCAGATCGGCAGTCGCGCAGTCGAGAACACCGGAGTTTCAGTGCCGCTCAATCGCAATAAACTGAACAGCATGGCTCTGGAAATCGGAACCGGCATAACTCACGAGGCGCCGACAGGAGTGCCGAGTTACACGCGATTCGGAGGTCTTCTGCGACTCGCTGCTCGGCAGATCTTTGGCAAGGCAAAATCAGATCAACAGCTCGCGATATTTCCGGACCTGAGCGGTTCACACGGGCACTATCGCGTGAATGGTGACTTCAATCTGAGCGCGCCGCTGGTATCGGGAGTTGCGCTTAAACTCGGAGTTGCAAACCGCTACGATACGCGACCGCAGGCAAACGTGCGCAAGAACGATCTAACTGTTCAAAGCGGAATCGGAATCGAGTTCTGATGTCGGTGCGCCGTCCGACGTGTCGCAGCGATCGGATGGCTCCGAGGGTGCTAGGCGTTTCGCTCGAGCATGACGTAGCCCGACATCCGTCGGAATTCAGCGCGTCGCGCCGGTGAGGAAATCCGCGACAGCAGTCGCCATAAGGGTGCCATTCGCATCTCTCGGTGCAGTCGCTGTGCCTCGTACATCCCGGAGCGAAACTCGGCCTCACGCCAGCCGAATTCTTCGAAGAATGCAGTTCCATTGGCGGGCGCAAATTGAAACTGTGCTGTCCCAGCCGCGACCGCAGCTCCCCAGTGTCGGTTCATGATCTTCAACAATCCGGCGCTTGCAAGATCGATCAGCCACCATCGCGCGCTCTTGATGGACGCTACGGCGCGCGCCAGCGCGGCGACCTGAGTCTCGTTGAGGTAGATCAGCAAACCCTCCGCAATCACGAGCGTCGTCGTCGCACCCGCGTCGATGCGAATGAACAGTTCGGTGCGGGCCTCAGCGTCTCTCAAATCGACGGCGATCGCTTCGTAAATGCACGAAGTTGGTTCACCGCGCATCGCCGTCGCCTTGTATTCCGTCATTCCAGGCAGATCGACATCGAACCAGCGTAGTGACGCCGGTAGAGCGAGCCGCCACGGTCGCGTGTCGAGACCTGCCGCAAGATTAATGACAGTGTCAACACCGAAGTTATTTACACGATCTAGAATCAATTCGTCGAAGACCGCGGTGCGAACGATCATAGGCCACGCGAGGGAACGACCCCGCTTCATTTCCTTGACGATCTGCAATCCTTCCGGGCCGGCGAGCCGGTCAGCGAACCGGTCCCGAAACAGTGCGTCCGGCCGCGCCGTTTCCATGCCGCGATAGACGGCGACCCAGCGAGCTGTATCGGAGACGTTTTCTATTGGCATTATTTGGTACGGCGAATGTTCCAGCCCTGCAATTGCAGAGTTGCGACGGCTAGGACCGTAGCGGAAAATACGAATACCAACGGCAATGCGCGATCTTCGATCAGCTCATAGACGACTCCATGCATGATGGCGAGCAACGCCAACCCGTACGTCAGTCGCTGAACCGCCTTCCAGTTTCTACTGCCGAGGAAGCGTAGCGCGGCGTCGCTCGAAACGGCGAGTAGCATGGCAAGGATGAAAGTCGCGACGAGGCCCGTGTAGTTCGCGAACCCGAACCGGTCATGTCGCAAGCTCATGGTCCCGTCGGGCGCCGCGATCAGGAAATACTTGAGCGGATCGCCGAGGTGAACCTGAATGCCGATTCCGACGTGCAGGAAGGCGACGATGGCAACCCAGATCCCGATGTCGCGCCGCAGGTCCGCGGATACAGGATTCGGGCGGCGCCTGAGGATATTGATTGGTCCAATGCTCATGGCAGCGCCGAGCAGGAGGAAGCTGGCGAATGCAGTCGCGACACTCCAGCCCTGGAGGCCGCGGAGACCGGCGGCGGCGCGGATGCAGACCGTAATTGCGGTGGCGATGCCGAGGAGCGGCAGGTGGTGCCGCACGATCCGGCGGCCGAGCCGAGCAGTCAACGGTGCAGGGGAACGTGGCGACCGGAGATTGGGGGTGGAACCAGGTCCGCCCGGAGGAAGTCGAATCCCCAACCTTCTGATCCGTAGGCGGATGGCGTGGCCACACTCCTGCCCGGCAGTGTCCCGCTAGCCCGGAGACGGCGGCCACGATGACCGGGAGTCGGGCGCATTTGGCCGCGCTCGACCGACAGTAACTGTAGCAGGACTGTAGCAGGACTGTAGCAATCGGATGCTCTCTTTTTGGCCCGTTTCTGGGAAATGTTCACTCGCCGCTAGCCTCCGGAATCCTGCCTTAGACCAACTCCAGCTTCAGCGTTCGACCGAGTGCGTGGGCAGCACGCTGAAGCGTGTCGAGTTGCACCTTGTTGTTCGTCGGGTCGAAGACGCGCTCCAACTGAGTTCTGCTGGTGCCCATTCGCCGCGCCAGCTCAGTCTTCGGAATACCTGTCAGGTTCATGGCCTGCTCGAGCTGCCACGCGATGACGCGCTTCTGGGCGAGATCCTCGACCTCCTCCTGGATC
>JBDTAZ010000064.1:0-3711 GCA_039924325.1 Gemmatimonadaceae bacterium
CGCGATGACGGCGTTCCCGCGATGACAGCTCGCGCGAAAACTACCTGATCGCGCCTTCCTTTCCCGCCAGCCGTCGAAGCAATCCGGCCTGTCCGGCATGATAGGCCTGATGCCAGCAAACTGTGCCGAGCAGAGAACCGATCGTTTCTTTCGGATTGTTTGTTGGACTCATCGGAGCCGGCGAATCGAGTTGGTCGCGCGTGAGCACTGCGAATCCCGCGTCGATCCGCGCGCATGTCTCGTCCCACGCTTTCAACATGTCATTTATATCGAGCGATTCCGACATGTCCTGGATCGGAGCAGAGCCGCGGTCGTACCGACTCAGTTGTGCTACAGGCAGCACGGGCTCCTGTCCAAGGAGCGGCAACACGTGATGGTAGATCGCGAGCAGATGGCCTACTACCCAGTTCATGCAGTTCCCGGCGGCCTGCGGCTGAATGAGCGACTCTGCCTGCGTGATTCCTTCTGTGTTCATGTGAAGTACCTGCCGCACCATACCCGCCTGCTGCCGTAGCAGTTCGACTTCGCGAAGCGACTCCAAATCCTGCGTGCTCATTATTTTGACTCCTCTGAGTTTTGTGTGGACAGGTATCCAACGAGCCGGTCGAACGTGCTGTTCCAGCCTTCGGTGTGACCAGCATGCGATGCAGGTGTGTCGAAACCCGACTGGCGCAAAGTCAGCTCCGTCTTCGAGCCGCGCGCGACGAATGTGATCGTCACAACTGTTTCGATACCAAGGGTTCCGTCACGGCGCAGCCACGCGTGAGTGAATGAAAGTCGCTCCGGCGGTGCGATCTCCGTATAAACGCCCTGCAACCAGTGATCCGTACCGTCAGGCGCGTGCATGCATATCCTGAAACGTCCGCCGACACGGATGTCGGACTCCTCGGTTGTCACTGTGAATCCCATCGGCGCGCACTCCCATTTACGGAGATGCTCCTGTTCCGTCCATGCGGCGAACACGAGCGGCCTCGGCGCGTCAAACACCCGCGTAATCACCAACTCGGGAACTGCTGCGCTCGCTGCTTCAGTCCCGTCGCTATTTGCGTTTGCCGACATGGCGTTTCCTCTTTGGATGTATGGTTTTGAGATACGCGTCCAGCGCATTGAGACGGGCGTCCCAGAATTGTTCATACTGTGACAGCCAATTCGCGACTTCCTCGAGCGGACCGGCCTCGAGCTTTGCAGGTCTCCATTGCGCCTCACGCCCACGTGAAATCAGACCCGCCGACTCCAAAACCTTGAGGTGTCGAGAAACGGCGGGCTGGCTTATTGAAAACGGCTGAGCCAGTTCCGAGACCGATGCTTCCCCGGTCGCCAGCCTGGCGAGAATGGCTCGCCTGGTCGGATCGGCGAGAGCAGCGAAGGTTGCGTCGAGAGTGGTGGAGTTCTGCAGCATATAAACAAGGTGTTATATAAGGTATTTGTTATATACCATCCGATTTGAGCCGAGTCAAGCCCGAGGTGTGCAAGATTTCACGCGGCCGGCGTCTCCATGCAGCAAAACTCCCAATGGAGAACCATCCGATGCGTATCCCACCAACTTCCGCACCCAAGTCCAAGCTTCCGGCGCTCATCAGGCATCCGCTCCTGACAATCGCCTTGCTTCTTCTAAGCACAGCCCCAACCTCGAGCCGAGCCCAGGGCATCATTGTACCGCGTTGCGGCAATGGCGGCGATTGCATCCCGATCCCTTGCCCTCCCGACGCGCCATGCGATCGCTTCCGCCAGTGGAACGTGGCGGTCACGAGGAGTGCGTCGCAAGTGAATGTCACGCTCAGCGACGGAGTGCTGCACTACGAGGTGGATGAGACCTTCGTCAATAACGGAGGAAGGATCGGCGAGGCCGATTACATATTCCCGCTGCCACGCAACGCTGCGTTCAGCGATCTGAAACTTTCCATCAACGGCGAGCTGGTTGGCGGCGAAACCATGGACGCGCAACACGCTCGCTCGATCTATGAAGAAATCGTGCGCCGTCAGCGGGATCCCGCGCTCGTGGAATGGATGGGCTACGGCATGCTTCGCACACGCATATTCCCGATCCTGCCGGGGGAATCGAAACGTGTAGTCGTGCGATTCGATCAGATTGCTGAACGCGAGGGCGATGCGCTGCGCATCGACTACGCGCGCGGCGGTCCGGCGCAACCTCAATCGCCGCTACGGCTGATACGGACCGTTCGCGTCGATACGGGCGCCGCCGGCGAAGACAGTGCGACTCCAGCATTGACGCTCCGTTACGCGGAACACGGGAAGTATGGCAAACCCTACTCGCCAACCCACGAACTCCAATTCTCGTCACAGGGCGGCACGAGCGTCGTCACGGCCTTTGGCGCTGCGCCTGACGTCACGTTGCTCATCCCCGTGCCGCACGTTAACGGAAGTCCCGCGATAAGCGTCCTCACAAATAACGACGGCCGCGATGATGGCTTTGCCTTCATAACTCTCGTGCCACCAGTAGTTTCGCACGACGTGTCACCTCGCGATATCACTTTCGTCCTCGACGTCAGCGGTTCGATGTCAGGGAAAAAGATCGAACAAGCCCGGGCGGCAGGGCGGCAACTGCTGGAGTCGCTCAATCCGCGTGATCGCTTTCGATTAATCGACTTCTCAACAGATGTGCGATCGTTCCGCGACGATTTCGTATCGGCAACGGCCGCAAACGTGAGTGCCGCACAGACGTATCTCGCGGCGCTAAATGCTTCGGGCTCGACCAACATCTCGGGCGCGCTGACCGAAGCGTTGCGCCCGCGGAACGACGGCGAGCGCATCAGCCGACTCCAGATCGTGCTCTTTCTCACAGATGGTCAACCGACAATTGGTGAGACAAACGCAGATGCCATTGCTGCGCAGGCCGAGCGGATGCGTGGTAATGCGCGGGTCTTCACGTTTGGACTCGGCGGTGACGTAAACGTTTCACTCCTTGAACAACTCGCGTTGCAGGGGCGGGGAACCGCTCAGTTCGTACGACCGTCGGAAGACGTTGAGCGCGCGGTTGCGGTCGTCGCTGAACGGCTCACGAATCCGGTAGCAACGGATGTTCGAGTGTCCGCGGATGGTGTTCGGCTGAACAAGATAAGTCCCGCAATGCCGATCGACGTTTTCGCAGGCCAGAACCTGGTCGTACTCGCCCGGTACTCGGGCTCAGGAACCGCAACCGTTGGTTTCGATGGGAGTTCGCCAAATGGTCCCGTGCACTGGACACAACGCGTTGATTTCCCGCGCGACGAGCGCGCTAATTCTTTCGTTGGCCGCCTCTGGGCAACGCAACGGATTGGATATCTCAGCGCGGAGCGCCGTCGCGTTGGAGGCAATTCCGAACTGGACGGCGAAATCCGTTCGCTGGGGGAACAGTTCGGCATACCGACTGAGTTCACTTCATATCTCGTCAAGGAAGCTTCACCCGGCTATATCCTGCTTAGGGGGCCGTCGGGAATGGGAACGGGAATGAACTCCGTGGTCCCGAGTTCGGCGAACGCAGCTCCGGCCATGGCCTTCGAAGCTGCCAGGAAGGCCACTTCTCAGCGGGCTGCGGTATCGCTCGCCGCAGCAGACGCGGCGAGTGTGGGAAGTTCCGATCCTAAAGCCGAAGGCGCAGTGCGCCACGTTGGAGACCGCATGTTCGTTCTATCCAACGGAGTATGGACGGATTCTCGCTCCACCGCGGCAGCTACGAACGGCAACGTTCCGAAACTGCGCGTGAAGTCATTC
>JBDTAZ010000065.1:0-4375 GCA_039924325.1 Gemmatimonadaceae bacterium
GCAGATGGCCCGAGTTCGCGAGCGCGCTCGACGTTCCTGCCGAGCGCATCCGCGTGATCAAAAATGCGCTCGACCCACTCATCGCGACCGCAGCGGTGCCAACGATAGGAGCAGGGAAAGCAACGGGTCACGCAGCGGGTAGAGTGTCACCCAAACCGCGGCCGAAGACGTCGTGATGAACTGGTTGGTAGGCCTGAGCTAAGCGAGTCCGACTAGCTCTATAGAGTGCTTCCCCAACCAGTCGACCGCGGTCATCGCGATGCAGCGCATACCTGTGTTGCGCTTGGTGTGGCCACCGGGTTCGCACTTGATGTATGGGACGCCGTCAGTACTATGGTCGTTCAGGTGTGACTCTGCACTGAGGCGAACACGACCTCGATGTGTGAGCAAGTAATCCATTATGGTGTGGACAGTACGACCACCGCGGCGTGGTGGAATTCAAATCCAGCACATGAACATGACCCGCATCAAACTCGTTTTCTGGACGCTCTGCATCGGCCTCACCGCGCTGTGGATCGCGGCCGACCCCATCCATTCGGGGACGAGCACCTTCCCGCAGGTGCGGCTGTCGCTCATCAACTACACCGGCATTATCGCCATGGGCGCGATGAGTGTGTCGATGATTCTGGCCGTACGATCGGCGGCTCTGGAGTCCCAAATCGGCGGCCTCGACAAGAGTTACCGGCTGCACAAGTGGCTCGGCATCGCCGGACTCGTGATGGCCATCGCGCACTGGCTCTGGATCAACGGACCCGGATGGCTCGCCATGCTTGGCTGGATGGCGCCCACCGGACAGGGAGGAGCTTACCAGAAGACCGCGCAGGGATCCGGGCTGCTGAGCACTCTGCAGAATCCCGCGCGATCGGTTGGCCAGGCGTGCTTCTACGCGACCGTCGTGCTGGTCGTGCTCGCGCTACTGCGCTGGTTTCCATATCGCTACTTCCTGAAAACGCACCGGCTGCTCGCGATCGTGTATCTGGTTCTTGTGTTCCACTCCGTGGTCCTCATGAAGCCCGCGTACTGGACGCACACGATCGCGTACATATTTGCGGCGCTCTTGGTGGGAGGAAGCGCTGCCGCGATCATCACGCTATTCCGAAGGGTAGGCCGGACCCATCAGGCGGTTGGCGAGATCGCAGCGGTCACGCCGCACCTCGACGTCCGAGTTCTCGAGATCACCATCACCCTCAAGGACCGTTGGCACGGCCACGAAGCCGGACAGTTCGCCTTCGTGAACTTCGAGGACGGCGAAGAGCCGCACCCGTTCACGATCTCATCCACATGGAAGGACGACGGCCGCCTGGTATTCCTCATCAGGGGTCTGGGGGATTACACGAAGGCCCTTCCGACGACGCTCAAGGTGGGCACTCTGGTCACGGTTGAGGGTCCTTACGGCCGCTTCAATTTCGACGGATCTCACCAGCGACAGATCTGGGTCAGCGCGGGCATCGGCATCACTCCATTCGTCTCCCGCATGCAGGAGCTCGCGGTTCATCCCGATGGAAGGACCATCGATTTGTTTCATGCCACCTCGACTCGCGATATCGCTCCTGTTGGACAGCTACGTAAGCTCGCGGAGTCAGCCCACGTGCTCCTGCGTGTCTGGGTCGCCGCCGAGGATGGTCGAATGACCGGCGAGGACATTCGCCAAGTGGTGCCGGAGTGGCGAGCGTCGGACATCTGGTATTGCGGTCCCGCGGAATTGGGCAAGCAGCTGCGAAAGAACTTCGCTGACGAGGGGCTGCCGGCGAGTGCATTCCATCAGGAGCTGTTTCATCTGCGTTGAGGGCGGTCGTCCTGTGTGTTCGGGCAATGCACAACACCACGCATTTCTCTTGCGAGTCTTTCCGTTACGCTCGTTCCAGTAGCTCAGGCTCTCGGAGCGGGTGGCACTGCTCTATTTTGGTTGTGACATTAGCTTTGTTTCACTGGCAACGCCCACGTCCACGCGATCAATAGACCGAGGCAGATGCCGAGAAAAAAATCGACGTAACGACCGTAGGCAGGTAGAAGCAAACCAGCGGCGGCGGCGCAAACAGCCGCGATTTTCAACCATGCCCTCATCGCTATCCTCTCTTTGAAATCGGGCAGCCGCGTGGAAGATATAGGTCCCAGCGATCTTCTCCAGCATTTCCTCAACCGCCCAAACGTAATCGGTCAGCCCACACTCTGTGCGAGAACCCGCGATTCTGCGGACCCACTTCATTGGAGGTGTGACGACAAGCCTGTGTTGAGATTCCGCTGGACCAATTCGTAGGGACGCAGCCCACCAACGGCACCTCGAATGGCAGAGTCAATGGCCAGAGCCCGCCGCACGACCAGCATTCCACCACGCGACTCTACCGATCAAGTGCCGCGCGTTTCCGTCGCAGGAGTGCCGCTTGCGCCGTGGAAGACTGGTGTTCCAACGCGCGATCAAGGTATGACCGCGCTTCGTCGAGGTTCCCCAACGAGGTGTGTAACGAGGTGTGTAACTCGGCATACGACGCGAGGGTGTACCGGTAGCGCGCGAGCACTTCGCGCTCCGGGATCGTATCGAGTTCCTCAAGTCCTGCGCGCGCTCCGGCGTACGTCGGGGCGACCACGTGACACGCCGCGATGGCAGCTTCGACGTGGTAACGGGTTACGTTGGTCCCGACGTCGGCGCGCTCGAGACACGAGAACCCTTCCGCGACCAGTGTATCGTCCCACACGGAGCGAACCTGTTCCGACAACAACGCTGTAGCCCTCGGAGAACACCAGATACAGAACGTCGAGGATCGCCGCCAGTCGCTCGGGCAGCGCATCCGCCGTCGGCATATCGAAGCGGATGCCCTCCGCCCGGAGCCGCTGCTTGGCGCGAACGATTCGTTGCGCGACGGAGCGCTCGTCGCTCACGAACGCGGTCGCGATCTGCCGAGCGGTGAGACCGGATGACCACAACATCGTAGCCCGCCATTTCAAACCACTGCTCAAACGCGCCAAACTGCCTCCGATCCGGTTGTATGATTTGCGTCATTCACATGCCACGCTCCTGTTGGCTGCTGGCGAGCATCCGAAAGTAGTCCAGGAGCGGCTCGGCCATTCGACGATAACTCTTACTCTGGACACGTACACACACGGTAAGTGTCAAGGTAGTTGTCGCATGATGGTTCATGCTGCGGTTCGATTTTCCTCCCGGAGGTCCGTGGATTCCGGGTTGAGATATACTTCCGCTACGGGTTCCCAATTGCGCACTGGCCCGCTCCATCGATCAGGCCGTTCAGTGCGCGCTGCCTCATACACCGCCTGACGTGCAGCAAGGATCTGGGCTTCACGCCCTGCGTGCCGATCATCCGGTGTGACGAAGCGAATCGAGCTGTGCAGGTGCTGCGTGTTGTACCAGCGCACGAAAGACGCGACCCAGGTACGCGCGGCCTCGATGCTGGCGAATGGCTTGCCCGGATATTCCGGACGGTACTTGAGAGTCCGGAATAGTGATTCTGAAAATGGGTTGTCGTTGCTCACGCCCGGCCGGCTGAATGAGGCCAGCATGCCCAAGCGCTCCAGTGTTACGACCATCGTAGCACCTTTCATCGGACCACCGTTGTCGGAGTGCAGTACTAGGCTATGAGGATCGGCATGCTCGGCGCGACACGTCGCCGTGAACAAGCGGGCTGACAATGCCGCCGCTTCGACGTCGTACACCTCGAAGCCCACGATCTTGCGACTCCAGATGTCCATGATCAGATACAGGTAAATGAACACGCCACGCACCGGTGTCATGAGATACGTGATATCCCAGCTCCACACCTCGTTCGGCTTTGTTGCCGCGTGCGAGCGCGAAACAGTACTTTCATGTCGTACTGGTGCCTTCGAGTGACCACGATGTTTGAGCTGCTTCTCTTCTCTCAAGATGCGATAGATCGTGGACTCCGACGCCAGGTACACGCCCTCGTCTGCCAGGCGCGGCACGATCTGATTGGGAGACAGATCACGAAATGGAGCAGAGTTCACGACCTCCAGTATGTCCGCGCGTTCCTCCACGGCAAGCTTGTTGGATGGAGCAATTCTGTCAGACCGTGGCGCGTGCGAATGGCGAGCATCGTCATCTTTCCCGAGACGCAATTCACTGCGCCATCGCTCGAGCGTACGAACGCTCAAGTTTAGGAGCTCCGAACAGCGCCTTCGCCGAGCGCCGGCGGTCACAGCTTCTTCGATCAAGGCTATGATCATTTCCCGCGTCTCGAGCCCGTGGTATCGTCCTCGTCCTCCGAGCTCTCCCAAGTCCCCCAGATCTCCTGGACTTTTTTTTTGAGCACCAAGAGCGCTGCTGTCTCTGCCAGTGCCTTGTCCTTCCGCCTGACCTCGCGCTCCAGCTCCTTGATGCGCAATGCGTCGCGTACGGCCTCATCTG
>JBDTAZ010000066.1:0-11981 GCA_039924325.1 Gemmatimonadaceae bacterium
CGCCGAGGTGATCCTCGGTACCGAGAATGTCGGTCAGGATCGCGTAACGCTTTCCTTCCTTGATGAGACCCATCGCCACGCCGGCGACTGGTGAGCGAATCGGAACACCAGCGTCGAACAGCGCCAGGGAACCGCCGCAGATCGTCGCCATCGACGATGATCCGTTTGACTCGAGGACGTCGGAAACGATGCGAATCGTGTACGGGAATTCGTCGAACGGTGGCAGCACCGCATGTACCGCGCGCTCGGCAAGATTACCGTGTCCGATTTCACGACGGCTGGTGCCGCGGATCGGACGCACTTCGCCAGTCGAGAACGGCGGGAAGTTGTAATGCAGCATGAACGACTTGGTCGTCTCGCCAGCATCATCGATCGAGTCGAGGCGCTGAACGTCGTTCGCGGTTCCGAGCGTTACCGACACGAGCGCCTGCGTCTGACCACGCGTGAAGAGCGCTGAGCCGTGCGCGCGTGGAAGCAGCGTCGTGTCGATCGTAATCTGACGAACTTCGGTCGTCGTGCGTCCGTCAACGCGATGCTTGGTATCGAGCACCTGTGAGCGAAGCGCATTGTATTCGAGATCACCAACCAGGTTGGCGATATCCTTGGGATTGTCCGGGAAGTCAGCGAGCAGATCGGCAACAGCCGCCTTCTTGACCGCTTCAACGGCTTCGATGCGCGTGTGCTTGTCTGCCTGATTGATCGCAGCTGCAATCTTGCCTTCGGCGAGCTTCGTGACTGCGTCGGAAAGTCCCTTCGGTAGCTCGGGCTTCTTCCATGTCATCTTGGGCTGACGGGTGTCGGCAAGCAGTTCTTCCTGCATTGCAACGAGTTCCTTGATGCCCTTGTGACCGATTGTGATCGCGTCGAGGATGTCGTCCTCACCGACTTCGATCGCTCCGCCTTCGACCATGACGATCGATTCATCGGAGCCAGCGACGACGATGTCCATCTCGCTGTGCTGCAACTGCAGAAATGTCGGGTTGAGGACCCACTTGTCCTGGACGCGTCCGACGCGCACTGCGGCGATCGGGCCGAGGAAGGGGATCTTCGATGCGTTCAGCGCGAATGACGTTGCGACAAGCGCAAGCACGTCGGCATCATTTTCCTGATCCGCGGAGATAACAGAGACAAAGACTTGCGTCTCGTTCTTGAATCCTTCCGGGAACAGCGGCCGGATGGACCGGTCGATGATTCGCGCCGAGAGGATTTCGCTGTCGTGCGGACGTCCCTCGCGCTTGATGAAGCCACCCGGGATCTTGCCAGCGGCGTATGCCTTGTCACGGTACTCGACCGTGAGCGGGAAGAACGGGAGCGAGCTCTCGTTGTCGCTGACTGTGACCGCGACGAGAACCATCGTGTCACCGAATTGTACAAGCGCGGAGCCCGCTGCCTGTTTTGCCATGCGGCCCGTTTCGATACTCAGGGTCCTGCCGGCGAACTGCCTTTCAATACGTTTCATCATCTCTCAGATTGTCTGTCTGGAACACGAAACGCGCGCATGATGGATGACGTAGATGTCATCCTCACGACGCGCGTTTCCCTGTTCGACTTTCGTGTTAGTAACGGAGCCCGAGCTCGGCGATGAGCTGGCGATACCCCTCAACTTCTGTTCGCTTCATGTAATCGAGGAGGCGGCGACGCCGACCGACCATCTTCAGCAAACCGCGGCGGCTGTGATGATCTTTCTTGTGCGTCTTGAAATGTTCGTTCAGGTAGTTGATACGATCCGTGAGGACGGCCACCTGGACGCGGGAGGAGCCGGTATCGGTCTCACTCGCGCGGTACTTCTCGATTGTCGGAGTCTTGTCGAAAGCCATGTAACAGGGTGTGCGTGTCGCGCTATCTGCGCGTCGGTTCATCTAATTCTTGGTAAGCCTTGAAAACTAAGCCATCCCGGTGCCGTACGGTAGCCCAATCGACAAGGCGGGAATGACGCCTCGGGGCACGGCCCCTAGCTGGCGTGCCCCGACACAGCCCCGACGATGATCCGTTTGATGTCGTTGAACGTGACCATCACGAACAGAGTCAGAATCAAAGCAAGGCCGATGCGCGCCACATTCTCGCGGGCGCGATCGCTCAGAGGTTGGCCGCGTACAGCCTCGACAACCTGCACCACGATCTGGCCACCGTCCAGGATCGGCACGGGCAACAGGTTGAATACCGCAAGATTCACACTGAGCAGCGAGATCAGGTAAAAGAGCACCGAGCCCCCCTGACGTGCCGCCTGCACCGACGTCGTTGCAATCAGAATGGGTCCGCCGAGTTCGCTTACCGAAGTCTTTCGAGTCACGATCCGGCGCAACGAGGTGAAGACCAGCGTGGCCATATCCACCGTGGCTTTGCTCCCGTCGACGATCGCGCGACCGATTCCTACGGTGGTAGCGCTCTGCCCTGCGGCGATGCCTATGCGGCCTTCTCGCGAGGTCAAACCGGTATTTGGATCCGTGACAGTATCAGCCGAGGGCGTGACGCTCACCTCGACTGGAGCGCTACCACGAAGTACGCCTACAGAGACCGCCTTTCCGCTGGAATTCTTGATGATTGCGACGAAGTCTTCCCAGGCGATGACTGGCGCACCGTTCACGGAGACGATGCTGTCGCCCTTCTGGAGACCGCCTTCCGCAGCCGGCTTGCCTGACACTACATCGTTCAAGCGAGTTGTCGGCGCGCGCTCGTAAATCTTTACAAGGCTTACGTTTATGACCAAGCCGAGTAGAACATTCATCGTCACGCCAGCGAGCATGATGATCAGCCGCGCGGTCAGCGATTTGGATTCGAACCAGCGGTTTTCGGGAACCGGTTTGGACCCGAACGGCACCAGATCATTGGGGTCGAGATTCTCCCCTTCTGGTTGAAGCTCGCCGCCGCCTTCCAGAGTCGCACCCGTCTCATCGAGACGAGATGCCATCCTGACATAGCCCCCGATCGGCAGAATCCCGATCCGGTACTCCGTCTCGCCGATCCGCTTCTTGACGATCGCCGGCCCGAAGCCAATCGAGAACCGTGGTGCATAAACTCCAAAGGCCTTGGCGGCCAGAAAGTGTCCAAACTCATGTACAAAAACCACGAGGCCGAGCACAAATACCGGAGCGAGCCAGACTAGCATGACGTGAGATGGAAGGTTTCGCGCGCGGGCCGCGCTGGGGCGCCGACGACGATTTCGGTAATGGCTTGTAATCTAGCCGCGAGTCGCCTCGTCCAAAGGCTCGACGATCGCGGTGTCGTCGTCCCGCCGACTGGGGAGGGAGAAAGCAAATACGGACCCAACATCGGGAAATTCCGCCCATACGCGGCCGCCCAACTGAGCGACTGTGTCACGGACAATGCTGAGACCCAGGCCTGTGCCATCGATACCAGCCGAAGCGTTGCCGGCCCGGAAAAATCGCTCGAACAGTTGCGCCCGCGTATCGGCCGGGACGCCAATGCCATTGTCGGCGACTTCGACAATGACGTGGCTATCTCCGCCAGCCTGAGTCTCGATGCGTCCCCTGATAGCTATCCAGGGGTTTTCCGAGACAGGGTCTCGATATTTGATCGCGTTCGATACCAGGTTGGTGAGGCACAGTTCCACGGCCGCAGCCGCGACTTCCACATCCGGCAGTTCACCGTCCTGCCGGAGCGTCACCCCGTGCACCTGCGCCATGTCCCGCAACTCTCTGCGCACTTCAGCTGCGGCTTCCGGGAGGCGAACATGGCGCTGCTGCCGCGAATCCCCCTCCACGCGGGAAAGTTCAAGCAGGTTATCCAGCACACCGCGCATGCCCTGCACGTTGCGCACGATCAGAGCCGCAAGTTCCGCGTGCTTGCTCTCCGGTAAATCCGGCAGCTCAAGAATCTGCGCGGCCCCGAGCGAAGCGCCGATGCGGTTGCGGAACTCGTGCGTCAGTGCGCGATTGAATGCCCGAAGCCGATCTTCCCGCTCGCCAACCTTGTCCGTTACAAGCTGCAGAAACTGCGTGGAGGTAGCCTGC
The DNA here is from genome assembly GCA_039924325.1 of Gemmatimonadaceae bacterium. Taxonomy (GTDB): domain Bacteria; phylum Gemmatimonadota; class Gemmatimonadetes; order Gemmatimonadales; family Gemmatimonadaceae; genus Fen-1247. The sequence continues at coordinate 3,972 of JBDTAZ010000066.1, forward strand.
AGAATGAGGGAAACTGCGTGATAGACGCGCTGCGCGCACGCGAGAAGTTCGGAGCGGCCGCAGGGGATGTCGGTTTCGTCCGCAACTTCTCCGATGAATGCCAGGAGAATACCCCCCAGGATTTCGAACTCTTTCAGAATCTCATACTGATCAAACCCCTGCGCGTAACGGAGCGAACCAAGCTCGCGAGCCTTGGCCACAACCGCCATATCCGACGAGACAACGGCTGCTGGATCGGCAACGTATGCCGCAATTCCGTCAATGAGGAGAGGCACGTGATCCAGCAGATCGTGCGATGGGAACACAAGGCGCGAATCGAGGGAAATCCGTGCGGAAATCCGATCCAGCCAGCGCAGGGTCAGTTTCTCGCGCGATTCAATCAGACGTTCCGACAGGATCACCGCAAGCGGGCAGTCCTCGGTTTGCGCGTTGGTTTTCGCTGCCATTGGAATCGGGAGGAGGCTATCGCCTATGTCCGTGGACTGAACTGCCCAGTGCGACGGTAAATCTACAATCCGGACCAGTCAAGCACGTGACGCCGAGCCGCAAGGTCGGCTGCATCGAGATCAGCTACAGAATTGCTTGGAAGACCATGAATCGCCGCCAGCGCTGATGCGATCGCCCGTGGTATGTCTCCAAATCCCATGCTGCCAGAGAGGAACAACTTCACCGCCTGCTCGTTCGCTGCATTGAACACAGCAGGTGCGCAACCGTCCTTGATTCCGGCGGCAACCCCAAGCGCAAACGCCGGAAATCGATCAGGATCGACTGGCTCAAAGGTTAGCGGCGATGCGCTCGATGGGTCGAACACACGCGCCGGAGTGTCCTCAACTCGGTCCGGATGCGTGAGGGCGTAGAGGATCGGAAGCTCCATATCGGGAAAGCCGACCTGCGCCATCACGCTCCCGTCGATGAACTCAACAAAGGAATGCACGATGCTCTGCGGGTGTACAACGACTTCAATTCGGTCGTAGGGCAGACCGAAGAGGTAATGCGCTTCGATGACTTCTAGTGCCTTGTTTACGAGAGTCGCGCTATCAATCGAGATCTTGCGACCCATGCGCCATGTCGGATGATTCAGAGCATCTTCCACGGTCGCGCTGGCGATGCGCGATGCGTCCCATCCGCGAAACGGGCCGCCAGAGGCGGTAATAATAATGCGGCGCACCTCCGCGAGCGGTCGCGCTCCGATGCACTGCAGAATTGCGCTGTGCTCGCTATCAACTGGAACAATCTCGCCGCCGCCCTGCACGCACGCACGCAGAACTGCGTCGCCACCCATCACGAGCGATTCCTTGTTTGCGAGGGCAACTCGCTTCCCCGCCTCAAGCGCCGCGATTGTCGCAGCAAGTCCGGCAGCCCCGACCACTGCGTTGACGACAATGTCCACGTCGGAGCGTGTCGCCGCGGCAGTCAGGCAATCCGCCCCCGTTGCCCACGAGGGATCGCGATCACCATTCGGATTCGCGATGCCGACGTACTCGGGTCGGATCGACGCTGTCTGTTGCCGAAGCAGTGCGGCATTAGACGATGCTGTAAGCGCTGCGATCCTGAATCGGCCTGGATGACGCGCGATCACCCTGAGTGTGGCCGTGCCGATCGATCCCGTCGATCCCAGAACAGCAACTCCCTTCTGTGTCACACGGGCGCCGGGATGAGTAGCGCGTGCAACAAGAGCGCGGCGACAGGGAGCGCGAACAGCAGACTGTCGAAGCGGTCGAGCACCCCGCCGTGGCCGGGGATGATCGTGGAGCTATCCTTGAATCCCGCCTCACGCTTGAGCAGCGACTCGGCGAGATCTCCGATCTGCGCGACGGCGCTGACGCAAATTGCGAATACGATTGTCGCGAGGGGCCTGAGTGCAAGCTGGGCATATGGGTGCAGCGCGTACCGCACATACAGCCAGCCGATGAGCACCGCCAGACCGAGGCCTCCGATGGCGCCCTGGACAGTCTTTCCGGGGCTCACACTGGGCATCAACTTGCGCGAACCGAACATACGCCCGAAGACGTACGCACCAACATCAGTAGCCCACGTAAGAAGTATGGGGAACATCGCGAGCACCGTCCCGCCAAGCGCCGAGACGACGTAATCGTTGTACCGCAAATCAAACACGTACGCTACCAAACCCACGTAAAGAACGCACATGATCGTTGTCGCGGCGGCTGCCATCGGACGCCTGTCGATGCTACGCCCGAAAACAGTGACGGCTATCACCGCGAGAACCGCGATGACGACGTGGGTTACCGTTGGCGCCAGCATCCTGAGATGCACACCATACACAACGAGAGGGACAGCGGCCGACGCAACTATCGCCGCAGTATCGAATGGCTCGACGCCAGATGCGCGCGCCATTCGACAGAATTCCCACGCGCTGAGGGCAGCGATGGCGGAAAGCAGTGTCGCGAGAAACGGCCCGCCAAGATAGACAAGCAAAATCCCGGCTGGTGCCGCGATTATCGAAAAGAGTACCCGCTTAAAAAGTTCCGACACGTGTTGCGTCAGACTTCCATGATTTCCGCTTCTTTCGCTTTCAGCAGCGACTCAAGCTGAGTCATGTGATCGTCATGGGTTTTCTGAAGATCCTTTTCAGCGAGTTTGACCTCGTCTTCAGAAACCTTGTCGAGCTTCTTCAGCTTATCGCGCCCGTCCGTACGCGCGTGACGAATACCGATCCGACCGTCCTCGGCCAGCTTGTGAACGATCTTCACGAGATCCTTGCGACGCTCCTCGTTCATCGACGGAAGCGGAACACGTATCAAGCCGCCCTGCGTGCTCGGATCGAGGCCAAGATCGGACTCGCGAATAGCCTTCTCGATCGCCTTGAGCTGTCCCTTGTCGTACGGAGTGACGATGAGCGAGCGTGGATCTGGCGAACTGACACTGGCGACCTGGTTGATCTGCATCTGCTGACCATAAACGTCAACGCGAACTGTATCGAGCATGTTCGGCGACGCCTTGCCCGATCGGATCGAGCCAAACTCGCGCTTGGAGTTCTCTATGGCCTTGTCCATGGCCACACGTGAGTCCTTTAAAATCTCCGGAATTGTCATCATGATACGCGCGTCCCCACTGGTTCACCGCGAACGGCTTTCATCACCGCACCCGGATGGTTGATGTTCAGTACTATCAGAGGAAGGCTGTTTTCCTTGCACAGCGTAACAGCGGTCTGATCCATCACTCCGAGTTCTTTCTGCATGACGTCGCTGTACGAGATTGTGTCGTAGAGCACAGCATTCGGATCGCGCTTGGGATCAGCGGAATAAACTCCGTCCACGCTCGTGGCCTTGATGATCACGTCGGCTCGCATCTGGATTGCGCGCAACGCGGCCGCGGTGTCGGTCGAGAAATATGGATTGCCGGTACCAGCCGCAAAGATCACCGCGCGACCCTTCTCGAAGTGGCGCAGGGCGCGCCGCCTGATGTAGGGCTCGGCGATCTCTTCCATACGGATCGCCGTCATTACGCGCGTGTCGACGCCAATACGTTCGAGCACGTCCTGCATCGCGAGCGAGTTGACGACGGTGCTCAACATGCCCATATAATCGGCGGCGACGCGATCCATGCCCATGCGCGATATCTGCGCACCGCGGACAATGTTACCGCCGCCGATCACCAGACCGACGCCGACCCCAGCGTCAACCACATTCTTGATCTCATTCGCGTAGCCGGAGATCACGTCAAAATCAAAACCAAAGCCCTTGTCTCCAGCGAGTGCTTCGCCGGAGAGTTTGAGCAGAATGCGGCGTAACTTGGGCTCGGTCAATCGTGTTTACTCCTCTCCGAGTTGGTAGCGTGTGAAGCGGCGAACCTGGATGTGCTCACCGAGTTTGGCGGACGCTTCCTTGACGAGATCGCCGATTGTCTTCTTCGGTTCGCGAACATATGGCTGATACAGCAGCACAACTTCCTTGTAATAGGATTCGACCTTGCCCTCGACCATCTTCTGGACGATGGCGTCCGGCTTGCCGCTTGCCTTGGCCTGCTCTTCGAAGATAGCGCGTTCGCGCTCAACCAGTTCCTGCGAAACGCCATCCTTGTCGACAGACACCGGGGCGGCACTCGCGATATGAAGCGCAATTTCGCGGCCGAGCTCCTTGAAGTCATCCGTGCGGGCGACAAAGTCGGTCTCGCAGTTGATCTCCACCATGACGCCGACCTTGCCATTATGGTGAATGTAGCTGGCTATCAGGCCTTCGCTCGTCTGCTTGCCAGCCCGCTTTTCCGCCTTGGCGATTCCTTTCTTGCGCAGGTGATCGACGGCCTTCTCCATGTCGCCCGACATTTCATCGAGCGCTTTCTTGCACTCCATCATTCCCGCGCCCGTCCGCTGACGGAGGGTCTGAACGTCTTTAGCAGTAAACATCTTTAACCTTCGGTAGGTGATTATCGGTATCTGTCAAACGAACGCCGCCGAGGTAATCCGCGGCGGCGTTCAAGGCTGATTGGCCGCAGTTATTCCGCGGCCGGACCTGCGCTGCTTTCGCCGTCTCCACTTTCACCGGCGTCATCCGCGGCAGCTCCTGCCTCGCCGCCAGCCTCGCCTTCTGCACCCGGCGCTCCCTTGAGCCTGGCTGCGATGGCTTCCTGATTTGCGCGACGACGACGTGGCCGGCGACGACGGCGACGCTCGTCGCCCGCTTCCGGCTCCGCTCCGCGATCGGAGCTGTATGTGTACGACTCGGACTCCTCGACTTCAGTACGGACAGGTGCTTCACGACGAGCTTCGATAATTGCATCCGATATCGAAGCAGTCATCAGCTCCACCGCGCGGATGGCGTCATCATTGCTCGCAACTGGAACCGTAATGAGGTCCGGATCCGCGTTTGTATCAACGAGTGCGACGATTGGAATCCCGAGCTTGTTTGCCTCTGCGACGGCGATGCGCTCCTTCTTGGAGTCTATCACGTACATGAGACCTGGGAGGCGCGTCATCGATTTGATGCCAGAGAGGTTCTTGGCAAGCTTGTCGCGCTGACGCGTCATCATCAGCTGCTCTTTTTTCGTGTAGTTCGCGAAATCGCCGCCACCCTCGATTCCCGCATCGAGATCCTTGAGCTTGCGGAGCTGCTTCTTGGCGGTCTGGAAGTTGGTGAGGAGACCACCGAGCCAGCGCTCGGTCACGAACATTGCGCCACAACGCTCGGCTTCCGACTTTACGATCGGAACAAGCTGGCGCTTGGTGCAAACGAAGAGGACCTGATCGCCGCGCGCGACTACTTCACGCACGAGAGTCTGCGCCAGCTCGAGCTGACGGAGGGTCTTCTGGAGATCGATGATATGGATGCCGTTGCGCTCGGCGAAAATGAATCTGCGCATCTTCGGGTTCTAACGGCGCGTCTGGTGGCCGAAGTGAACGCCGGCTTCGAGCAGCTGCTCGAGATTGGGCTGTGCCATTCTAGATATTCCTTGCTTGGTTGATGTCGTCTCCTCCCGTCAGCGTCGCAACGACTGGCCGAAGCCAGCACCCGTTGAAACTCGGGGAGGATGTGTGATGTAGGGTCGGCGCGGGCGCCGACCCCGAAAATACTATCGCTTGGAGAACTGGAAGCGCTTGCGCGCCTTTGGACGACCTGGCTTCTTGCGCTCGACGACGCGAGCGTCGCGAGTGAGGAATCCGAGGCTGCGGAGCTTTGGCTTGAGCGACTCATCCTGCTTCACAAGCGCGCGTGCGATTGCGAGTCTGAGAGCTCCAGCCTGGCCGGACAGCCCGCCACCATCGATGTTTGCAGTCACGTCATACTGGCCGAGCATGTCGGTCGCTGTGAATGGCTGCTGGATGGTGGAGACGTGAGCTGGACGCGGAAAGTAGTCGCCAAGCGTACGGCCGTTCACGAGCCACTTGCCCGAGCCGGCCTTGATGTAGACGCGGCAGACCGCTTCCTTGCGCCGGCCGATCGTGTGGATGGTTCCTTCTGCAGGCATGCTTACTTGGTGGTGATGGTCAGCAGCTTGGGCTGCTGGGCCTTGTGCGGGTGTGACGCACCCGGGTAAACGCGGAGCTTGGTCCGCATGTGTGTACGCGCCAGAGCAGTCTTCGGGAGCATGCCGTTAACGGCATGCTCGATTACGCGCTCAGGGTGCTTCCCGAGCATGTCTTCGAAGGTGGTGAAGCGCTCATGACCCATGTAACCGGTATGTCTGAAATAGCGCTTCTGCTCCGCCTTGCGACCAGTGACCTTGACCTTCGAGGCATTGATCACAATGACGTGGTCTCCCCCATCCATATGGGGGGTAAAAGTCGGCTTGTGCTTACCACGGATGACCCGTGCCACTTCCGTGGCGAGTCGCCCAAGCACCATGCCTTCCGCATCCACGATGTACCAATCGTGGTGGATATCAGTCGGTGTGGCGGAGAAAGTCTTCATTGGGGGGATAATCGAATGCGAAATGCGACAGCCTCCTAAGTTATGCGGCCTCCAAGCTTTAGTCAATCCAGCACGGGCATTGGAGTGAAGCGGGCCGACTGACCGCGATGGCAGCCGCGATGGCAGCCGCGACGGCAGCCGTGATGGCAGCCGGATGGCAGCTGACGGAGCGCGTGGAGCGTCGGGGGTTCCCCCGCATTTACGTAAGGCGTCCCCCGATGGTCCCTCAATTGCGGAGACATAGCTTTACTACCACACAACAGAAAGCTCAAAGCAAGCTCAAAGCCAGCTCAAAGCCAGCTCAAAGCAAGCTCAAAGCGGACCGCCACAGGCGGAATCCGGTCCAAACTAGCCCTACACGCGAGGCACTCATGAGGTGTATCCGTTCTTCCGCTGGCCGAGGGCTCTGGGTTGCCGCCTTTGTCTTCTGTTTACCTCTCGGCGCCCTTGCTGCCCAGGGTTTCGGGCTCAACGAAGTTGGAACCTGCGCTGTGTCCCGAGGCTTCGCTGTGACTGGCTCTCCTTGCGCCGACGCTTCCACGATATTCTGGAACCCAGGCGCCGCGGCGGATCTGGAAGGAAAGTCCATCAGCCTTGGCGCAAGCGACATCGCCGTCCGGGGCTCGTTCCGGCAGGATTCGACCGGTCGAAGCTACGGCAGCAACATCAAGCCAACCGTCGTACCGGCGGGATTCGCCGCGATGCGCATCGGCAAAGCGTCGATCGGGTTCGGTGTATACGTCCCCTACGGGCTCACCTCTCAGTGGCGCGACGACTTTCCTGGACGCTTTTCGGCTCTCCGCGCGTCGCTCCAGACGATCTACTTTCAACCCAACATTGCGTTCCAGGCGAACGAGAACTGGTCTATCGGCGGCGGCCCGGTGTTTGGCCATTCGACCGTAGATCTCAAACAGGCGCTCGATCTGTCGCAGCAATTCGTCCAGCCTGGCGTGACGTTCGGCATGCTCGGCATTGCCTCGGAAACGGAATTTGGTCGCGTTGACTTTCGCGGTACCTCGAACGCGGTCGGTTATAACGTCGGTGTACATGGAAAGTTTGGCGACTGGTCGATTGGTGCGCGTTTCCTTTCCCAGCTAACGTTCAACTACCGCAACGCCGAAGCAAAATTCACGCAGGTCCCGACGAATCTCACGCTTCCCGTCAACAATCCCATCAATCCCGCGACGCCGGTTCCGCTCGACGCGGTTCTTGCGGCGCAGTTCGGTCCGGGCGGCGCGCTGGTCAATCAGACAGGCTCGTCGCGCATTGTGCACCCGTGGCAACTACAGGGTGGCTTCGGGTACAACGGTTTCACGGGGACAAAGCTATCGATGGACCTTGCCCGCTTGGGCTGGTCTGCGTTCCAGACTCTCCCCGTGACATTCGACGGGCCCGCTGCCGGTAGCAGTCGCCAGCTTCTGGAGAACTACGACGATTCATGGTCATACAGATTCGGAGCGGAGCACCAGTTTCACTCATGGGTCGGTCGGCTTGGCTACAGCTACGCAAACACTCCGGCTCCAGACGTGACTGTCTCACCGCTCCTTCCCGACATGAACCGGCGCAACTTCGCCGCCGGCGTCGAGATTCCGGTCGCGACGATGTACAAGTTCGACATCGGATACCTGCACGTAAACACACC
>JBDTAZ010000067.1:0-30923 GCA_039924325.1 Gemmatimonadaceae bacterium
GTAAGATCTGCCGTGAGGTCGATCGACGTGAGGTTATCGCGCAATCGCTGCCAGTTATTACCTCTGTGTTCTCGGGCCAGTCCGTGCTTCTTGAGCAACGCCAGCACGATCTTGACCTTACGCCTGGCGATACCGGTGACTTCGGCAAGATCGGCAAGTGGAGCGAGAACTGCGGCATCGTACTTCTCAAGAGCGATCGCGACGCGTGCGGCCTCGGAAACCTCGGGGTACTTACCACCCAAAAAATACGATTGAATGCGTTTGTCTTCGACTCGATACAGTAGTGTGCACGTTGCGGGCGCTCCATCACGGCCGGCGCGGCCGGCTTCCTGATAGTAGGACTCGATGGAACCAGGGAAGTGATAGTGAATTACGAACCGCATATCCTGTTTGTCGACACCAAGCCCGAATGCGTTTGTGGCAACGATCGCCTTTAGCGAACCTGCCATGAAACGATCCTGAGTGTCGCGGCGATCAGCAGCAGGCATCTTGCCATGATACAGGCCTATCTCCAGTTCGCCGTCGAACTTCTCACTGAGTTGCGTGTGAAGTCGAGTAGCTTCCTTTACCGTCGCCGCATAGATAACGCCGGAGCCGGGCGTATCTCGGAGCAGGATCTCGATGATGTGATCCTTCAGATTGTCGTTGACCGTTCGCACGACATCGAAACGCAGATTGGGTCGCGCAAATCCCGTTACGGTAATGAACGGATCGCGCATACCTAGTTGACGAATGATGTCGTCGCGAACTGTCTCGGTTGCTGTCGCTGTGAGCGCAAGGATCGGTGGTCTACCGACACGTTGCGCTATGGAGCCAAGTGCGAGATAGTCTGGGCGGAAATCATGTCCCCACTGCGATACACAATGAGCTTCATCGACGACGAACAGTGACACATGGCGTTGCAGCAACTCTTCGAAGAAGTCCCGGTCTCTGAACCGTTCCGGCGTCACGTAGAGAATCTCACCTTCGCCGGCAACGAGTTGTCGGTGACTCTCCCTCGCCTCGGCGGACGACAAATGCGAATGAATCGCGACGGAATCAACTCCGATCGCGCCGAGCTTGTCGTGCTGATCCTTCATCAAGGCTATCAACGGGCTCACGACAACCGTGAGACCCGACGTCATCACCGCGGCTAGCTGGTAGATGACGGACTTGCCACTACCGGTTGGCATTACGACTAAGGTGTCGCGTCCGGACAGGATGGCATTCACCGGTTCCCACTGTCCCGGTCGGAAATCCGGATGGCCGAACCTCTTGGATAGCACAGACCGGGCGGTGGCTCTGGATATGTCCGCCGGTTTCGAATTCTTTGACATTCTGATTTCCCATCTAGGCAGGAACCATTCCGTTTTTTTGCCGCCGCGGTGCGATTGGATGAAGCGTCACTCCGACAGCCTATTTAGATCGGTTCTCAGGTGACGCATAAGCATACCACGCATCCTGGGCGTGCTCTACCCGCAAGATTCCATCTCCCTCCGTACCAGCCAGGCGGCAGCCTTCGGGAGCGAAAACGTACCCATAGTCTGTACTATCGCGCTCCGATGATCGCACGAAGATGCACTCGTGGTATCGACCGTCGCGGTACACGGAGGCGAAACCGGATCTCCGCAGCAGGCCGTGAAGGAGGTTGATCCTCGCTTCAATCGTGGCTTTCTGGTCGGCGCTAGTCGTGCGCAGCTCGGCGGTCGCCGTCACCAAGTCTGGTCCCGGTCCGCGTATGTAAATCGAGACTATCGAATCGAGTATTTGGCGATGGGACTGCAAGGCTACGGTGGCAGCCGACATCTCTGCTGCCTGAGCGGGCGACAACTCTACTGCGGGTACTCGCGCCGCCGGGATTCCGTGCACAATCCATATCGCGCGCCGGCCGACGGTAATGCCCCGCCAGGTCATCACGGCCGGAGCGACGAGGCTTGCTTCGGCTGCACCCAACCGTCTGACTACGCGTTCGCCAGCCTCTCCATCATCAACGACGATCAACGCGCAATCAGTCGGTTGCGCAACCGAGTAAATGGTGGGCCATAGATCGTACTGATTGGCGCGTCCGCCCAAGTTTAGCGCGAATACACGTGGGTTGTGCGGGAGGTTGAATGCGAGTTCGGAGGCGTCCTGGTACCTGTCTGCCGCGATCCACGTTGCGGAGCAGCCTTGCGCTTTTGTCGCAGCTGTATGTACTGCCATCGCGAGATCCGACCAACCGTACGCCTTCGATATGGGATCTCGGCGCGGAGAGACGGGGATAACGCGACCAACGGCCTGTGCTGCAACTGTTAGGATGCATGCGGCGCCAAGCACGCTGCCGCCGAGAAGCCACGCGCGCCAGCGGCGGCGGAGTGGCACAGTTGCCAACAGTGGGAGCGCGGCGACGAGGGCTGGGATTGGCCAGTTGGGTTCCACCGGCCGACGGATCGCGCTGATCGCAAAGAAAACGACAACGGTCGTTGCTATTACAGCCAGCATATAGTGGCGCTGACCGGCGTTTTTTCGAATTGCACGAGCGACTGCAACAATTGCCATCACCGCAATTATGGGAGAAATCAAGCCAAGCTGGCCCCCAATCAACGCGAGCTCGCGGCCCAAAATCGAGCCGCGCGTTTGCCCCAGGCCGTGATTTAGCTGGAATGCGAAAGAGATCCAACCGTTATGCGAATTCCACACAAGGTTCGGTGCGAGGACCAGGAGTGCGATCAGTGTTGCGGCGTATGGGCCAGGTTCCGCAAGCCGCACACGCAGATCTCGCCGCGAAAGTAGCGCGACAAATACTCCAAACGGGATAAGAACCGAGGTGTATTTGGAACAGAACGCGACACCGAGTGCGACTCCCGCGGCGCACCACCAGCCCAAAGCATCTCGAGATCGGGGCGGCGACGCGATTGCGCGCTCGAGCGCGGCAAGTGTAAGTGCAATTGCCGCGAGCAGCGGCGCGTCGGGCGTCGCAATCACAAACCCCACGAGCGCGGCCGGAATGACCACGAGCAACAAAGCCGCGCGTGCACCAGGATCGTCGAGCATTGAAAGCGAGCCGTCGTAGTCACTCACCGCGCGAGCATCACCGATGTCAGCCAGACGCCACGACATCACGATCATTGCCAGTGAAGCCACCGCGCCGGCGAGGATTGCCCCGACGCGCACTCCAAACGTGGTTGCCCCAAATAGAGTTGTACCGGCGCGGATAAGCAGCGCAAGCGCAGGCGGATGATCGAAGTAACCTGCAGCGAGGTTACGGCTCCATTCCCAGTAGTACGTCTCATCAGGGAAGAGCGGGATCACCGAGGCGAGCGCCAGTCGTATCATCGTCGCGATAACAACCAACGCAATGGCAACCCGAGTCTTACGCATGGTTCACTTCCTGAGGACTCCCTGAAGATCTCCAGAAATCAGTGCCGCAATATTCGCGAGGATCACTGGGCGCTTTGCGCCGCCGGCGCTCACAAGAAAGAGCGGCTCCCACACTGGGTGAAACCACTGCTTGAACGCGCGAATGCCTTGGAAGTTGTAGAAGCGCTCGCCGTATCCCCGCATGGTAACAGCAATCTGATTCCAGAATGGTGCGCCGCGATGAACGCTCAAACCGCTCAGCGAGGCCATTCCCAGATTGAACCAGCTGAATCCCTGTTGCTGAGCCCAGAGCATCATCTCGATGAGCACGTATCGCATGACACCGGGCGGCGCATCGCCAGTGTACCGCATCAGATCCGCTTCGATCTCGACCTTGTTTCCGGAGAGCCACGCGTTCGAAAATGCAACGATTCGACCGTCCTTTCGCGCAACGCCCACTGGATAGCGTACAACATAGTTGTCTGTGAACGCACCGAGAGAGAAAGCCTTTTCGCGTGTCTTCTTGTGCCGGAGCCATTCGTCGGAGACTGCGCGAAGCTCAGGAAGGATCGCTGGAATCTGCGAGGCTTGCACCATTTCAAATGAATATCCGTCGTCGACCATCTTACGCCAAACGCGGCGGAGATTTTTGCGCGTGGAGCCCTCGAGCGAGAAGTCAACCAGAGATACACGTGCCTCCTCGCCGAGTTTGACGACGTCGAGGCCATAGTCGAGGTACAAATACAGGAGGTGTGGGGAGACCTTGTAAAAAACCGCCCAGCCGCCGTGCTGATCCACTAGTTGTATGAAACTCTTGATCAGGCCTGCAGCATCATGCGCCGATGAAACCGGGTCTCCAAGGGAAACCCAGCTCTGGCCATGAACCCCATACATGATGAACCCTGTTTTCGACGCATTGAAAAGGATCGACTTGTCGCCGAGGAAAGCCAACTGCGCCGCGGCCTGTGGGTATGAGCCGGCGATTTCGTGTGCAACCTGTAGCTCCGCCTGATTAGGCCGCGGTATTGGTATGCGCGCTGTACGAATCAGGCGAAGGACGGCAAAGACGATGAGCGCAGCGAGAACACCAGCGCTTGCGCGCAGAAACCTTGCGGCCTGAGCGTGTGTGGTGAAGCGTAAAAACGCTTCGGTCGAAACGTGCAGGTTCGCATACGAAACAAGCCCGAGACCGATCGAGCCGAGTGCGACGAGCAGGATTGCAGCGATCCACGGAGCCGAAAATCGCTCCTCTACGAGAGAGCTTTTTCTGTAGAAATATTTGCGGCTTGGGATGAACACCGCGAGCATGAGCGACAGGACAAGAGCCTGCTCGATATCCAGGGCTCGAAGCAGCGACAGGAAAATGGTTGCGACGAGGAGCCCAATGGTCAGATGATACGCCGCATCCAGCCGTCGCTCTACACCTCGTGCCAGGATGAGGAGCATGACACCGGCGAGACTTGCGGCGAAATGCGAGACCTCAATGATTGGCAGCGGGATCCATGTATCGAGGGAGTGTATTCTTGCGGCGACTGCTGGCGTTGCGCCCGAGAAGAGGAGTAGAGCTCCGGCGACGAAGGTGATCACCGCCAGTAGGCGTGGGATCACCGCCGCCGTCCAGTCTCCCCCTAGCCTTCGAAGCCGTTGAATTGGCCCCGTGTGGCGAAGAATGGCGAGTGCCAGGTAGGCGACGCCGAGGGCCGTCGTAAAGCCCAGAACGTAGTGATGGCGCGGATAAACCGTAATTGGCACTGTCACTCGCGGGCGGGGATGCTTAACGTCACGACACGAAAATATATGACTGAATCATTGCTCGAACTCTACTCAACCACCGCGCCGGGCCTGGAAAAGGTTACGGCGTCGGAGTTGGCGCTACTCGGTTTCGGGCAAACAACGCAGTCACGCGGCGGCGTCGCATGGCGTGGTACGGCGCGCGATCTCTACCGTGCCAATCTATGGCTACGCACGGCGTCGCGGGTAATGGTTCGGGTGGCAACGTTCCACGCCGACTCTTTCTCTGAGCTTGAACGACGCGCGAAACATCTTCCGTGGGGCCGATTCGTTCGGGCGCGTGATCAAGTGCGGTTTCGTGTCAGCTGTCACAAATCGGCGCTATATCACAGTGGTGCCGTCGCGGAGCGCCTCGCGCAAAGTGTGGCCGCCGCAACCGGATGCACCCCGACCCGTGACCCCGAGGCATTGGAAGACCACGAGGGATTCGGAGGCGAACAACTTTTCGTCGTTCGGATCGATCACGACAGCGTGACTTTGAGCGCGGACAGTTCTGGCATACTGCTGCACAAGCGAGGGTATCGGCAGGCCACAGCCAAGGCGCCCATGCGGGAGACTCTGGCTGCAGCCATGCTCCTGGCGAGCGGCTGGCGGGGCGACGACCCTCTGCTCGACCCCCTCTGTGGCTCCGGCACAATACCGATCGAGGCGGCACTAATCGCTCGGCGGATAGCTCCGGGCGGTCGGCGTGAATTCCGGTTTGAAAGGTGGCCTGGATTTAATCCAGCGGTTTGGAACGGGCTCCGCGACCAGGCGGAGTCGGGATCTCTGAAAACGACTCCTGCCAGGATCATGGGTAGCGACCGTGACTCGGGAGCGGTCGCGGCCGCCATTTCGAACGCCGAGCGCGCTGGGGTGACGGGTGACGTTCAGTTTTTGCAGGGTTCTCTGTCCGAGGCGGCTGGCATCAGCTCTGAAGGCAGCGGTTGGCTGATAACGAACCCGCCCTATGGAATCAGGATTGGAACGGATGTTCGGAATCTTTACGCGTCACTTGGATCGATACTGCGGTCCGAGCTGGTAGGGTGGAGACTTGGGATATTGGCGGCGGCGCCGGAGCTCGAGCGTCAGTTGGAACTGCCTTTACAGCGGGTGTTCGAGTCGCTCAACGGTGGCATTCCGGTTCGGTTTCTGAAGAGCGGGCCCGATTCGGCGTCGAGTCCCTGATTGTACCCGGGAGTAATTTGAGGGCTGTAGGGATAGGGATGGCACAGTCCCTGCCCAAGTAGGGGCAATGGTGGGACGCAGATCCTCGTCAAAATCGGAGTTGGTCCAATGAAGTCTCTTTCTCGTTTTGCAGCACTGTCACTGGTTGTAGTTGCTTTCGGGTGTTCGGGGAGCGACAAGCAGGCGGATGCTGCCCTTAATAGCGACCTGTCGCTCGCATCCCAGGCGAATGCGGCGTCGACGGACAGTATTTCTGCCCTCGAGCGCGCTCATGCGAACTCGGCAGCTGCCAAGACATCGGGGACAACGAACAGGACAGTCGTCCACCATGTTTACGCGAGCAGCCCGGCTAGCAGTGGCGCAGCCAGTTCCGCTGGGACGCACGTTGAGAAAAACACAAACCGTGATGCGGCCATCGGCGCGGGCGCTGGTGCGATCCTCGGAGCGGTAACCAGCAGGAACAAGGTCAAGGGTGGCGTGATCGGAGCGGCCGCCGGCGGAATCCTGGGGGCTGTGATCGGGAACAACGTCGACAAGAAGAAGGTACCAAACCGGCCCTGAAGTGGTCGGTGATTGAATCGGTCGGGAAGATCGAAGGGCGGCCTTGCGGCCGCCCTTTTTTTTGCTTACGTACAGGAATTCTGGACTCGGTCCAGGCCTCTGGGGCTTTCGCAGCGTCCGGCAGTGGCGCATCATTCCAGGAATCGCCTAGGGAGGCTGCCCTTTGAGACCATTGTACGTCGTCTGTGTTGCCCGCCACGAGTACATCGCGAGTCACCTGGCTCGTTTCTTCGAGCACGCGGCGGTGACTACTATCGGCGTGGTCGGGGTGCACGGTGCGGTCGACGCGACTCGGTCTCGCGCGCCGGACGTTGTAGTCTGTGAGTACGAGCTGCTCACGACCCATCCGCTGGACGAATGGGAGTGTGACGCGGTGCTTCGCAACACGCCAATCGTCGCTGTAAGTCTATCGCGGCGATCGAACGAACTGGTTCCTCTGGACCGCAACGGAATTGCAGGGTTCCTCTATCTGCCGGTGCTTTCGTCGTCAGCGGCACAGAAACTCCTGCATGCGGCGTCAATGCGGCCGCGTTTCCGGCCCGGCGAGGACAGTTTCTCCGCGCCGGCGTCGGAGTCGTTCCCATCACACGCGCGCCACTGATTTTCCTCACGCAGAAAGCGGAGGCGGAATCGGTTAAATTGAGCCCATGAGTACGGAAGCCATTACGAGCGTCTTCAACGACGGCTACGTCGCCGAAGCCTACGACGCCTATCGGCGTGATCCATCCGCGGTAGACGAGTCCTGGCGTCAGTTTTTCAGATTTGCGGAGCAGCTTGGCGGAGCAAGCGGCGGAGCAAGCGGCGCGTCTACTAGCGGAATCTCGGTCGAGACACTTCGCGCCGCCGCGGGAGCCGCAGCACTCCTGGACGCGATTCGCGCCTACGGCCATCTAGCTGTGAACATCGATCCGCTTGGCAGCACGCCGGCGGGTTCTTCGGAGCTGACGCTTGAGAGCCATGGCGTTACAGAGGCGCAGCTCGCATCGATTCCGGGCAGCGCGCTTGGAACCCGAGACGCTACGGCTGCCGATGCAACCGCCAGGCTCCGTTCGCTCTATTCGTCGACGATCGGGTTCGAGTTTGAACATCTCGGGTCTTTCGAGGAACGGAAGTGGGTACGCGATGCAGTCGAGAGCGGGACGTACCATCAGGATCTGAGCGCCGCAGAGAAGACGCAGGTTCTCAAGCGGCTTACAGAGGTCGATGCGCTCGAGAGGTTCCTCGGACGCGCGTACCAGGGATACAAGCGGTTCTCGATCGAGGGTAGTGATGCACTTGTTGTGATGCTTGACGAGATCATTGCGCTCGCGGCGCTCGCCGGATCCCGCGAGGTGGCCATGGCGATGGCGCATCGCGGACGTATAAATGTGCTCACCCACGTACTCGGCAAGTCGTACGCGACAATCTTCGACGAGTTCGATGGGAAGCACCCAGACGGCGCGGTGGATACAAGCGGTGATGTGAAGTACCACCAAGGGGCCGATGGGGCACGCGAGATTGGCGGGCGTCAGATAGCGCTTACTCTGGTTCCGAATCCGAGCCATCTCGAATTTGTGAACTCGGTGCTCGAGGGAGTGGCGCGAGCCAAACAACGGACGGCCAAGGGAACGCAGGACGAGGCCGCAGTGATTCCGGTTTGCGTGCATGGTGACGCGGCGTTTACCGGTGAAGGGATAGTTACCGAGACGATGAATCTCTCGCTGCTTGAGGGATTTCGAACCGGTGGTACAATTCACATCATCGTGAACAACCAGATAGGGTTCACGGCGGATCCAGACGAGGCGCGGTCAACGCGATACGCGAGCGATCCGGCGAAGGGCTACGACATTCCTGTGCTGCATGTGAATGGCGACGATGCTCTAGCGTGCATTCAGGCTGTTCGATTTGCGATGGCGTATCGGGCGACGTTCGCGAAGGACGTCGTTGTCGATCTGGTGAGCTATCGTAGGCACGGTCACAATGAGACGGACGAGCCGGCATTTACCCAGCCGGTGCTTTATGCGAAGATTCGTGCGCACAAAACGCCACGCGAAGTCTGGGGCGAGCGTTTGGTTGCCGAGGGCGTGATTACTTCCGACGAGATGCAGGCTGTCGAAAAGGAGATCATGTCGAATCTGGAGCGGATCCAAGCAGGCCCAAGGACTGTTGCCGCAGTGACTCCGGCATCCTCGCCGAGCGAGCCGGCGTCGGTTCAGCCGACTGCGGTGAACGCGTCTATTTTGCAGTCGCTCAACGAATCAATGTTGGTGTGGCCCGACGGCTTCAAGGCCAACAGTCGAGTCGCGCGGACACTCATGCGCCGCCGCGAGGCCATGGGAGATGCCGGCGGAATTGATTGGGGGCATGCCGAAGCACTTGCGTTGGGATCGCTGCTGCTCGAGGGGAAGTCCGTTCGCCTCACGGGGCAGGACGTCGAGCGCGGGACCTTCTCGCATCGACAGGACGTATTGCACGACGCGGATACGGGCGAGACATATACGCCGCTGCAGCACATTGATTCGGCAACGGGTCGCATCGAAGTATTCAACTCTCCGTTGTCCGAGACAGCGGTGCTTGGATTCGAGTACGGCTTCAGTGTAACGGTTGACGATACGCTAGTAATGTGGGAAGCGCAGTACGGCGATTTTGCCAATGTTGCCCAGACGGTGGTCGATCAGTTCATCTCCTCGGGCAGGGCAAAGTGGGGACAACAGTCTTCGGTAACGCTATTGTTGCCGCATGGTTATGAGGGGGGCGGTCCCGAGCACTCGAGTGCGCGCATGGAGCGATATCTCCAACTCTGTGCAGAGGGTAACATGCGTGTTGCCTATCCGTCGACTCCAGCTCAGTACTTCCATATTGTCCGTCGTCAAGCGCACGGCGCGGAACGCAGGCCATTGATTCTGATGCAGCCCAAGAGCCTGCTTCGTTTGCCGGAGGCCGCGTCCAAGCTGAGCGAACTCGCGGGTGGATCATTCCACGCTGTCATCGACGATGCTGCGGTCATGCAGCAGCGGGAGAGCGTCAAGCGTATCGTATTCTGCACCGGCAAGATCTATTACGATATTCTCGAAAAGCGCAAGAAGAGTGGTGGTGAGGGCGTTGCGCTGGTGCGTGTTGAAGAGTTGTATCCGTGGCCGCACGAAGAAATTGCGGCGGTAGTTGACTCGTATCCGGCCATTGAAGACGTGGTCTGGGCACAGGAAGAACCGAAGAACATGGGCGCATGGACATTTGTATGGCCGCGACTCCGCGTGTCGACCGGCAACGCGATCACCATTCGGTACATTGGTCGTGCCGAGCGTGCGAGTCCTGCCGAGGGCTACGCGGAGCCACACAAGGCAGAGCAGGAGCGCATAGTCTCCGATGTTCTGACACTGCCTCAACCGGCACGGGGCGGGCGCACACGCGCAGCGGCACGTTGACAGTGTTGGCCGTTGCACGTACGTGCCGACACGTGTTGCTGTCGGCTGCAGCTGTTGCAGCGACGATGGTGTTGATGCCGCTCTCCTTGAAAGCTCAGGAGCGCGGCATCGTCGCATCCGCGGAGGCGAAAGCAGCCGCGGGTGTGCACGACAGGGTTCTCGTCATTGGCGCGCACCCCGATGATGAGGATACGCAGCTTATTGCGTGGCTTGCGCGCGGTCACCGAGCCGAGACGGCATATCTCTCGCTGACACGCGGCGACGGTGGTCAGAACCTCATCGGCAACGAGCTTGGCGAAGCGCTTGGCGTGATTCGCACGCAGGAATTGCTCGCCGCGCGCCGCGTAGACGGAGCGCATCAGTACTTCACGCGTGCATACGACTTCGGTTTCTCGAAGACTGCCGCGGAGAGCTTCTCGCACTGGCCGCGCGATTCGGTACTCGGCGACATGGTCAAGGTTGTGCGCGGCTTTCGGCCGCAGATCATCGTTTCTGTGTTCTCCGGTACGCCGCGTGATGGACACGGGCAGCATCAAGTCGCGGGAATTCTCTCGCGTGAAGTTTACGACGCGGCAGCAGACACGGTGCGATTTCCGACGCGAAAATTCGGCGCACCATGGAGTGTGCTCAAGTTCTATCGTGGTGCAAGGTTTTCGAGCTCGGACGGCACCATATCCATGAATGTTGGTGAGTACGATCCGATCCTTGGGTTGACGTATGCCGAGATCGCTGCTGAGAGTCGTAGTCAACACAAGTCGCAGGGGTTTGGGAGCACGCCGCGGAAAGGCGTCGTGATGGACTTTCTGCGTCGTGAAGCGACTCGCGTGAACGCGGCAACGCCGGCGACATCCGAACGCTCCATGTTTGACGGAATCGACACCACATTGCATGTGACACAGGCGGATCGCAACCAGATCGCAGTGGCCGATGCGGGGGTGGATGTCGAAGCTATTTCTGACCGCGCCCGTGTCGCATTGGGGGACAGTGTTCCGGTTCACGTCGCGGTGTACATTCGCGGTGTCGTTGATAGCAGTTCGCTTCACACTGTTTATGTCCACGGGGACAAGATCACGCAGCCTTACTGGCTGGTGCGTCCCCGCGTCGGAGATCTGTTCGCATTCGCATCCGATTCAATCTCTGACGACGCAAGGGAAAAAGCGGGCTGGCTACCAGTCGAGGTGAAGCTGCCCGGCCATGAGCCGATCACAGTCAGAACGCCTGCAGTTTATCGTTACGCCGACCCGGTGCTGGGAGAAATCGAGCGTCCGTTAGCGACCGCGCCCGGCATTTCGGTGACATTTGCTCGAGATGTTGAACTCGCGCGAGCAGCAGCCCCCCTGGATCGGACGTTCCAGGTCACGCTGCGCTCATCGTGGCCAACCACGCATGATATTTCACTTGCCGTCTCGCTTCCGTCTGGCCTCAAAACCGATTCCGCGAATCGTCGGGTCGTGCTCCAGGCTGGCGCGACGCGGACGATCACGTTCCGCGTTACCGGTCGACTCGCTCCAGGCGTGCATCATGTGCGCGCCGTAGCTGTCGATGGTACGCAGAGGGATAGCGTAGGCTTTATTCCGATCGAGTATTCGCACATTACACCGGAGCGGATGTACCGCGCCGCCGATGTTCCGATACAGGTAGTCGATGTGATCGTACCGGCACACCCAACGATCGGGTACATCCAGGGTGTCGGTGATAACGTTGCGAACGCACTCCGCGACCTTGGGCTGGTCATCCACGCGATCGATCCTGCATCGCTACCGACGACAGACCTGTCCGCATATAGCACGATAGTTATTGGGCCGAGGGCGTACCAGGCGAACCAGCTTCTGGTGAACAACAACTCGTACTTGATGAATTACGTCCGTGCTGGCGGGAACCTTATTGTCCAGTATGGGCAGAACGAAATGCAGCAGCCGGGTTTGATGCCATATCCGATTACGCTGGCGCGGCCTGCCGCGCGTGTGACGGATGAGAACGCGCCAGTCACGATACTTGAGCCTCGAAACGCGCTGCTTGATTCTCCAAATCGGATAACAAGCGGCGATTTCATCGGTTGGGTACAGGAGCGTGCCACGTACATGCCGAGTACTTATGATCCGCATTACTCGGCGATGTTGAGCATGAATGATCCTGGTGAAGCTGCGAATAGCTCCGGAATACTGACCGCCGCCGTTGGCAAGGGACGCTACACGTACGTAACACTCGCGCTGTTTCGTCAGCTTCCAGCCGCGGTACCGGGTGGCGCACGCATATTCGCGAATCTATTGAGGTGAAACTTCGCCGCGCTGGGATGGGCATCGTCTGCGCAGTGATGGCGGCGATGCTCGGGTCGTGCGTGCATGACAACCGAACCGTACTTACTGTCTATTCACCGCACGGGATCGATCTCCTCAAGTTCTATGAAACGGAATTCGAGAAGAAATATCCGACGATAGATGTGCAGTGGGTTGACATGGGATCGCAGGAAGTTCTGGATCGAATCCGTGGCGAGGCCGTGAACCCTCAGGCCGACGTGTGGTTCGGTGCGCCGAGCGAATCGTTTGCTCGCGCTGCACAGGCGAATTTGCTCCAGCCTTATCGACCAACCTGGGCGAACGCGGTGCCGGCGGCTGCGCATGATCCAAAGGATCTGTGGTATGGAACGTACCTTACACCCGAGGTCATCGCGTACAACGGTGACGCAATCCCGCGGGATAGCGCTCCTCAGGACTGGGCGGATGTAGTAAATCCAAAGTGGCGCGGCAAGCTGATAATCCGCGATCCGATCGCGTCGGGGACGATGCGCGCAATATTCGGTGCTATGATCGCGACCAGCATTACCGAGACCGGCTCGCCGCAGCGCGGATACGACTGGTTACTGAAGCTGGACTCCAACACGAAGGAGTACGTGCTCAACCCGACGATTCTTTATCAGAAACTTAAGAGTCGGGAAGGATTGATCACACTTTGGGACATGCCGGATGTTGCCACGATGCGCGATCGGGTGGGAATTCCTATCGACTATGTAATACCAAAGAGCGGTACGCCACTCCTTGTCGATGCAATCGCGATCGTCCGGGGCACCAAGCACTTGCGCGAAGCGAAGTTGTATTACGAATTCGTGACGTCCGAGCACGCACAACTCCAGGCGTCTCGTCAGTTTCTCAGGATCCCCGCACGCACGGATATTCCTCAGGACTCGTTGCCTGCCTGGATTCAAAAAGCGATGAAGCAGATCAAACCAATGCCGGTTGATCAGAATCTGATTGCTCAGCATCTGAACGAATGGATGAGGTATTGGGATTCACACATCAGGAATCACGGGTGATCGTGGACAAAGACGGGTTGATTGTCGACGCGATCGCGCGTTCGTTCAATGGCCAGCAAGCAGTCGATCAGGTGTCGTTCGAAGTGCGACCCGGCGAGTTGGTAGCGCTCGTGGGGGCGTCGGGATCGGGAAAGACAACGACATTGCGGATCGTCGCCGGATACGAGCAGCCGGACTCCGGTCGCGTATTGTTTGGCGGAAAGGATTTTACGCGACTCGGCCCTGCAAAACGGGGCTTCGGCATGGTGTTTCAGCACTACGCGCTGTTTCCGCACATGTCGGTGATTGAGAATGTCGCTTTCGGCCTGGAAGCGCGCGGCGTGCGCCGTTCGGACAGACGTGAGCGCGCCGGGGCGGCGCTGGAGCGCGTCGGGCTTAATGGCAAGGGCGAGCGAATGGTGCAGCAGCTGTCGGGTGGGGAGCAGCAACGGGTAGCGCTCGCACGTGCGGTAGTGATCGAGCCGCGCTTGCTGCTGCTTGATGAGCCACTCTCCAATCTGGACCCGACGCTTCGCGCGAGCACACGAGACGAATTGCGTGCGACGCTCAAGGCGACCGAAGCGCCGGCGCTTTTTGTAACGCACGATCAGGATGACGCATTCGCGATTGCCGACCGCATCGTCCTGTTGGCGCTCGGCCGAGTGCTGCAGATCGGATCGCCTGAAGATCTGTATGATCGGCCGGTGTCTCGGCAGGTAGCCAAGTTCATTGGTCATGCGACGCTTGTTCACGCGCGCCGTCATGGAGAATCTGCGGCTGTGACGATTGACGGAACCACGCACCAAGTCGCTTTAAGCTCCTTCGCGGGTTTGTCTGATGGAGAGACGGGCGCGATCGTATTGCGACCGGAGGCCGTCGAAATCGTGACGGATGCGCCGGCAGCGGGTTCGGACGGAGCGTGGCCGGCGGTCGTCGATGCTCGGCGGTTTGCGGGAGCCGGATTTGTGTACCGTCTCCGACTCGACCGTGAGATCGTGATAGATGTAGCATCACGCGACAGAATTGAGACAGGCAAGACGGTCGGCGTGCGCATCACGCGACCGGTACCGATGGTTCCGTGACGATCGCTGGTTGGTTCGGAGGCAGAAGCCGCGCCGAGCGTCTCGCGACGCTGGCCGCGCTTCCGTTACTGCTGATTCTCGCGTGGACCGTCATCTACCCGAACATCTCAGTCATTGCCGGCAGCATCGGGCACTGGAGGGAATTCGCGGAATCCCCATCCGATGTCGAAGCACTAAAGAACAGCATCATCATCGCTGTCGCGTCGGTCGTCGCTTCGCTAGCCATCGGGGTGCCGCTGGCATTTCTCCTGACGCGATTCGATTTTCCGGGGCGTACACTGTTGCGCGCGGCGGCGCTTTTGCCGGCAGCACTTCCGCCCCTGGTAGGCGTGATCTCGTTCCTGTTTCTGTATGGCGATACGGGAGTAATTACGCGCGTTACGCAGATCGTGCTGGGGCTCAAGGAGGTCCCGTGGCATCTCAACGGCCTGGGCGCGATCATCTTCATACACGCGTACACCATGTATGTGTACGTATATCTGTTCGTATCAGCTGGACTGGAGCGCTATGAATCGTCGCTCGACGAAGCCGCGATTGGGCTTGGGGCTGGGACATTTCGGCGGTTGACTCGTGTGACGCTTCCGTTGCTTACGCCAGCGATTGCGGGATCAGCGCTGCTCGTGTTCATGAGCGCGCTGGGTTCATTTTCGGCACCGTACGTGTTCGGTGGCGGCATTCGGGTTCTTTCCACCCAGATCCTGAATTCAAAGCTCAACGATGCGATTGGATTGGCATATGTGGAGACGACGGTACTCGCGATCAGCGCGGTAGCGGGGCTGATGTTGTTTCGCTGGCTGGAGGGAAGGCGCGCGTATGTCGCTGCAGGAAAGGGCGGCGCAAGCAGGCGGCCGGTGCGCTCACGGTCGGCGCGGATTGGCCTCGCGTGCGCTGCAGGTTTGATCGTACTCGTACTCGTTCTGCCGCACCTGATGATTGTTCTGGTGTCGTTCGCCAAGGACGGGGCATGGACGACGCAGATGTTACCGCCCGAATACACGACGCGTAACTACGCCGGCCTGTTTACGACCAATCAACTGTGGACTCCGATCCGGAACAGCATAGTCATGTCGGTGCTTGCCACGGCGGCGGACCTTGTATTTTGCGTGGCAGCCGCGTATCTCATCGTCACGCGCAGGTTCAGCGGGCGCAAGTTGCTCGAAGTTCTGGTTGCGCTTCCCTGGGCAATTCCCGGAACGGCGGTCGCCCTCGGCCTACTCGCCACATTCAACACGAATAACCTTGCTGCTGGCAAGGTACTGCTTGTAGGTACGTTCTGGATATTGCCACTGGCGTACTTCGTGCGCAATATCCCGCTCGTGTCACAGGCCGTGGAAGGTTCGCTCCGGCAAATGGATCCGTCTTTGGAATCGGCGGCTCGCGGCCTGGGCGCATCGTGGTGGATGGCGGTGCGGCGGGTTGTGCTACCAGCTGCCAGACCCGGTATTGTCGCGGGCGCATTGCTGGCGTGTGTAGCGGCCGTCGGCGAATTCGTGGCAAGCATAGTGTTATACACACATGGGAATCGTCCGATATCCATCGAGATCCTCGCGCAACTACGTTCATACGCGTTCGGCACTGCGTCTGCGTACAGTGCGTTACTTATCGGACTGGTGCTCATCATGGCGCTGACCGCTCGTATCGCGGAATCCCGCATGAAGTGAGGTTTTGATCAGATGATGGCAAAAGCAGAAGATGATCTTCCGCGTGTAGTGGTGATCGGAGGCGGTTTTGGTGGACTGATGGTTGCGAAAAAACTGCGTCGGTTGAAGGCTCACGTTACTGTGATCGACCGTACGAACTACCATCTATTTCAGCCACTGCTTTATCAGGTTGCTACCGCGTCGCTTGCGCCGAGCGATATAGCCGCTGCGATAAGGCACATTCTTCGGAACAACAGCAATACGGTGGTGGAGCTAGCCGAAGCTCGCGAAGTAGACGTCGTTGCCCAGGTCGTGGAGTGCACAGATCCGTCGGGGCAGCGGCCCGATTTTCAGATTCCGTTCGATTATCTGGTAGTTGCCAGCGGAACGCGGCATTCATACTTCGGCCATCCCGAGTGGGAGGCGCTCGCGCCAGGATTGAAAGGAATCGAAGACGCACTTGAGATGCGTCGTCGATTCCTGCTTGCGTTCGAGGAAGCCGAACGCGCCGCGACTGCAGCGGAGCGCGACGAGTGGTTGACATTTGTTATCGTCGGTGCTGGCCCCACCGGGTGTGAACTCGCGGGCGTGATGCAGGAGATCGCGCACGGCATGCGGAAGGATTTCAGGCGTACCAATACGAGTAATACCACGGTGATTCTACTCGAGGCCGGTCCGAGGATTTTGCCGGCCTTTCCCGAATCACTTGCGGCACGGGCGCGCGAAGACCTTACAAAGTTGCGTGTGGACGTGCGGACGGGTTCGGCGGTTACGAAAATCGAACGCGGTGAGGTGCATGTTGGCAAACATGTAATCAGGACGCGCACGATATTCTGGGCGGCTGGAAACGTAGCGTCGCCGATATCGAAATCGCTTGGCGTTCCGCTTACAAAGACAGGGCAGGTGATTGTTGAACGCGACCTCTCAATCCCAGGGCATCCAAACATTTTTGTCATCGGCGACCTCGCCCACGCGCTTCAAGGCGATGGCCAGCCGCTGCCCGGTGTCGCCCAGGTTGCAATGCAGGAAGGACGGATAACCGCAAAAAACATTATCGCAAGCGTCGAACGCCTGCCGAGTACCGAGTTCAACTATTTCAACAAGGGTGATCTTGCGACGATCGGGCGGGGCAAGGCGATCGCGAATCTGTTCGGTGGCAAGATCCAGCTTGCGGGTCGAGTGGCATGGGTGATCTGGCTCGGCATCCACATCACATATCTCATCGGATTTCGAAACCGGCTTAGCGTGCTTCTGCAGTGGGCGTACGCGTATTTCACGTATCAGCGTGGCGCGCGTTTGATCACTGAGACGCCACGGTCAGATATAACGCGCTAGACGACCCGCATCAATTCAGGTTGCTGCTCTCCCGCACGTGACGCAGAATTTCCACGAAGTATCCATTTCCGATCCGCATGATGGGCAGCGGCGGGTGCGCAGATTTTCTCCGCAGTGTGGGCAGTAGTTGGTTTCGCGACCCTCCGGAAGCGTGCCGCCACAAAAGCGACAGTCTATTGCCGCCTCAGTTGCGGATAGCGACTCCAGCAATGTCGGAACCGGATTTGTAGCGGCGGCGGGCGCGACGTTTCCGGGTGACATCGCGTCGAAGGCAGCGACCGCGCCCTGGCCGTTGGAGACGCTGTCCGTCGGGTTGTCGTGTTCGTCAAGCAACGTCGGAGTGTTCATCCCGGAAGCTGCGACCGCTGGGACGGGAGTCTGTGCGGATTCGGCGGCTGATGTAAGTGTGATCGTCGCGTCGGCAAAATCCTTGAAGACGCCGGGATCACCAGTCGGCGACGCAAGCTCGCGCCGAAGCGAGTCCTGCATTGCGGCGTCCGCGACCACGTAACCGCGTTCTCCTGAAAGAAGGCGCGCGATTGCAGTCTCATAGTCGTCGTTTGTCTCAATCGCCAGCTCTCGGCGGTTGTGCCGATATGGGACGATTTGCTCGTAAAGCTCACGTACGCTGAACGGGATCTTCAGGTATTCCGGACGTGTGGCGCGGACGTTGTGCACCAGTCGGCGGTGAAGGCGATCTAGATCGTCCATTCTCGGTGCTTTCCTCTGAATGTTTCGTGACTTGGAAATGGTGCAACTGATTGCTTCGTAACGCCAGTCCCCCCGTGCTCTTCCATCCACGCATCGAAGGCCGACTGGATCAGACCCGCCGAGTCTTCCTGAGATGCCGCGGCTCGAGTAGCAAGTTCGTTGGCATACTCGTTCTGCGGCTGACCATTGTGACCGCGAACCCAGCGCCACTCGCAGTGGTGGGTACCGAGCGCGCGAAGAGCTTCCTTCCAAAGCTCGAGGTTTTCGATCGGCCCACTCTTGCGCTTCCAGCCTTGTTTCGCCCAGCCGTGAACCCAACTGGTCATCCCATCTACGATGTAACGCGAATCCGTTGTGAAGACTACAGCAAAACTCTTTCGCTTGGCGGAGATGCCACGGAATGCTTCGATTACTGACCGGAGCGCCATTCGGTTATTGGTTGTCGATGGCTCGCATATCCAGTAATCCCATCGCGTGATGTTTCCACTCGAAGGATTTTGCCATTCCACAAGACCGCCGGCGCCGCCAGGGTTGTCGCCGTCGCGGCCGTTGCCAAGGCATGATTCATCGGCGTAAACAGCGACGATTTCCGTTGGTATTTCAGACATTTACCACCTCGAAACCTTCAAGATCGTCGAGATAGATGGTCATCCGATCGCCCGTCGCCGGTTGCACAGTCTCGATCGCCTCGCGTCCAGCGCGAAGGCCCAGGGACTCCGGACGAACCACAAACTCCGACCCACGTCTGTATACCACGATCCGGAGCCCATCAGCGATTGCGCGCTCCAGCAAGTTGTACTGTCTGGTCGAGAGTTGCATCTAACGATTCTAATCGCCCGCCGAGCTTCCGTGGAACCGAGTTGTGTTTCGCGTATCAGCGCTCGCTATTACACCACGAGTGAACAAAGCGACCGAGCACGCGAGTGGCGTCGTCGATCTCCGCGAGAGGGACGAATTCTGTGGCCGAATGGGCCAGCGCTATATCGCCGGGTCCAAAACAGATTGCCGGCACGCCCGCCGCGTTCAACAGAGCGGCATCCGTCCAGGCGCTGAGCCCTTCGATGCGCGCTGGTAGCTGCTCCTGCCGCAGGGCGTCCGACATCGCTCGCATTACGGGCTCGTCTGTCGCGACATCACTCGGACCCTGTGATGTCGTGAGTGACACGTCGACCTTGAGATCGGGGTGGGTATTGCGAACCATTGCGATTGCGGCGTCGACTTCGTCCAGGAAGGTCTGCTCAGTCTCGCCGGGAAGCGTCCGTCTTTCCAGTTCCAGCGTACACAGTTCGGGGTAGGTAGAGAGACCCGAACCTCCGGAAATGAGTGACATGTGAAGTGAGCCGCGTCCGAGCAGAGGATGAGTCGGCCGGTGCAGTGATTCTCTCTGGAACCGGTCCAGCTCGGCGATGATGAGCGCGGCGTTGGTGATAGCGTCGACGCCGATGTCATAACGACTACCGTGGGCTGCGCGACCGTGGACGTTCAGACGGAGCCAGACAAAGCCGCGGTGGGCTGGACAGAGCGCGAGTCGGGTTGGTTCGGCGATGACAGCGGCGTCGGCACGAGTACCCGACGCGATGAGCGCGCGCGTACCGAGGCTCTCGTATTCCTCGTCTATTACGAGCGCGATGATCACCTCACCGTTGATGCCGAGCGCGACTGCATTCCGGGCTGCGACGCACATCGCTGCGATTCCGCTCTTCATGTCCGCGGAGCCGCGACCATAAAGTCGACCGTCGGCGACTCGTGGGTCGAAGGGCGGGTGCGACATTCCATCTACCCCGACGATGTCGAGATGGCCGTTCAGCATCAGCGATCTCACTCCAGGAGCCGCTCGACCGGCGCGCGCGACGACATTAAACCGTCCTTCGACGACTTCCTGCTTCGAAACGTCGAATCCCCAGTTCGAGAGCAGATCGGCCAGAAAAAAAGCAGCCTGATGCTCACCGGGAGCATCAGGCACCAACGTGGGATTTCTGGAATCGATTGTTACGAGCTTTGCCGTAAGCTCGGCCGGCGTCATTTATGCTTGGCGGGCGCTTTCTTGGCGGCGGTCTTCGCGACTGGCTTTTTGGCGACGACGTGGTCGCTCTTATCGGCAGTTCGTGTAGCTGGTTTCTTGACGGCGGCTTTGGCCTCTGGCTTGGCCGCAGCTGGCTTGGCCGCAGCTGGCTTGGCTGCAACTGGCTTGGCTGCCGCTGGCTTGGCTGCCGCTGGCTTGGCTGCCGCTGGCTTCGTGGGAGCTACTTTCGGAGCCGCTGCCTTTGGAGCTGCGGCTGGAGCTGAGTGTGGCGCTGCATGTGGCGCTACATGTGGCGCTGCGGCAGGCGCTACTTCGGCCTTCGTGGCAGGGGCGGCAGCTTTCGCCGAGGCGGCCTGTGGAGCGGCGTGAGGCGCGTCTGGTGGGGCGGCTGGTGGGGCGGCTGGTGGAGCCGGCTTTGGTGCTGGTGGCGTATGCGGCACGGCGTTGACCGCAGGTGGCGCAACGTGCGCTGGCGGGGCGGCGGCGATGGCTTTAGGGGCTGGTTCTGGCTCGGGTGCCCGTGGGGGTGGAGCCGGACGTCCGACCTGTGCCTCCTCGGCCTGTCGGATGAGCTTGTCAGCCTCTTCCTGGGTCATCTGGCCACGACGGACCATATACTGAACCAAGTCGCGGGCACTTTCCAGGACGAAACCTGTGAGGCCGGCGGCTGCGTTTACCACATCTTTCATCGCGGCGGCCATCTTACTGCCCGCCTCGAGGCTGATCTCGTGCGCCTTGGCGGTCATCTCCGCCACAGTATCCTTCACATCGGCGCCACGGTGTCCTGGGCTGCGCTTTGGGGGAGGGGGAACTATTGGAGGAGCCACCGGGGTCGCCGGAGTTTCTGGCGTGACCTCAGGCGTTGCTGACTTATCGGCCATGGGCGGCTATTTTGGGCTGTTGGGGAGAAGGGTGGAAACCGCGCTAAGTATATGATTTTTCAACACTTTCGCAACCCACTTGCGCTATGGGGTGGCGTATCCGCGGCCTTTAGTGGATATTATGGCCGGAATGGGCGCATTCTGTCCTACGCACGTAACCGCAGGTAACATCCGTGACCTCTGAGACCAGCCCGGTCGATCAAGCTGACCTCGATCAGGAGGTTATTCAAAGAGTATTGAACGGGTCGCGAGACGCGTTCGAGCTCCTCATCGTGCGGTACAGTGATCCTCTGTACCGGCACGCACTGGGCATGACTGGAAGTCCGGACGTAGCGGAGGACATTCTCCAGCAGTCGTTCATAAAGGCCTACGCCCACCTCGGCGAGGTTCGGGGCCGGTTCGATGCCTGGGTGTTCCGCATCGTGGCGAATGCCTGCAAGGACTGGCTAAAGAACATTCGCCGGTCCCACATTAGTTACGAAGAGGACGATCAACCGTCCTCCTATTCGACGCCCGAAGAGGAACTGGATCGCAATGAATTGCGGTCGGATCTCGAAGTGGCGCTCGCCGCTCTTGCGCCCGCATTACGCGAGGCTTTCGTGATGAAGCACGTGGAAGGACGGTCGTATGAGGAGATGGCGGAGCTATTGCGTACAACGGTTGGGGCACTCAAAATGCGCGTCCATCGCGCGCGAGAGGCACTCCAGCACTTGCTAGAGGGGAAATACGCGTGACGTACGACGACCTGAATACGCCAGAAGATCATTCGGACCCGGCGCTCGACTTCGAGCTACCCCGGTCACGGACCAACGGGATGGGAGAAGCGCCAGCGCGGCATCTTCCGGATCGTGAAGTTCCACTTCCGCACACCGGCGCTGTATCCGTGTTGCACCAGTGGCTGGACGGCGAAGTTGGTGTCGCTGTAGTTCGTGCCAGTCAGGGTGGAAACGATGCGGTCGACCTGTGGACGAAGATCCACGACGAAGCCGAGACGCTGCGGAGCCGAACTACGCCGCTCTATGTTCACAAGCGAATCATGGACTCACTGCCGGACGACACGTATCGCGGTCATCATCCGTGGTACAAGCGTTCGATTCCGATGAATCCGGCCGTGTTGATAGTTGGCGCGGTGGCGCTAGTCGCGATCGGCGTATTCGTCGCCCGGATGGTGCTCAGGTAATTCCGGCATCGCTCGGATGCTGGGCAGGTGTCGCGCGAGAGTGAGCGCCCGACACTTTGGTGGGCGCCACACCTCGACAACGGCTCGTGCTGCGCCTACTATCTCCATTCGCGTCGCGACGCAGAAGCGCCGCGATGATGCCGAATACTCACTAGCCGACTGAACTGAAAACATTCACAGTGCTGGGGGCCGCGGTGTTCGCCGCGGCTCTTGTCTTTTTTTCTACGAGTGCTCCGGGTCCCGGGCTGGATCCGGATTCGATGGCGTACTTAGGTGCGGCACAGTCACTCGTGCAGCAGGGCCAGATGCGCGTCCCGACCGCGAAGTGGGCGAGAGCCGACTCGACGTCGGCGTTGTCACTCTGGCCGCCCGGTTATCCGGGGGTGATAGCGCTGCCCGTAATATTCGGGGCGTCGCCTATCCAGTCGGCACGCTGGATCAATGTGTTTGCGGCCGCTGTGACCGCGGCTGCCATTGTGCTGCTAATCGCTGGCCCAATCGGGTACACAGCTGGCGTCGCCGGAGTGCTGGTCGTTTTCGCCACGCAGGCGTTGTTCGACACGCAAATCTCCGTGTTGAGCGAACCGTTGTTCATCGCGCTGTTGCTGATTCTCCTGATTGCGATGATTCATGCACGTGATCGCCTGCTACTGCTGGGCGTGCTGTCCGCAGCGGCGGTAATGGTGCGTTATGCTGGTGCTGCAGCGCCGCTGGCGGCTGTTGCATGGACGCTGTTGGACTCCCGACATGACTTTCGAAGCCGCTTGCGTCGTAGCGTCACGGTCGCGATAGTCCCGTTGATTGCCGTTGCGTGGTGGTTCGCGCGTACAGCCATTGCACCGGATCGGCACGCAACGCCCAAGTTGCAGTTTTACGGTGGCTGGGCGGCGACACTGGGTCAGGCGCGCGACACGCTCGCCGAATGGCTGGCTCCTCTTCTTCCAGATGGGATTGTGCAACAGTGCGTCGCGCTGTTGGCTGCCGTTGTGATCATCGTCTTTCTTGTCAGTGCTGTTCGAGACACCTCGGGTAAAAGACTGCGTCACATGCGGGTGAGTGGCGTCAACACACTCATCGCCGCAGCGACTGTCCTTGGCGCGTGTTACCTGCTAGTCGTCCTCATGTCACGTGCGTTGGTCGGGGGCACGATTCCCCTGGACGGGAGGATTCTGGCGCCTTTGATCGTATTGCTCGAAGTGGCTATCGTGACCGCGATTGGGTACTGGTGGCGTGCGTATCACTCGCCCGTTCGTGCTGCACTCGCGCTCCTGTTAGTGGTGTGGCTCGGCGCTGCTGCAACCGTGACTGTGAACGACGCGGTTTACGCGGCGACGGAGGGGAGTGATTTCGCAAATAGCGATTGGAAAAATTCGCCGCTTACGCAATGGGTGCGTGACCACGCTGCGGGCCGAAGGTTGTATTCCAATTGGCCGCCCGCTCTTTATTTTGACGCGAACCGAATTGCGCGAGAACTGCCGGAGGCGATCAAGCCTGAGGATGTTGTTCCATTCGGCAACCAGTTACGCAAGGACCATGGTTACGTGGTCGCATACGACGAGGAAAGTTCGGATTTTATCGCCATACCAACGCTGGTGCAGGAGATCGGTCTGCATAGAGTTGTCCGCACCGCCGACGGCACGGTCTGGTCGGCTGATCCCGTCGCGTCGCACGATTCGTCGTCGACTGACTCGGCGACTAATGCGAAGGGAGTACCGCAACGCCAACGTTGACACCGCCGCGCGTTGACGGACGTATAAAAAAGTTTGCGTAGTGTCCATCGCGCGCAATTCGAACAGTTTGTATCGTAGCAATCCCCGCGTAGAGCAGGGATGCCTGGGTACGACTGAGCGAGGATGTTTGCGCCATGAACGTGATGTCGCTGTTTCGCGCGTTGCGGCCGATTGTGGCGTAGAAATAGGCTGTAGCGATGCCACCGGCCAGGATCCCGCGCTCGAACGCGCCGCCGCGGCGGTGCGGGATATCGAGTATCGCCTCGTCCATTATTGCCTGCACGTTGAGCCCCGCGCTGGAGAACAGGAACTGCTTGTGCGGGTCGCGATTGGGGTCGATTCCGGAGAAGACGGTAGGCTTGCCGTCTTCAAACCCGAACGTCGGGCGGGCGCCGAGGGCATAGGACATGCCGATGTGGCCAGCTTCATGCGCGAGGACGCTTGTGCCAAAGCCCGCCGCGAGATTGCGCCAATAGTGGTCGGGTGTAGTAAGATTCGTCGAATCCGCGGCCGGGCTGTGCGGGACGACGTTTTGTGCGGCGCGCTGCCCGGATGCGGTCACGGTCGGAAAGAGAATGAGCGCGGTAGACACAATCAACCCACTCAAATGTTTGAGGGCGGGAAAAATGAAGAATACTGAGCGTCCTGAACGGTTGTCCGACATTGCGGTTCAACGAGGGCTGGGGTCGCTTCCGGGATGGGGCCGGAAGGGGGATATGCTATCCAAGACTTTTCAGTTCGAGGGATTTCCTGATGGCATCGCCTTCGTAACGCGAGTTGCGGAGGCTGCCGAAGCGGCGCAGCACCACCCCGATATCGACATTAGATACACGAAGATCACCTGCATGTTGACGACTCACGACGCAGGCGGCATCACGCAGAAGGATCTGGACATGGCAAACGAAATCGAGTTTGCGGCCACGCGATAGGGTTCGTCGGCTGGCCCAATCAAAAAAGAACGGCGCGTCGTAATGGACGCGCCGTTCTTTTTTTGATTCCGGAGCCGTCAGCTTCGGCGACCGCCGCCAAGAATGCGGAGAATCGCAAGGAACATGTTGAGCAGGTCAAGATAGATCGCGACGGCGGCTACGACATAATCCTCCGGCCCGTACACGTTACGCAACCGCCATGTATCGAAGACGAGCAGTCCGCTGAATACGAGAACGGTTCCGCCCGCGAGCCAGAGACTGGAGTTCGCGTTGCCGAAGAACATGTTGAGCACCGATGTGGCAATCAGTACCCACAGGCCAACCACAAAGAAGCTTCCCCATGCGGAGAAATCACGCCGGCTGACGAAGGCGTAAAGTGTCAGTATTCCAAAGGCGCCGACTGTGATTGTCGCTGCCTGCGTGATGAGCCCTGAGTTCCAGCCACCGTAAATGGCGATTACCGGACCGAGCATGACGCCCATCGCGAATGCGAAGAGCAGCACCATCGCCACGTTAAGCGGGAATTGCGTCCGCGCGCCCTGTGCGGCGATCAGCGGGATGAACACCGCGATCATCGTGAGCCACGGGTGCGCCGTGACAGCCTGCATGATGGTCGCGTTCGACAGGGCATACGTCGCGCCCACGATCGTGACCAGAATGCTTATGAAAACCAACGAATAGGTGCGGCGGACGAGCTGCGCGCGCTCCTCGCCGGTCCGGACGAGGCCGGAAGTGACGGGAAGAGAGAAACCCATCAAAGGCTCCAATTGAAGTGAGAAGTTGCTGACAATATTACACCGTAGCGCGGTTCTGGATTCGCTCGACCAGGGCTGGCAGGTCGGAAATATTGTCCAGAAAATGGGTTGGGTTGGCGGGCTGGAGCTGATCTCGCGAAAATGGGCCCCAGAGGGCGGCAATGGAGACCACGCCGGCGGCGTTTCCGGCGTTGATATCGTGGGGGGAGTCGCCCAGAAAGACGGCCTCGGTTTCCTGGTAGGCCAATTCCTGGAGGGCCATGCGGACTGGAAAGGGATCCGGCTTGTGCAGGTCGCAGGAGTCGCAACCGATTGCGGATGTCACGTACGGTGCGATTCCGGTAAGATCAAGTGCGAGGTGCATCATCTCGTTCGACTTGCTCGTCACGATTGCCATCGGATGGCCCGAGGCAGCGAGCGATCCGAGTACTTCGATAGTACCGGGGAACGCAGTGGTGAGACGATCGTGCGCTGCTCGCTGGAATGTCCGGTATCTCAGCGTCACGGCCGCGAGTTGTTCATCCGAGTCGCAGAATGCCTTGAGCTGAGTTGCGAGTGGGGTTCCGATCCCGGCGACCCATTCCTGTTCAGTCGGTGCTCGGCCGCTGAATCCTTCGAATGCGTGGTGCACGCTCGCGAGGAGCAGGCCTATGGAATCGATGAGTGTGCCATCGAGATCGAAAAGCACGGCGATCGGTCTGTTGCGCGGCGTTTCCGAACTTGCTGTTTGTGGTTCTGACATGTGACGAATGTTAACCGATCACGCCATCGGCGTTGCATCCGGAACAAATACAATGAGCGCGATGCATCGAAATCCAACCTCACGAACACCAGCTGCAATCGGCCTTGCAGTCTCGATCAGATCCAGGATTGTATTCACAGCTGCGTCATCAGCGTAGTCGGAAAGGCCCTCCAGCGACCATTCCACTGCGAGAGGGACCGATCTTGTTGCTGCGTTTCGAAGCCGCGTGGCAATCGAAGCTGATTGGAACCGACGTGCGAAGGTGGAATTGGTGACGGTTGTGTCGGCCACGCGAGCTAGTGTACGCCTGATGTCGTGCCGTGGCATTTCTGGTTGGCAGTCGCTGCTGCCGACGACTGCGGTCCACGCAAGCCTCCGTTTGTTCCATGCGATAGCGCCCTCAAGTACCGATGAGAGTGCGACCGGATCGTCTGCCGCAACGACTGACTGCAACTCCGCAACGCGTTCCGCCGCGCCCAAAACGCCGCATGACTTGTCTGTCATGAAACCTGAACTGTCCAGCGACAGCAATATTGGAGAGCCATCAACAAGCCACGCTCCGAGAGCACCGCGTTCGGACCCAGCAAGATACGCGACGCATGGTCCGGCAGGGTCAGCGTCAATCGCGGCCTTCGCGTTGCGCCAGCTCGCGAGTAGGCTGCGGATGTGCTCGTTCTCCCCGATGGCGCGACTGCCGGATACGGCGTGGTGCCGGGCTTCCAACGGCGCACCTAAAAGTTGCTCCGAAATACCCGCCTTTTTCGCGATTAGCTCCAATTCGTGAAGACACTCTTCTGCCATCGGAGGGGGAGAAACAGTGTACGAGACAACACGCGCGTGAGGCGAGCCAAGTCGCACGAGCCTGCCGATGCGCTGTTGCACGCGTGCCGCCGTCCACGGTATGTCGAGATGGATCACGACCGACGCGCATTGCAGGTTTACTCCTTCGCTCAGCAAGTCAGTCGCGAGGAGCAGCCGGATCGAATTATGAAGACCGATGTTTCGCGAAGCGCTTGACTCGGGATCGAATTGCCCTAGCACCTCGGCACGACGTACCGGTCCCGATGCAATCAGCGCACCACGGGCGGTGAGGAGAGCGACATGACCGTCGTGACGTAGTCCGCGGTAGAGTGCTTCCGCTGTTTCAGCGTAGCACGAGAATGCAACAATGCGCTCGTTGGGATGGGCGTCTCGAATTGCGCGAATGTAGGCTATCAGGGCCGCGTCGTCCAGATTGCGCGCGCGCATCAGCAGCGCCGTCAACGCGTTGACGTGTTCACGCAGCGCGGATGCCACCGACGATGGGGGAACATTATCGGGGACCAGGAGATCACCGAACGCGAGTTGTACAGCATCGCCAAGATAGACCCACGCCGCCAGTTCGTTCGCGGTGGGATAGCGACCAGCGTCGAGTGAGTCCAGCAGGCTGTGAGAGCGGGCAATTCTGCGTTTGAGCGCGGCCGTCAGAGCCGCACCACTCGATGCCCACTGGCGCGCCAGTCCGTGAATCACAAGTTGGGTTGCAACGCTTCCGCCGCGTGGCGGGACGGGAGGGGGGAGCGCGCGGATCGAGTCGAGAATCGCCTCGTCGACGATGACCACGCGAGGCGGAGAGTGCTCGAGCACGGGAATGTTCTGAACTCCAGTTCCGCTCATGGCGACGCGGCGGATGGTCACGCGGGCGAGATCGGCATCTGTCATCCGATATGCTTCGGTGCCCATGAATAGCGCTGCCAGCGCGGCGACATCGTCTCGGGAGTTGTGGAGTGGAGTGGCCGTGAGGAGCAAGACGGGGGTGAGTGTGCACAGCCGCGCGAGGGCCGCGTAGCGTCGTGTACAGGGATTCCGAAAGTGATGGGCCTCATCGACAATGAGCAGCGTTCGCGTGCGATCCGTGGCGCCACCGCGTCCGAGCGATTCCATAGAGACGAATTCAGCGACGACGCCGGTAGCTTTCAACGCACCGCGCCACATTTCGCGGAGCGCTGCTGGGGCTACAATCGCGACGGCGTCGTACGATGATGCAAGCGCAAGCGCTACATACGTCTTGCCAAGGCCCACTTCATCACACAACAGCGCGCCGTTGTGTTTGCTCAGCGTTTCCTGGATTCGCCCGAATGCTGACGTCTGGTGTGGGTGAAGCGTAATGTCGCCGACACGGAGACTCTGCCTCTCATCTCCCAGTAGCGTGCGTGCCATTATCGCCATGACTACGACCGGCGGCACGCTCACAGCGATGGGGACGCGCGTTCTTTCAATCGTCCGTGGAAGCATGAGTCCACGACAGGAGCGCCTGGACGTCGGCGATGGTCAATTTGTACGCAGAGAGTACGGCTTCGCGGAGCTCGGCCGCAGATGGAGATTGTCCCTCTCGCGCACGTGCCGCGATGGGTGCGAGCAGCAACCTTGCCCGCGGCCAATCGATTGGAACTGGCAGTCTCGCGATCGTCCATCCCAGGTACCGGTGGTAGCCACCTCGCGCGGGTTCTGCCAGAGCGGCCAACCATGCAGCGGCCACGTCAGAGTTGAGCAGGGCACAGAACGCGAGTGCGTCGTCCACACGCTCACAGTGTATTGAGTAGCAAGTGTTAAGCGGGACCACTGGACTTCCAGGATCGATCACCGCTGCGCAGGGAGTACGGCCAAAGTCACCCCACACGACGCGCGCAGCGTTGGACCGTGCGGCTTCAATCCGGAAGAGCGACCACCACCGAGCGGAATGCGAGTCGCTACGGCACTCCAAGGCGCGGCGCGAGTGAGCAAGCCAGCGCTCAGCATGAGGTGGCAATCTCCGGAGCGGAACGCCATCGCTGGCGTGGGTCCAGACGATTCGATCACGAGTATCTCCGACCCGCCAACGCTCAAGCGATTCTCCCCGCAGCAGCGGGCGAAGGGAATCCGTTTCAATGTTGCCATGACGTGAATTATTGGAGACTGGAGTCAGGCCCGAAACATCCTCGCCGGCGCGGACGAGAAACGCGTCGTTGCAACCCGTCTTAACGCCCAGGTGCGGCCGTCCCATAACGCTCTCGAAAAGTGGCACTCCGGCGCCGCCAATTCGATCAAACGCCTTGCGAGCTATTGGCGGGATCACCAACCACGGGCTACCTGGGGACGCATCGAGAGGAAAATCGCGAGACGCAGCAGTCCATCTTTGAACGGTCGCACGTTGTTGCACCGAAACGGCCACCGCCGCAGATCGTGGGTGATCCGAGCCACGGCGTCCAGCTACAAGCATGGATGGATATACCGCGGCCTGGAACATGTCCGGTCCAGCGGAGTGATCCTCGATTGCGTGGATGTCCGTCCGCTCCAGAACAAGCCTGCGTGCGCCACCACCGGCAAGTGAACGCCACAGCTTCGCCGGCAACAGAAGCCCGACAGTTCCAGTCGGGGCTAGCAGGTCAACGGAGCGCTCCAGAAAAAGTGCCGCAAGGTCCACCTGTCCGGCGAAGCCACTTCCGGCTTTTGCGCTTCGTGCCCCTTCAAGCCACGCGCTGGCGCGGTAAGTGGTGAACTGTTCGCGGTATTTGGCGCGTGCGTGCGGGGAAATATTGTGGATACGTACCCACGGTGGATTCCCGATGACGATGTCGAAGCCTCCGGCACGGGCAACACTCGCAAAGTGCGTTGGATAGCTGAATGCAGGTAGTCCACCACGTGCGATCGCCGTGCGCTGCTGTCGCAGCGATCGGAGTTCGGTCCGCAATTGCAGCAGCCGGTCTCGCGATACGTGGCTTGCGGTGCGCCGGGTATTGAACAGGTCCTTCGCGCGGACTGCACTTAGAATATCCTTACGTTCGGTGCGGGCTCTCGAAATTGCGCTGTCGATTGCCGCCATTCCGCGCTCGCGTTCAGCGACGTCCAGCTGCTTGCCAAGCGCGACTTTCCGACGGCCAGTCGCGCGTGCATACCGACGATTCATCGCAGCAATGCTGCGAGGCTGTTGCTGAGCTGGATTCGTAGGTTCGAACGTATCCCCGGAGAGAGAGTCTCCTACGCGAATCTGTCTGTCCAGGTTCGGAAGCGGTGAAATCCGCATCGGGTCGGATTCCCCGCTGTCGATGACAACCGACAGCCAGAGGCGAAGCTCGCAGAGCCAGACCGCGGTCGCGTTTGCGTCAACGCCGAAAATCGAATTAGTCAGAACGGCGCGGCGAACGTCGCTAAGCGGACGCACCTCGCCGAGTGACATGCGAAGCAGTGCGATACGCTCAAGCGCGTGAACGAGGAATGCTCCGGAACCACACGCCGGATCAAGCACGCGAAGATCGCTGACCACGTCTAGGAGCGTCGAATTCCGCTTCGTTACGGTATGATCGCCCGTCAGCAGGTCGGTGGCTTCGTCGCGTGACAAACCACTCTTGCACAGTGCGTTGACAAGC